>JBGVHJ010000038.1:0-18772 GCA_045122255.1 Eubacteriales bacterium | reverse complement strand
TTATGTAAACGATCATCCGGAAATATCAAAGCCCAATCTGATCCGTAAATTTCACAACGATTTCTCATCGCAGTTTGTAAAAAAGTATTGGGAGCTCCTTGAGATACCAAGCAAGCAGTATGCGAACGCTATCGCAGAGGTGGGAAGGGGACACCGAAAGACCGATTTGATGGATGAAGCCCTTTATCCCACAGATTATGATCTTGGTGACGGACAGTATGCGAACCTTGCCTTGCTTGCGGCGCTTATAAGGCTTTGCGACGAGCTTGATATAGCATCTGACAGAAACCCCGACTTGCTGTATGATACCGAAACAATGGAAGGTATGAGCGAGAAGGACGTTTTCGAGTTTTCCAAGCACGGTGCGATCCATACGGTAAATTTTGGCGAGGATTGTATTGCGGTGATTGCCGACACCGATAAGGCGGATATTGTCGATGGTGTTGCGGAGGCGATCCGCACCGTCAAGGAAACCCTTGAATATTGTCTTTCGGTTATCCAAAAACGCAGCGATTTTTCTATTGACTGTAAGAGAATAAAACTGATTTTGAACAATAAGGAAGTAGAGGTATAAAAATGGCAACTGCACATATTAACGCAAAACAGGGGGATTTCGCTTCCACGGTGCTTATGCCGGGCGACCCTCTCCGCGCAAAGCTGATCGCGGAAAAATATCTTGAAAACGCTGTGCTCGTTAACAACGTCAGAGGCGTTCAGGGCTACACGGGAACCTATAAGGGTAAGCGTGTTTCGGTTATGGCAAGTGGAATGGGAATGCCGTCAATGGGCATTTACTCCTACGAGCTTTTCAACTTCTTTGGTGTAAACAACATTATCCGCATCGGTTCTGCGGGGGCTCTCAAGGACGATATTCACGTTCGTGACGTTGTAATCGGTATGGGATGCTCCACCGATTCCAATTATGCGGCGAACTATAAGCTTCCCGGTACGCTTGCTCCGCTTTGCAGCTATGAAGCAATGAGCAAGTGCGTAGAGTGTGCCAAGGAAATGGGCGTTACCTATCACGTAGGCAACCTCCTTTCCTCCGATATCTTCTACGGTGATGATGAAACCGCAAACGCCGCTTGGGCGAAGATGGGTATTATGGCTATCGAAATGGAGGGTGCGGCTCTCTATATGAACGCCGCGCGCCTTAACAAAAATGCGCTTGTGATCTGCACCGTTTCCAACCATATCATCACGGGTGAGGAAACGACGGCGGAAGAAAGACAGAACTCTTTTGGTGAGATGATTACATTGGCGCTTGAAACCGCATTGAAGCTGGATTAAAGGAGGGACTGATGGTTATAAAGATATTGACGGGACTCGGTGTTACGTTTTTTTTGACCATTGTATGCTTTGTAACGGCATCCTTGATCGGTGTTCTGACGTGCGCCGGATTCTGCTCGGGAAACAAGGTGATAAGAACGATCGCGAAGGTATATAACGGGATCATTATTAAGATACCGCCGCTGGTTATGCTGATGCTTTTTGCTCTTATCATAATGGGGGACCGAAACAACGGCTCCATTCTCATAGCTTACATAGGTTTGTCACTTTTTGTTGCGGCTAATCTTACGGGCGTCTTTTTCGGCGGTGTTTGCTCGGTTGCAGGTGGGGAGGTCGAGGCGGCTCGTACCATTGGAATGAGCAAAATGCAAACCTTTTTCCATATTATGCTTCCTCAGATTATCGAGAGCATCGTTCCCGTGTATATGTCCATGTTCGTGATGTGTATGCAGATTACCAGCGTTGCGTCTGTGATCGGAGTAAAAGAGTTCTTAAGTACGACTGACGGTATCTCCAATGCTGTTCTTGGCATTGTGCTGTCGATTGTGGGTTATTTTCTGATCGGAACACTCGGTGACTTTGTTATCACAAGAATGGGAAAGAGAAAGCATATCAAATCCAAGGATTATCTTGAGAAATCGGAGGTGAGATAAATGAGTCTTGTAGAAATCAAAAATCTTACCAAGCGTTTTGGAGATAACCTTATTTGGGAAAACATTAACGAGAATATTGAAAAGGGCGACGTTATCGTTATCGTTGGCAACTCCGGTTGTGGAAAAACCACCTTCCTTCGCTGTATCAATATGCTCGAAACGCCCACCTCGGGACAGATATTCATTGACGGTGATGAGATCACAGCCAAGGGGGCTGATATCGACAAGATCCGCCGCAAAATGGGTATGGTGTATCAGAACTTCAATCTTTTTTCACACTTGACTGTTCTTGAAAACGTAATCAAGGCCCCAATGCTTGTGAATAAGATCCCGAGGGAGCAGGCAATCAAGGAAGGCATGGAATACCTTCGTATGGTTGGTATGCAGGAGAGAGCCGACTTTATGCCCTCTCAGCTTTCGGGCGGTCAGAAGCAACGTGTGGCTATCGCCCGTTGCCTTGCAATGAATCCGGAGATCATTCTGTTTGACGAGCCCACCTCGGCTCTTGATCCCACGATGGTTGACGAGGTTCTCGCGGTTATCCGCAATCTTGCCAAGAACGGTATGACCTGTGTGATCGTTACCCACGAAATGACTTTTGCAAAGAACGTGGCAAGTAAAATCATTTTCCTTGCTGATCGTGGCGTTTATGAGGAAGCTTCTCCTTTGGAGTTTTTCAATCATCCGAAACGTGAGAAGACAATTGCCTTTGTCCGCAAACTGAAAACCTATACGTACGAATCCACAGTAGAAGACATTGATATTTATACCGTTCTTGCACAGGTTTCCTCTTATTGCAGTAAATACGCATTTGCCCCCAAGGCTGCCACCCGTGTTCAGCTTGTCGTCGAGGAATTGCTGACAGGACTTCAACCCATCGGTGGGAAGGGAAAGGTAAATCTGACCGTTGCCTATGAAGAATCAACAGGCAAAAAAGAAGTTGTCCTGCGACACAACATCACAAAT
This sequence comes from Eubacteriales bacterium, assembly GCA_045122255.1. Classification (GTDB taxonomy): domain Bacteria; phylum Bacillota; class Clostridia; order Oscillospirales; family CAG-272; genus SVTX01. The sequence goes on along the minus strand of JBGVHJ010000038.1, from coordinate 15,863 downwards.
AAAGCCTTCAAGGTACTTGATGAGCTTAGCGAAATGATTATTAAGAACTGCGCTTCCGATATTAAGTACGATAATGAAAACGGATACAAGGTTCTGACAGTTTGTATTAAGGAATAAAAAATTTTTAAAAACAGGAGAAAAACAAAATGACTATCGAAAAGAATCTCAACGGAAAAGAACTTACTGTCGCTATTACAGGCAGACTCGACACCACCACCGCTCCCCAGCTTGAAGCAGAATTCAAGCAAAGCATTGACGGCATCGAAAAGCTCATACTTGATTTTGCCGCACTTGAATACCTTTCTTCCGCAGGACTTCGTGTTCTTCTCTCGGCGCAGAAGGTAATGAACAAGCAGGGCGAAATGATCATCAAGAACGTAAACGATACCATTAACGAAATCTTTGAAGTAACGGGATTTATCGATATTCTAACTATCGAATAATTTTATTGCATACATTTTTCTCCTATGCCGTGTGAACGGCATAGGAGGTACCAACAAACTTTGGATGGGAGAAACACAGAATGAACTTCGAAAACTTAAATTTATCACAAAGAGAAATTGCAATGAGTGAGGTGGCAAGCGTTGGAGAAAATGCCATCAATACAATTTCCGTCAAAATTCATTTGCACACGGTTTCTCCGTCCGAAGCAAAGGTTGCGGTCGATACGGTCTTGTCAGAAGCCGACGCTTTCTTTGCAAAGCTGAACAAGGACGAGCAATTATGTAAGCTTGAATATTTGTATGCACCTGTTTCTTTAAGCAGTATTCTTGAAGAAAAAAGCGCAGAGAATGCGGCTGAATATATGAACACCGCCGATCGACAGCCTATGAGAGCCGAGCAGGAGCTTTACCGATCCGAGATTATTCCTCTCTGTGAGGGCGGATGCATTGTCTATACCCGTTTTCATCATTTGATCATCGACGGCTACGGTATGAGTCTGTTTGCGCAAAAGGTGTTGGACGTTCTTGGCAGAAAGGAATGCCGCGCCGATTCTTTTGCGGTAAACGCGGCAACCGATTTGTCCGATTCGGATGCTTCGTTTTGGCAGAATTATTTTAACGAGGCAGAGTTTGAACCTGCGATCTTTTCGGAAAAAGCTGTGGGGGCCGGATTTACGGCATACAATTTTTCCTGTGAAAAGGGCTTTTCCGATTCGTTAAAGCATTTTGCCAAGGATAATAAATTAACGCCGGCTTACGTTTTTGCCGCCGCCTATGCGCTCTATCTTGCCGAATCCACCGGCAAAAAGGATGCTGTGTTTTTAATGCCTCGCCTCAATCGCACCGTGGCTCAAATGAATGTCATCGGATGCTATACGCTTCTTGTTCCCGTCAGAGTACGTGTTGATCAAGAGCAGACCTTCGCCGAGCTTTGCCGATCTGTGGAAACGGCGTCGAGAGAAGCATCGGCACACAAAAATTTCGGATATGACAAAATTCTTGAAGTCTTGCGCGATAACGATATGATCTCCGAGTCGCTTTCGGAGTACGTCTTTAACTTTTATCGGTATGAATTTGATACCGAGATTCCCCATCACGTGGATTACAGCGTGGCGGGGGGAATGCATAATCACTTAACGTATAACATTTTCCATAATGAAAACGGCGGATTTGATATTCGCCTCGATTGCCGCGAGGGAATTTATACCAAGGATCGCGCACAGAGCTTCTTTGACTCTGTATGCACGATCATAGACCAAGGCATACAAAATATTAAAATTGAAAACATCTCTATTCTTGGAAAAAGAGAATACGAAAAAAATACAAATATCTGCGGAGTAAGCTACAAAGTCGGTAATGACCTTACCATTCCGTCAATTTTCAAAAGCGTAGCCGAAAAGCACGGTAATTGCTACGCGCTCTATGCGGGCGAGGTGTCGCTCACCTTTGCCGAGCTTGACCGCGTCAGTGGCAGAATTGCGAGAGGGCTTGTCAATGCGGGCGTGAAATCGGGAGATTCGGTTGCGTTTATGCTGAATCGCGACTGGCGCATCATTCCCACAATCCTCGGAATTTCCAAGGCGGGGGCGGCGTTTATTCCCGTAGATCCCGCATACCCACAGGATAGAGTATCCTACATTGTAGAAAACAGCAAAGCCGCATACTTGATTTCATCGAAAAATGTGGAGACCTCGGATAAATACGATTATCTTGAAGTCGACAGACTTATTGAATTTTCCGATGACTCGGTAAAATTACCCCTTGTAAAGCAGGAAGATGTGGCTTACATCATATACACGTCGGGAACAACGGGCAGACCCAAGGGCGTTATGCTCTCCCACAGAGGTATCGCCAATATCACCCACCCCGACAACAATCCCTTTAACCGCGACATTGTGCCTAACTGCCGCGGAATTGTAGCCATCGGCTCTATCTGCTTTGACATATCTCTTTTCGAGATATTCGTTCCTCTTTTCAACGGAAAATTTGTGGAATTCGGAACCGAAAAGGCAATGATAGACGCAGGTGAGCTTGCCGCCCACATCACAAGACACAGCGCAGACATTATTCACTGCACTCCGTCGCGTATCGCCGCCTATCTGTCAAACTCCGCTTTTGTAAGCGCGCTTTCAAACGTAAAGGCAATTCTTGCGGCGGGCGAGGTATTGCCCGGAAGTCTTGTTGAAGAAATGCAAAAGACCTACGGCATCCGTATGTATAACGGATACGGTCCCACCGAAACCACGATAGGCGCAACCATTACCGAGGCGGGAGATATGCTCTCCATCGGAACACCGATCGGTAATATGGGCATTCTGCTTCTGAACGCAAATCGCAAGCTTGTACCCTTTGGCGCGGTCGGTGAGATTTGTGTTTACGGAAACGGTGTCGGTATCGGATACAAGGATCGCCCCGAGGAGACCGCCTCGAAATACATTGAATGGGAAGGGCTTCGCGTTTACCGCACGGGTGACCTTGGACATTTCCACCCCGATGGAAGATTGATCTATCACGGCAGAAACGACAGGCAGATCAAGCTTCGCGGCCTTCGAATTGAGCTTTCCGAAATCGAAAAGGTAATGGGCGGATATCAGGGAATCGCACTGTGTAACTGTATGGTCAAGAAAATAGACAAGACAGAGCATCTCGTAGGATTTTATACGGTTGCGGCAGGGCAGACGGTGGACGCAAAAGAGCTGAAGGCACATATGAAGAGCCGCCTCACGCCTTATATGGTTCCCGATATTTTGAAGGAGCTTGAAAAAATGCCGCAAACCCCCAACGGAAAAACCGACCTCAAGGCACTTGCCAATGAGCCTGTGGAGTATGTCAGAAGCTATAAGAAGCCCATATCCCACAGAGAGGTTATCGTTTGCCACGCCTTTGAGGAGATTCTCGAGGTCGAAAGGGTTGGGCTGGAAGATAACTTCTTCGAGCTTGGCGGTTCCTCCCTGGATGCGGCAAACGCTTTGCTTGAAATTGAAACACGCCTGAATCTGGAAGAAGGCAAGCTTGATTTCGGAGATCTTTACAAATATCCCACCCCCGCGCTTCTTCTTGAGAAAATCTACGGAGATGCGGCGGAAGATAACGGCTTCGATCTCGTTTCTCTCGATTATAACGGAATTGATGAGTTCATTAAGGCTCATACTAATAATGAAGTAAAGAGCAAGAAGCTTGGAAACGTACTTCTGACGGGTGTTACGGGTTATCTCGGAATCCACCTGTTGATCGATCTTCTTGAAAGAGCCGATCTGTGTGATAAAATCGTATGTCTGGCAAGACCTAACAAGAGACTTACGGCTGAGCGCAGAGTAAAGGCTAACCTTTTCTACTTCTCGGAAGAGGATTATTCCGAGGGCTACGGTGAAAAATGGACGGTGGCAGAGGGGGATATCACAAATCCCGATATCTTTACACAAGGCTGTGATATTCACTTTGATACCATTATCAACTCTGCGGCAAACGTTGCGCATTTTGCTTATGGAGATACCCTAACAAGAATCAACACGGACGGTGTTAAAAACCTTATTGCCTTTGCAAAGAAACAAGGCGCAACTCTTTGTCAGGTGTCTACCATCAGCGTAGCGGGTTCGGCAAAAAGCATTGACAAAATTCAGTTTACCGAACGTGACTTCTATATCGGTCAGCGCATCCATAACAGCTACATTTATTCTAAATATATGGCAGAGCACGCGATGCTCAGAGCCGCGGTTGATGACGGGCTTGATATCAAGTTTATGCGTGTCGGAAATCTTCAGGGCAGAATTAAGGACGGAGAATTTCAGATGAATATCCATTCCAACGCATTTACGCGAAGAATGGCATCGTATATCAAGGTAGGAGCCGTGCCCGAATCGATTTACGGTGCGACTGTAAATTTCTCACCTGTAGATGAAACAGCGCACAATATCATCAGCCTTTGCGCTACCGATAACAGCACAGTGGCATTTCATATCTATCCCGCGCGAGAGGTAGCCTTCAAGGCGCTCTTTGAGGGACTCGCAAAGCTGGGTTACAACGTTGAGGTGCTCTCAGATGATGATTTTGCCGCACTTGTTAAGGAGAAAAAACACACGGATGAAGGAAGAGAGCAGCTTGAGGGTCTCTTTACAGGCGGTATCGAGGGAGGACTTCGCGATATTCCTGTGGTTCAGCCTCTGACCGATTCTTATATCCGACAGCTTGGTGATGCTTGGAGTGAAATCACTCCCGAGTATCTTGACAAATATCTTTCCGCGCTTGACGGAATGGATTTGTTTTAATTTATATTTACATACAGAAAGGATTAAAAGAAATGGAAATTATTGGACTTTGGAGTTTTGCGGTGTTTTTAGCATCGGTTTTTGCCGCTTGTCTTGCAGGCGTTACCTTTGAGCCAAAATATTCTAAAAAGTTTCTTGTCCCCGCATGGATACTTGCAGCCGTTATCGCTTACGGCATTGCCTTCGTATCATATTACATAAATCTTACAAACGATGCGGTGGGAATTATCGGACTTTCCGCAATTGTTTCCTTGATGATTTGCTTGCTTTATAACGGCACTCTTTCTTCAAAGATTTTCGTATCACTGACCTCTTGCCTGATTGCAAACGTTTGTACGTTTATGTTCTGCGGTACCACCGACACACTTCTTGCGGGAAGGCTTGGACTTATCGTCGCAAGCCCGTATGAGGTTCCCAATCTTCTCTTCTTTATCGGCATTAAGATTGTGGTGTATTCTATCTTCTTCTTTGCATATTTCCGCTTCCTTCGCAAGCACTTCAGAGAAATGATAGATTCTCTTGAAGGAAAAATGGCAACCTTTGTAGCCGCACCCGCGGTTTCGCACGTTGGTTTCTACGTTATCAATCTGTTTTCCAACGCAAACGGTATTTTCCCCGGTCATTTCTGGTTCTTTCCGCTGTATCTGACTGTTTGTGTTATCTTCGTTATCGAGTTCGTTCTGATTTTCCACTCTATTCTGTCTGCATCCCGTGAAATGAAGAGCTCGGCGGAATTGAACGTTGCCACAAACATTCAGAAATCTATGCTTCCCTGTATTTTCCCCGCATTCCCCGAAAGAAAAGAAATTGACATTTACGCAACCATGGACCCCGCGAAAGAGGTAGGAGGCGACTTTTACGACTTCTTTATGGTGGACGACAAGCATCTGGCAATCGTTATGGCCGACGTTTCGGGCAAGGGCGTTCCCGCGGCTCTCTTTATGGTCATCGGTAAAACCCTTATCAAGGACCACACCACACAGGGCAGAGACCTTGGAGCGGTGTTTACCGAGGTCAACAATCTCCTTTGCGAATCAAATAGCGAAGAGATGTTCATTACCGCCTTTGAGGGCGTGCTTGACCTTGAAACAGGCGAGTTCAATTACGTAAACGCGGGTCACGAAATGCCCTTTATTTGCAAGGCGGGCGGCGATTTTGAGCCTTACAGGATACGCGCAGGCTTTGTCCTTGCCGGTATGGAGAATACAAAATACCGCGCAGGCTCGATGACGCTTGAGCCCGGTGACAAGATATTCCAGTACACCGACGGTGTAACCGAGGCAACAAATGTAAATAATGAGTTATACGGTATGGAAAGACTTGGTACGATTTTGAACAAAGTGAAAAACGGAACACCCCAAGAAATACTTCCTGCAGTCAAGGAGGATATTGACGAATTTGTAGGTAAAGCACCTCAGTTTGACGATATTACAATGCTTTGTCTCGAATATAAGGCAAAGATGAAAACAAATGAGGAGGACGCAAAATGAAAGAACTAACCATTGCGGCAACAGTAGAAAATATTGAAACCGTTACCGACTTTGTAAACGAACAGCTTGAAGCGCTCGATTGCCCCATGAAAGCGCAGATGCAGATCGACATTGCCATCGACGAGCTTTTCGGCAATATAGCACACTACGCATACAATCCCGAGGTGGGAAGCGCAACCGTCCGTGTGGAGGTTACCGAAGATCCTCTTGCCGTGATAATTACCTTTATCGACAAGGGTGTGCCTTACGATCCCCTTGCAAAAGCCGATCCTGACACAACCCTTTCCGCAGAGGAAAGAGCCATCGGCGGTCTTGGTATTTATATGGTAAAAAAGTCTATGGACGACATTACCTATGAGTACAAAGACGGACAAAACATTCTGAAGATCAAAAAGAATTTGGGTTAAAGAATAATCCAAACACCAAATCGCAGGGGATGTGTACGCATCCCCTGTGTAATATAAATAAAAATCAGTTTTGAAGCGTAGGTAAAATAAATGTCAATTAAGGGTAAAAAATTCACAGATGACGGCTGGGCAATATGGATTGACGGCGACGATACCAGCACGATCTATTTTCACGATTGGATGAGCCCGAAAGGAAAAAGCTACATCGACGTATCCGTAAAAATCGTGGGTATTAAAGGGACGAGCAAACTCTGTCTTTACGTGCCTTTCGAGGTAAGCGCAGAGGAGATAGAGGATATTTCGCTCGCATTCAAAAACGAAGAGATTGCCCGCGCCACATTTTCAAGCGGCTGTATCATTGATTTTATGAAAAATGAATACACCTCTGAGATCGCATATAACAGAAAAACCGTAGATATTGTGCATCTGTCAAAGCTTGAACTCGCACTTGACAAATTATCGGATGGAACGTTGATCACAGTGGACTACGGGCATATTCAATCTTACATAGACAATGAAGAGGGATATTTCTCCTTCCGCTTGCCACATAAATCTCTCGATAGGGTATTTAGCACCTACAAGTCGGCAGGCAGCTTTTTGGTCAGACTGCGCGATCTTATTACCACGCCGATACAATCCGAAAAATACGGTTATTCTATTCGCGTGAACGAGGCGCGCAATCTTCCGTCCGAAATCAACAAAATCGGTGCATTCCACCGTCAAAAACTGAAAAAGGCAGTCGTTACTGTGTCGGTCAGCGAGGACTATGAAATCAATGATGCAAACTGTTTCCAAATCCGCAGATTGGAAGAGGGGCTGTATCGTGATTTTGTGCCGTCGGGCTTTGTTTGCGACGATGTAATCACGTACCAATGGAAAGAATCAAGAAAAGAAGAGGGACTCCGTGGAAAGTTCAATTTTTATTTGAATATCAAGCGTGAGGCTGTCAGTGTGGCAAGCATGGTCATTTACATGATTTTGCTTACAATCACGGGCGGTTTTGGTAACTTCTTTGCCGAACTTGTATTCTGGCTCAAGTCGCTGATATAAAGAGGTAGTTATGAAAAAAAGAGTTTTAAGCATATTTTTGTGTCTCTCGGTGCTTTTGTCGCTGCTGACACTTGCATCCTGCTCGGGCTCGGGAACAAATCCCCCTGCGGCAGAAACAGAGTCTATTGCGATCATTTATGAAAACGACGTGCATTGTGCCGTGGAGGGGTATTCCAAGCTTGCGGCGATGAAAGCTGAGCTGAAAGGGGTCTATGACCACGTGGGCGTTGTTTCCTCGGGTGACTTTGTGCAGGGTGGCACTTTGGGTGCTGTTTCGGGGGGTGAGTACATCATAAACCTTATGAACAAGGTGGGCTATGATGCCATCGCGCTGGGCAACCACGAATTTGACTATCAGCTTGCGCGTCTTGTGGAGCTGAACAACCTCTCAAACACCAAGTTCCTTTCCTGTAACTTTGCTAAGGTAGGCGAGGACAAGTCATATTTTGATTCCTATACCATCGTATCCTACGGTGACGTGGAGATTGCTTACATCGGCATCACCACACCCTCTACCATCAGTTCGTCGAGTCCCGATCAGTTCAAAAACGAGGACGGCGAGATCATATACACCTTTGGTGGTGCTGAAATATACGACCTTGTTCAGGCGAATATTGATGCCGTCCTGGCAGCAGGCGCGGATTACGTGATCGCGCTCTCGCACGTTGGCTATGACGAGTCAGATGAGTTGTTTGATATCACCGATATCATCGAAAATACCGACGGATTTGATGTGGTTCTCGATGCACACGCGCATCTTGTCATCGAAAACAAAACCATCAAAGACAAGAGTGGCGACGACGTTCTGCTTTCCTCTACGGGAACAAAATTTGAGTACATCGGCAAGCTCACCATCACCGAGGACGGACCCCATACCGAGCTTGTGGAAACCGCTACATACGAAAAGACCGATGCGACCGTGGATGCGTACCTTGCTGAGATCAATGAGAGCTACTCCGAGCTTGGCAACCGTGTAATCGGCGGGAGCACTGTAACGCTGAACACCCACGACGGCGATACTCGACTTGTCAGAAATAGTGAAACCGCCCTCGGCAATCTTTGCTCGGATGCACTTCGTGTGATGACGGGAGCTGATGTGTCCTTTGTCAACGGCGGCGGATTGCGCGCGCCTATCGAAGCGGGCGAGGTCACCTTCAACGATATTTTCTCGGTGTTCCCGTATAACAATCAAGTCGTAACGGTTGAGATCACAGGGCAAATGCTTCTTGATATGCTTGAAATGGGCGTGATGAAGTATCCCGAAGAAAACGGCTCATTCCCAAGTATGTCGGGCGCGACCTTCTCGCTGAACACAGCCATCCCCACATCCGTCAAGACCGATGAAAACGGCTTCTTCACGGGCGTGGACGGTGACTACCGTGTGTACGGTGTCAAGGTGCTTGACAAGGAAAGCGGCGAATACCGTGACCTTGACATTAACAAGAAATACGTTCTCGCAGGCTTTGACTTCCATTTGCGTTCCTTGGGCGACGGAATGGCAATGTTCAAAGACGCAAGGCTCATAGATGCCGAAGGAACGCTTGATATTGAGCTTCTTGAAAACTACATTGCAGATTACCTCGGCGGCACTATTGGCGAGGAATACGCAAAGCCGCAAGGAAGAATTACCTTTACCGAGCAATAACGGTTTATAATACAGTCAAAGCGGTGGGCAGAAATGCTCACCGCTTTCTTTTGCGGTCAAAACCGCTAATTTTTGTCGGATTGTTCATAACAGATATAAAAAATGTGAGTGCCCTTATGGACACTCACACTGGTCGGAGTGACAGGATTCTGAACCGGGCTTGCGGTGAATTGGGATGTTATGGGCGTGCGGCGTACGCAAGCCTTTCGTCTCCTTCGGAGCCGACGTTTCGATATGCGATTTTCAAGCAATAAGAAACAGGACGGCTTGCCGTCCTGTTTCTTATTGGTCGCCCACATGCAACTTTATCCGAACACGGAATGTCCGTAAAGAGCACGGTTTTTGAGCCGTAGCCGAAGTTTAGAGTAAGTAAAAATCGGTCATTGTATAGGAAAACTGTATTGACGAAAACATCGATTAGCTGCCTGCGCTCCTCAAGTCTCGTTAGATCAAAGTTTCGCATATAGCGGAACCAAGCCCAAAGCTCGTCCTCGGTTCGCAGAGGTCGCTTCATATTTTCGATCAATATCTTGTCTTCCAACTCGCGCTTGGTTACCTCCAACGTCTCAAGTCTCTGCTTGGTAGACGGTGTGATAATTCCTTGGTCGATAGCCGCTATTAGATTGTCAATAGAGCGTTGCGTGTCCGCAAGGCTCTTTTCAAGATACGGAATGACCGTGTTTTCTTGCTGCTGATACTCCAAATATTTGTGTACTACGTCGCCGATAAAAACATCGTCATGGAGAACGACTTTGACTTGGTCAAGTACCGCATCTTCGATCCATTTTTTCTTAACGGGCTTGCGATTGCATCCCGTTTTCTTTTTTGCGCTGGAGCATTTATAGTAATGGTACGTCGCTCCGCTTTGGCTTGTCCCGCTTTCGCCGAACATCAAGGATTGACAATCACCGCAGAACAGCTTGGTCGTCAGCAGATAATCGTCTTCCGCCTTGTGCCTTGCGGGAGCCTTTTTGTTTTTCGCAAGCTTTTCTTGTACTCTATCGAAAAGGTCTTTCGGGATAATCGCCGGGATTCCGTCGGGAACGAGAACCTCTCGGTATTTATATTCACCGATGTAGAAGCGGTTTTGAAGCAACCTTGACACGCTATTCAAATTGAGTTCGCCGCCACGCTGATTTTTGAGGCCGTGCTGATTCAGTACGGCAACGATCTCTTTCATCGTGCGTCCCTCATCGTACATCGTGAAGGCTTCCACGATGTACGGCGAGGTGATTGGATCAATGTGATAGTTTTTATCCTTGTCTATTGAAAATCCAATGGGAAGTGTTCCACCATTATATCGACATTTCAAAGCGTTTTCGTGATGCCCACGCAAAACCTTTTCGGAAAGCTCAGCCGAATAGTATTCAGCCATACCTTCGAGTACAGACTCCAAGAGAATACCATCAGAGCCTTCAGAAATAGCCTCGGTTGCCGACATGACCTTGACACCATTTCTTTTTAGTGCCGCCTTGTAATGTGCGGAATCGTGTCGATTTCGTGCGAATCGGTCAAGCTTCCATACCAGCACAAGATTGAAGTTTTTCTTGGCACTGTCCTTGATCATACGTTGAAAATCGGGTCGGCGATCTGTCTTTGCTGAAAAAGCACGATCTATATATTCAGCAATAACGCTGATGTTGTTCTTTCTCGCAAAAGCATAACACTCGCGTATCTGTCCGTCAATGGATTCCTCGCGCTGATTCTCGCTTGAGTAACGGGCATAGATCACCGCCTTCATAGAGCCATCGTCATTAACTCGTTTGTTTGCCATATCACTTCATCTCCTTTCGCTGATAAGGTTATCTCCTTAAAATCTATTTTCGTGATCACTGTAATAATTATATCATAACGCGATGATGTTTCCAATATATCAAAAGGATATTTTACATAAACAAAAATCAACTTTAGGTTGGATTGTTTTTACGTACAGCTTTTCTCAGTTGTATAACCATTAGCGAAAGGACGTGATCCAATGAACACCAGTTAAGAGAAGAGGCGGACGATGTCCGATACTTTAACGAGCATAGCAAGTGTTATAACGCTTGCTGAGCCAATCCGAGAGATTGGCTTTTTTCTTTAGGGGCGTATCCCTAATACCCATTACAAGAGAAAGGACAAAGCAAATGAGCAAAACAGAAAAAATGACCGAGCGCGTCACGGTCAAAATGGACGCGAATCTGAAAGCCAAGCTGAAGCGTGAGGCGGAGCGGTGCGGCGGAGATGTGTCTGCGTATATCCGTTCCTTGATCGAGAATCGCCTTTCGCAGGCGGCGGGAACTTGCTACAACTGCATTGGTCGGCTTGAAAAGACGCTGGATGCGGAGGACGTTGGCTATGAGCTTCACTCCTTTATTCGTTCCAAGTACAAGGCAAAGGATGGTGAGAGCTGATGGCAACCACCTCGCTATGGGCGGTAAGAGGGACGATTCGCGACGTGGTGGCTTACGTCAAAGATCCAAACAAAACCGCCAATCCCGATTACGATCTTAAAAATGTACTGACTTATGCTGCCGACAGTAGCAAGACCGAAAAGCAGTATTACGTTACGGGGTTGAACTGCTCGCCTCATTTTGCCTTTGAGCGTATGACGGCGACTAAAGAGCGATACGGCAAGCGCGGCGGTATCGTCGGATATCACGGATATCAGAGCTTCAAGCCGGGAGAGTTAACGCCCGAGGAATGTCACAAGATCGGTGTACTGACAGCCAAGCGAATGTGGGGTGACCGCTTTGAGGTCATCGTGGCAACCCACGTTAAAGGCTCGTCGGCTCTGCACAACCATTTCGTGATCAACAGCGTATCCTTCAAGGACGGCAAGAAATACCGTTGGCAGAAAGGCAGTTATCGACAGATGCGCCGAGTTTCGGATGAGCTTTGCCGTCAGCATCAATTATCCATTATTGAAAATCCAATGCCAAAGAAAGTGCCGAGGCAGATATGGATTGCGGAGAAACAAGGCAAGGTTAAAATGTATAAGAAATTAAAAGAAAGAATCACCGAAAACACGCAGTATTATCTGCTGCGCAACGTACACCCGAGGGCAGAACAGCCATTCCAAGTCCGTGACGATGATGAAATGCAAGAGCTTGTAGAAAGCATACGAATGAACGGAGTCCTCAATCCGCTTATCGTAACACCAAGGCGCGGAGGCTATGAGATCGTTTCGGGACACCGCCGCTATGCCGCTTGTCAAAAGCTTGGCGTGGAGACTGTTCCTGTTATTGTCCGTGACCTTGACCCCGATGAAGCAACTCTTTGTATGATTGATTCCAATTTGCACAGAGAGCATCTGCTACCTTCCGAGAAAGCCTACGCCTATAAGGCGAAGATGGAAGTGCTGAACCGCCAAGGTCAGCGATACGGTCAAACTTCGTTGCAACCTGCGACAAAGTGGGATGCCGCCACCGAGATCGGTAAGGCAACCAACGAGAGCCGCGACCAAGTATTCCGCTATATCCGCTTGACCAACCTCATAAAGCCATTGATGGATATTGTGGATAGCGGGCGAATCGCGTTTACCCCCGCCGTGGAGCTTTCCTATCTGCCGCATGAGTTACAGGACAAAATCGTGGAGATCTTTGAGAGAGACGAAGCCACGCCGTCCTACGCGCAGACGGTGAGATTCAGAAGACTTCACAGTGAGGGCAAGCTGACGGCGGATGCCATTGAGGATATTATGGCAAAGCCGAAAGCCAACCAGAAAGAGACGGTAAAATTCAGTTACGAGAGAATCGCCCGCTTCTTTCCTCCGAATTATAGCACCAAGCAGATGGAAGATGCAATTGTGCGGATTCTTGAAGAGCGTAAACGAGAGGTTGGTGCAATGCCTTCACCTCACCGCCGTGACGATGCGGAAAGGGGATGATCTATTGAGAAAGATAAACAGATGGAAATGTTTTTTGTGTATGGCGCGTTTTTGCCTTGACAACGAGGTGGGCGGTTACCGTTGCCGTTCCCAAGTCCCCGAGCATGAGATCTTGAAGATCGTGCGTATGTATGAGCCGATTATCACCGAGTTTTTCGACAATGAGGAAGAAATGGCGAAGTTCCAAAAGTGGCGTGAGGAATATGAGAAAAAGGAGCGCTTGGAGAAGGAGGAAAAAGCAAAGAAGAAAGCGGGAGCGGCGTAATGTAGAGTAATTGTGAAAGCCTCGGCAGGGAGTTTCCTTGCCGAGGCTAAAACTATTTTAAGGATAGGGTCACAGCAAAGGGATTCACCCTTCGTTTTTGTATAGCGTTAATTTATCTTCCTCAGGGCGATAGATGCCGAGGAAGATCTCTTTCGCATCCTTGCATCCCTGTATATTTAACTGCTTTGTAAGCCAATTCACGTCCCTCCCCATTCGAGAAAGATTCTCACCCATTACGCGCCCGTCCATAATAACCTCAACTCCTATGTGCGTCGCTTTTGCCGTGATCTTCAAGTCATCGGGTGTTACGGGACGGTTTGCCGCCTTGGGTAGGATCGATAGCTTTCCGTTGTGCTCGAAGATGGCGGTCTGAATCTCGTCAAGGTCAAAATATCCCTGCTCCCGACAAAGGAGCATAAACTCGGATAAGTCAAGCTTAGCCTTTTTGAGATTCTTTCGATAGAGATTGCCGTCATTCATGAGTATCGTGGGCGTTCCGTTGATATACTTACGTGTGCGCGGAATTTTATGTGCAAGCAAATTCAAAAGAAGCGAGGCGAGACCGTAAATAGCAAGAGCGATCAACGGCTTATATGGTTTTTCAAGCTCAGTGGCAAGCTCCGCACCGATCGAGCCGATAGTAATGCCGCTGACATAGTCGAAAAAGTCGAGCTGTGCTACCTGCTTGTGCCCCATAATTTTTGTAATGATGAACAACGACGCTACCGAAAGCAGAGCCGTTAGTATGACCTTGATTATTTCCATTTTAACTCCAACCGTTTCTTTTTAGTGTGCGATAAAATGAACCCCAATATGCGTATAGCTGTTATGAAAGCGACAAAAACTAATGATATTAAAGTGTGGAGGATAAATATGGAATCAATTTGGGAAAATGACACACCACAAGTGCGATTTAATACATTGAAGGAAAACCAAAGCACCGACGTTAGCACGAATGTGCTTATCATCGGCGGCGGTATCGCGGGAATCTTGTGCGCTTACAAGCTGAAAAATGCAGGCGTAGATTGTCTGTTGGTGGAAGCGACCGAGCTCTGCGGCGGTATTACCAAAAACACAACGGCAAAGATCACTCTGCAACACGGTTTGATCTATGACAAAATGATACGTCGCTTTGGCGAGAACAAGGCGCGGCTTTACGCAGAGGCACAGAAAAAAGCGTGCAAGGAATATGCCCGACTTTGCGAGAACGTCGATTGCGACTATGAAACAAGGGCTTCCTACGTCTACTCCTTAAATGACCGCAAGAAAATCGAAAAGGAAGTCAACGCCCTAAACCGAATCGGTGTGAAAGCAGAGCTTTCGGACGCAAAAGAGCTACCTTTCTCTGTTGCGGGCGCGGTGCGCGTGAGAGATCAAGCGCAGTTCCACCCGTTGAAATTTCTCTATACAATTGCAAAAGATCTGCCAATCTACGAGCATACTAAAGTCGTGGAACTGATGCCGCACAAGGCAATGACCAATCACGGTGAAATCACCTACAAAAAACTGATTATTGCAACTCATTTTCCGATGCTCAATAAACATGGCTTGTACTATCTCAAACTCTATCAGCATCGTTCCTACGTTCTTGCACTCAAAAACGCCAAAAAAGTAGAAGGAATGTATGTGGATGAATCGGACACGGGACTGTCCTTCCGAAGCTACGGAGATCTTCTGCTCCTCGGCGGTGGCGGACACCGAACTGGCAAGCAAGGCGGTTGTTGGCAAGAGCTTGAGGACTTCGTCAAGAAACACTACAAAAACGCTGAAATCGTCGGCAAATGGGCAACGCAGGATTGTATGACGCTGGATGATATTCCTTATATCGGTCAATATTCAAAATCCACGCCCGACGTGTTTGTCGCAACGGGATTTAACAAATGGGGCATGACAAATGCCATGGTCGCCGCCGACATTCTCTGCGACCTTGTCAGAGGAAAATCCAATCCTTATGCCGCCGTTTTCGATCCCTCGCGCACGGTTCTTCGTCCACAACTTGCCCTCAACGCTTTTGAGTCTACCGTCGGGCTTCTGACACCCACCGCACCACGATGTCCACACCTCGGTTGCGCCCTCAAATACAACAAAGCCGAACACACCTGGGACTGCCCCTGCCACGGCTCACGTTTCACTGAAGACGGCGAGCTGATCGACAATCCCGCGACGGATGATCATCGATCAATTCAATGAAAAATGCCTCCGAAATAGTAATTGCTGTTTCGGAGGCTATTTTCATTTTTTGCTATTGAAATTTGGATACTTAAATAAAACAAATAATCCGAACGCTTCTCCAAGTAAGAGAATGTTCGGATTATTTTCATGTGGTCGAAGTGGCGGGACTCGAACTCGCGGCCTCCAGTACCCGAAACTGGCGCGCTACCACCTGCGCTACACCTCGATTGGTAAAATAATGAGTCATTTCTGTAAGTG
>JBGVHJ010000037.1:0-34746 GCA_045122255.1 Eubacteriales bacterium | reverse complement strand
TGTCGGTGGGTTTAGCGAGGCAGATTTGCGCGATAGGCTCCCTTGTGTAAAGGGAGCTGGCAGCGAAGCTGACTGAGGGATTGTTTTGCTGTGAAATGTTACTTTTACAATCCCTCCGTCTCGCTACGCGATCCACCTCCCTTTACACAAGGGAGGCTTTCGTTAGCAATCGTCTCACAGATAAATTGCAATTTATCATTTACATAATATGCGCTTTTTACTTCTTTCGCAACAGAGCCGCTCTGTCGCATCCCCCGAGATCCTTATAGATCTCGCAGGAAAATCCGTTGTCATCGGCAATTTTTTCAAGCTCGGCGGCTTGATCGTAGCCGATCTCAAAAAGGAAAAATCCGCCGTCAATCAAATTTTTTTCAAAATTCTTCACGATCGCGCGATAAAATATCAGACCGTCCTCTCCTCCGTCAAGCGCCGCGCGAGGCTCGGTCTTGGCTTCTGTCTCAAGCCCGTCGATCACGTCCGTGCGTATATAAGGAGGATTGGAAATGATCGCGGCAAATCTCTTCTCCCCGAGAAGGTCGGGCTGCAAAACGTCGCCGAGGATCGGAGTGAACCGCTCCGACACTCTGTTATGCGCGGCATTCTTCTCCGCCATGGCAAGAGTTTTCGGATAAAGCTCGTATGCCTCTGCATAAGTGTCCGCCCTCAGGTCAAGTATAGATATTGCAATGCAACCGCTACCGGTACAAAGATCTGCAAAAAGAGCATTTTTCGGCAGATGCTTTTGCGCAAGCTCGATCACCGTTTCGGTATCGGGGCGCGGCACAAGAGTGCTTTCGTCAACGAAAAATTCGCAATTTGCCAGCCACCATTTGCCAATGATATACTGCAGGGGATATCGGGCACACCGTCTCTCCACCGCCTCTGCCAGCCGACAGGAGACGTAGTCAACGTCCTCCCTCGCCTCTCCGCATATCTCCTCAAGCAAAATATCGGTCTCGATGGCAAAATTTTCTATTCCCGCGCTCTTCAGCCGCTCACGGATATCCTTCGCTGTCACACTCTCGCCTCACTTTTAATATACTACACTATAGTATAGCATATTTTTGTGATTTTGGAAAGATGTTTTTGAAAAATTATTTATTTGAATATCGCAATATTTCAAAAACAGTAAATTCGCAAAAAAATCAAAAAAATGACACCGCAAGACTCAAATTGACTCTTGACACGCAAAAAAACCAATGGTATAATATAGTCAGAAGATAATAAATCCATTACATATATAAGGAGGAAACCGATATGTTAAAACCTAAGGATCTTGAGCCCATTGTAATTAACGAAAAGCCTAATTACGCTAAGGTCATCGCGATCACGGCAATCACCGTTGCTCTTGTTGAGGCTGCTGTATTTGCCGCAATTATAATCACAAAGAAGATCAAGGAATCCAAGCTCGACAAGCACCATCACCACCATCATGCACACGACGATGGCTTTGAGCCCGTCGACAATGCCGACGAGATTCACGTTGAATTTGAACAGTAAAAAATTGCCGCGGTTCGCTGAGCCGCGGTTTTTATTATTTTTGTAAAAAACGCTTGACCTTTTCTCTTTTTTGTGTTATAACTGAATCAAAGATCACTTAACTTGGGAGGTCACATATATGGAAACAAGATGGACACACAGAACCAGCGGAGACTTCAGAGAGCTTCGCGAAGCATCTAAAAACGTATGCCTTATCCCTATGGGATGCGTCGAAAAGCACGGACTTCACCTGCCCCTCGGCATCGACATTCTTCATTCCAGCCACATAGCGCACATGGCTTCACAGCTTGAGACCTGCTGCGTATTTCCCGACTTCACCTTCGGCGACGTTAACAGTAACGCGCCCATAGAGCCCGACGGCCCCTCCCCCGACGGCTACGTCTGCATTTCTATCGAAACACAGATGAAGCTGCTTGAGGAGCTTTGCTTTGAGATCAGCAGAAACGGCTACAACAAAATAATGATATATAACGGTCACGGCGGCAACCAGCCCTGGCTTCAGACCTTTATGCGCAAGATAGACTCTATGACCGTGGATTTCATCGTCTGCTACGTTATGATGGATCTTCCCGTTCCTCACAAAATGGCTCAGTACATCGAGGAGCACGGCTCAGGCTCTATCCCCGAGCTTACCAAGGAGGACGAGGAGCTTATCATCAAGTATCACAATGAAAAGATGCTTATCGGTCACGGCGGCATGAGCGAGACCGCATATATGATGGGAATCGACCCCTCCACCGTCCACCTCGACCGCCTCGGCATTGAGAGCGGCATCCCCCTCAACCGAAGCATTCCCTACAAGAGAGCGGGAATAACTCTTTCGGCAGGCGGCTGGCATCTCGACGTGCCCTACGCTTACGGCGGCACCGACCCCGTCGGCTGCAACGAGCGTATAGGCAAGGCGGCGCTCCGCATTGAGGCTGAAAGACTTGCAAACGCCGTCAAGCTCTATAAGGAGGACACCCTTCTTTGGGAGGTTCACCAGAAGAGACAGAGAGGCAGAAAATAAAAAAATAGCTTTTTTGCCGTCATCGGCGGCAGAACGGAGATTAAAATGATCAACTACACCATAGACACGCTTATGTCACGTCTCGGATGCGCAAAGTTCCCCGAAAGATGGCGAGATATATACAGTGATGCCGTAAGCATCCTTGAAAAAGACGAAAATCCCCTGCTTCATCCCGAATACTACGATGAGCTCCACGAAAAATATCAGGTCTTCGAAAGCACCTTGGAGTATTACAAAAAGGCGGCAGATGGCATCTCGAAAAACGAGGAGCTTTCCCTCTTTTTCTGCCTGCTTTGCCGCGCGCTCAAGGACAGGGCAACCATTTTGCGCGATATAGCAGAGATGGAGATCCCCACAGCTCCCGAGGGCGAGGATTGCCTTCCCTACGATATGATGACCGCCCTTTCGATGTGCCAATCCTACGATGCCTTTTACAGACAGCTGACCGCACACAACGTGCCCGACGATATTCTTTACGAGTCTATGAAGATCCCCGAAAGATGCGTTGAACTGCACGCAAGAAGAAGCGGAAAACCCAGACTTACAAGCTTTGATTGGTATCAGCACGCTTACAACGGTCGTCTTTACCGAGTAGGCAGGCTTCAGCTTGAGTTCCCCCTCGGTATGCCCGACATGTACCGTGTTTTCGAGAACAAGGAAGGCAAGATCATCGCGCTTGCAAATCAGCGCGTCCACCGCGACGGATTCGCCCTCGGCTCTCGCGGATACGAGGACGAGGAGGGCTCCTTCCTCGCGGAGATAGAAGAGACAGAGGACGCATACGTCGGCTACCCCTTCGATTACTACGGCCACGTAGAGAAAAACAAGATAACTCTCCAAAAATCCGAATGGTCGGTCAAGCTTCGCGGAGGCGACAAGCTCATCGCTCTCCACATTCCTCCCGATGAGCCCTTTGGCGAAGAGATCGTCGATGAGGCGATCGCAAGATCGCGCGAGTTTGTAAGCAATTGCTACCCCGAATACGAATACAAGGGATTTTTCTGCGCCAGCTGGCTTCTCGACCACGCGCTGATCGATCTTTTGGGCAAGGATGCCAACACGGCAAAATTCTCCGCAAGATTTATAAGCTTCGGAGTCAGGAGCGCCGGAGTCTCGACCTTCAATTTCGTATTCAGACGCTCGGGTGACGTCAAGATCGAGGAGCTTCCCGAAAACAGCAGTCTTCAGCGCATCTTGAAAAAGCACTATCTCGAGGGCAAAGCGATCTACGAAATGCACGGAGTGTTCTTTTAATAGCAAAAAAGGTTTATGCGATTTCAAAACCGCATAAACCTTTTTGTTGCTTTTATATCCATTTATTAAGCTCGGTCTCTATGATGCTTCTGACCTTCTCGCAAAGCTCAGCCGTGCTCATATCCTTATAATCCTCATATTTGATGGGGGGAAGATAGATCACCTTAGTTTTTACCTTCCTTAAAGAGTTGATGCTGAAAGGTATGTAGGAATCCACGAGAACAACGGGCACAAGAGGACATTTCGCTCGCGTTGCGCAGGCAAAGCATCCGTTCTTGAACTCACCCATTCGGTTTCCCTGCCCCTTTTCGTAGCCACCCTCGGGATAGATAAGATAGACTCTGCCCTCCGAGACCTCACGGGCTATAGTTTTCAGAACCGATATCTGCTGGCGTAGGCTGTTCTTGTCGATCCTCTGCGCGTGCATAAGATTCATAAACTGATCTACGACAGGCATCTTGGAGCGCTCCATATCCATAAGCACCGCCATCGGACGCTCGTGACTTGAGATTATTCCTGCGGTATCGTATTTTCCCTGATGGTTAGAGACCAGTATGTATCCCTCGTCTCCCTCGGGCAAATTCTCGACACCGTAATATTCGGTTTCAACTCTCGCGCATTTTTGCACTCGAATAAAAAGCTTGCGCGCAAGCCTGTAGCATTCTTCCTCGGAATATTTTTCGGGGTGCTTTCCGTAATATGCCATTTTCGGCACGTAGTAAATGATGTGAAACAGATTAACGATAACTACCCACACAAGACGTAACATTGTAGCCTCTCAAATTAGAACGTGAAGATTTTGATTAGATCATTTCGAAATTAACTTATATTTTACCACTCATTTGTTAACCAAATATTAAAATAATCAATAATAATTCAAATTTTTACCGAAAAATGCATATTTTTTGCATATTGTACAAATCACAAAACGCTATTTTATCAATTCTAACGAAGGATATTATATTGAAAAAACACAAAAACTGTGTTAAAATAACATTGAACAAATTTACAATCTAAGGAAGTAACTCACCATGCAATATTCAAAGATAAATTTCACAGAAAAATTTGAGGATTCCTATATTGAGGCTTATCTTCACGGCACACCCGACGAGATCAAGATCGATAAAAGGCGCGCTATCGTAGTCTGCCCCGGCGGCGGCTACGGATTTCTCTCCGAAAGAGAAGCCGAGCCCGTAGCGCTCCAGTATTTTGCCGCAGGACTTAACGTTTTCACTCTTCGCTACTCCATTCAAGCAAAAGCGGCAAATTATGCGCCTCTTATAGAGGCTTGTCTTGCAATAAAATATTTGCGAGAGCATTGCGACGAGCTTCACGTCGATCCAAAATACGTCTTTATAACCGGATTTTCCGCCGGCGGACACCTCGCGGCTTGGACGGGCACTCAGTGGCACATCCCCCAGGTGCGGGCTCATCTTAACGGCGCAGATCCCGAGATCTGCAAGCCCACGGCAACTCTTCCCTGCTATCCCGTTATCACAAGTCTCACCGCCACAAGACACACCGGCAGTATTCAGACTCTTAACGGAGGAAGTGAGGACGAAGAGGGCATGGCAAGATTCTGCCTTGAAAAAGCCGTTAGTGAGAAAACCTCTCCCGCATTTCTCTGGCACACCTTTAACGACGGTTGCGTTCCCGTTATGAACTCCCTGCTCTACGCCGAGGCACTGACAAGAAGCAATATTCCCTTTGAGCTTCACATTTTCCCCGACGGACCTCACGGGCTTTCGCTTTGTAACAGTCAGACCAGCAACGGTCAGGCAATGATGGAATCCACGTACGTGGCTCAGTGGTTGCCGATGGCGATCAGATTTGTAACCGAATGCCCCTTTGAAAAGTGCAAAAAATAATTTACATACAAAAATCTCCATTCGCCCGAATGGAGATTTTTTGTTATATCAATTTCAGCGCCCTCTTAATATCGGACGCCGAAAAGCCCATTCTCGCAAGCGACGCGTACATAAGCTTTCTTTCGTGCTCGTCAGAAGGCACTCTTCCGTATTTTTTCGATATATGCTCAGCGCATACCGATGCAAAATCGGTCCCGTCGAGAAAATCCTTAGCCAGGCTCATAGAGCCGTCGCCAAAGCCCTCCTCACGAAGCTTCATAATTATTCTGCCCCGTCCCCAACGCTTTTCTACGAATATCTGCGCGCGGCGCAAGGCTATCTCGTCCTCGCGGACAAAATCGGTCCTTTTCAAGCAATCGATCGCCTCTTCAGAAATATCCTTTGGAAATCCTTTATTCAAAAGCTTTTTGAACAGCGCGGAATACGAGGATTGTGTAAACGCAAAGGACGAGCAAGCAGAGCTGTATGCCTTGGCAACCTCGGCATAATACTCAAGCTCGGGCAAAAGCTCCTCTTCAAGCCCTCCGACCGAAAGCTCAAGCTCCTCAACGTGAATATTCATCAGCAGAAATTCGACCTCTTCTCTGCCCGAAGGATTTGAGATCAATACCCGAACCGTCTTTTTTTCACTGCCGCAAGCCGCGATCGACGTTATCGAAACGCCGTATTTATCCGACACTGACTCTGCGTGACCGATTCCGATTTCCTTCAGAAAATCCTCGGCATTCCTGCCGAAAGTCGGCTTATTACTCATCGTCCTCTACGGTGCGGATGTCGAAATCGTCCTCATCGTCTCCGTCAAGCTCAAACTCTTCCTCGTTAAGTATAGAGCTGCCTGCGCTCATCTCTCTTACCTTGTTTTCGATCTCTGCGGCAAACTCGGGATTGTCCTCAAGAAGCTTCTTTACGTTATCCTTACCCTGAGCCAATCTGTTTCCGTCGTAGGAGAACCACGAGCCGCTCTTCTTGATAATATCCATCATAATAGCGAAGTCAAGGATCTCGCCCATACGGGAAATTCCCTTTCCGTAAAGAATATCAAACTCTGCAACGCGGAAGGGGGGCGCCACCTTATTCTTGACGATCTTACACTTGACTCTGTTACCGTAGATATCGGTGCCGTTCTTAAGCTGCTCGGTCTTTCTGATGTCTATTCTTACCGACGCGTAGAACTTCAGCGCGCGACCGCCGGTGGTGGTCTCGGGGTTTCCGTAAATAACGCCGACCTTTTCACGGAGCTGGTTAATAAATACTACGATACAGTTGCTCTTGGATATAACAGCCGCCAGCTTTCTCATAGCCTGAGACATAAGGCGAGCCTGAACGCCTACGCTGGACTGACCCATATCACCGTCGATCTCGGTCTTGGGAACGAGAGCCGCAACAGAGTCAACGACGACAACGTCGATAGCTCCCGAGCGAACGAGAGACTCGGTAATAGAAAGCGCATCCTCACCGCAATCGGGCTGAGAAACCAGAAGATTTGCAATATCAACGCCAACAGCCTTCGCGTATACGGGATCAAGAGCGTGCTCCGCATCGATGAAAGCCGCCTCGCCGCCAAGCTTCTGAACCTCCGCGATTATGTGAAGCGCAACGGTAGTCTTACCCGAGGACTCAGGACCAAAGATCTCGATAATACGTCCTCTCGGCACACCGCCGATTCCAAGCGCCATATCAAGGGAGAGCGATCCGGTAGAAACCGCCTGAACCTCCATGTGAGTGTTCTCGCCAAGCTTCATAATAGCGCCCGCGCCAAATTCGCGCTCGATCTGCGCCATAGCCGTGCTGAGGGCTCTCTTCTTATCTTCTTTATCCTGTATCTCGGTTACCTTGGGTGCCGCCTTCTTAGTTGCTGCCATAATTTATTCCTCCTGAACATTATACTCATTTTAAAATACCGTTTTCGGTAGTTACACGCATATTATACACCCATTTTCGCGCCTTGTCAATAGTTTTTTGAAAATATTTTTCCGTTTTTGGAGTTTTTTATCTTTGAAGACAGCATCGCATCCGCAAAATGCTTTTTAAAATTCCGATTTTAGAACTGAAGACTTCACCGCTCGGGATAAAAGCCGTCGCATCCCAATATGCGCACATTTTGTCAAATTGTGTATTGACAAATGGCGGGATAAATGTTATAATAAATATAATATTAAACTTCTGGAGGTTTTTATGGATAATTAAGTATATTCACCGCAGGAGGTTCGCGTAGAACCCGTCGCTCCCAAAAAGAGCACCTTGGCAACCGTGCTGGGAATCGTCGGATTGATCATTCCTATTCTCGGATTGATCCTGACCGTTCTTTTCACCGTCGTTCCCACGCTTCTGATCGCAGGCCCCGGCATTATTAACCTGTTCGCGTTGATCTGTACGATCGTAGCGGTTTTGCTGTTCCTCTTCTGCTTAATTATTCCCATTTTTATAATAATTCTGCCTATAATTTTGATAATCTGGGCTGTAATTTTCGCTCTGTCCGTGATTGCCAACATAGCATCCGTAATTCTTCTGCCGATCACTATTATCCTTGGACTCTTGGGATTTGTAGTTCCCGGCTTAGTGATCCTCTTGTGCATCGTAAGCCTTGTGCTTTCCATCATCGCAACGATAAAGAAGAGCAAGACGGGTATTGCCGGTATAATTCTTTCGGTAGTATCTATCGTCGCGGCTATTGTGCTTCCCATCGTTTGCGCTATTATCTCTATCATCTCCATCATCGTTTCCGTCCTCTCTGTTATCTTCCTTGTCGGTTCAGGAGCAACAGGAGCATAACCGTTTAAAATTCACCCCCAAGAAGGCAAAAACGCTTTCTTGGGGTTTTTTGATGCAGATATGACAAAATGCGGCAAAAAAATCAATATCTGTCTTGACAACCTAATTGTTTTATATTATAATGAACGTAGTTGATATGCTCCGCGAACACATTGTGCCGAACATATTTAACGCTCAAAATTTAACTTTAGGAGAAGTGCTATGAAATTCTGCAAGACCTGCGGCTACGGCATGGGCGAAGAGCTTACCGTATGCACCAACTGCAACAGCGAAATGAACGCTGAAAACACCCTTTCCGACGAAAAGCTCAAGACCCTGTCCAACAACATCAAGATCGACAGCATCATCTGGCTCGTGATCGGTATCTGCCAGTGTCTGGTTCTGTTCAGCCCCTTCACTGTAATTGTCGGTATACTCAATATTATTTCCGCCGTAAGCGGATTCAAGTGGATCAAGAACGTGTTCCATTACCGCGTTGGTTTGGTAGATTATTATAAGCCCTTGGTTAACCCCATCATCACCCTCATCTACAACCTCATTTTCGGCGGAGTTGTCGGTGTTATAGGCTCTATATACTATCTCATCGCTGTCCGCGGATACGTAATGGACAACAAGGATTATTTCAACACCTTGAAGTAATAATTTAAAATTCACCCCCAAGAAGGCAAAAGCGCTTTCTTGGGGTTTTTTGATGCAGATATGACAAAATGCGGCAAAAAAATCAATATCTGTCTTGACAACCTAATTGTTTTATATTATAATGAACATAGTTAATCTATTCTGCGAATACATTTGTGCTGAATATATTTTCAAAATCAAAAATTTTAGGAGAATTATTATGAAATTCTGCAAGATATGCGGCTGCGGTATGGACGAAGATCTGGAAGTGTGCCCGCAATGCAGCGCCGCTAAATCCGAATCCGATACCGAAGTGACTTCCAAAAGCAAGAAAAAACGCGGATTAGCTCCTGCAATAATTGGTATAGTTTTCCCCGGAATGTCGACCTCGCTGTGCCTGATAATGCATTTGATCGCCATTCCGATCAGCGTGATCGTTGCCGTTTTATTACCCTACCTTCTCGCATTGACACCGATCATGTTGCCCGTAATATTCGTTATTACCGCAGCCGTCAGCGTCATAGCCTGCATTTTCTGCTTTATCGGCTTCATCCTGTCGATCGTGGCATTAGCAGCCAAGGGAAATAAGCTCGGCATCGCAGGACTTCTTATGTCGATCCTTTTCCCCATTGTTATAATAGCAACAGAGGCTATCTCAATAGCGATTCCTTTTGTATTGCAGATAGCATTAAGAATGCACATTTTCTAAAAATATCCCCTCAAGGAGTCGAATCTCATGAAATTCAATAAGAAACCGATTGCTGACGCGGAGATCGATAAGACCGTTCCCGTTGAAGCTCCTAAAAAAAGCGCATCTACAATTATGGCGGGAATACTCGGATTATTACTGCCGGCAATATTGGGGCTCGCATTCATCGCCACCGGCTTGCTCAGTATAATAATCTCTCTTGCGGCTACCGTTGTCAACGGGCTATTCCTGCTTTCTTTCGTCGCTATCCTGGTTATATTTATACTTGGAGCGATGATTGCCGCAATTTCAGCCTCCGTCCTCGCTCCCCTGCTTTACCTGTTGGAGTTCCTTTTGATATTGTCGGTAATCATAGCGATGTTCCTGATGATACTTTCCCTTTTCGTGACGGTCGCATCGGCAGCAATTGCTCCGATACTTATCGATATCACAATTCTTCTCGGTATACTCACTATCGGCGCAGGCATCGTCGGAATAGCTTTGTCATCTGCCGCTCTTGCCGATAAAAACAAGCTCGGCTTGGCAGGAATTATCGTTTCCTCCGTCGCCATCGCCACGGTGATCATTCTGACCGCTATATTGGCGCTCGTCTCTGTTTTCGGAGCTCTGCTTTCCGGCATCGTGTTCTTCTTGCTCCCGTACGTAATCTAATCACTTATCTTGTCTCCCGACCCCACGGTCGGGAGATTTTTTGCATATATTACAAACAAATCAAAGGAATATATCATAACTTTATATAAAGTGATTTTTAAAAATATGCAAAAAACTATTGAAATCACAATCGGGATATGATATAATATTTTCAACACTTTAATTTAATGAAACGCAATCTGTTTTACGAGGTTTTATTTATGGAAAAGATGAAGGTCGGCGTAGTTGGCGCCACAGGTATGGTAGGTCAGAGATTTCTGTCTCTCCTTGAAGATCACCCTTATTTTGACGTTGTAAAGCTTGCCGCTTCCAAGAACAGCGCAGGCAAATCTTATAAGGAAGCTCTCGGCGGACGCTGGAAGCTTCAGACTCCCATGCCCGAAAAGTATGCGGATATGGTAGTAGTTGATGCGGAAAATATCGACGAGATGAAGGAGTGTCAGTTCGTTTTCTGCGCGGTTAATATGAAAAAGGACGAGATCAAGGCGCTTGAGGAAAAGTACGCTAAGGCTGAGATCCCCGTTGTTTCCAATAACTCCGCTCATCGCTGGACTCCCGACGTTCCTATGGTAATTCCCGAGATCAATCCCGAGCATCTTGAGGTCATCAAGTCTCAGAGAGAGCGTCTTGGCACCAAGCGCGGCTTTATCGCGGTCAAGCCCAACTGCTCTATTCAGGCATACGTTCCCGAGCTGACTCCCCTCCGCAAGTACGGAATCAAGGAGGTTGTTGCCACCACGTATCAGGCTATTTCCGGCGCAGGCAAGACCTTTAACGAGTGGCCCGAGATGATCGACAACATCATTCCCTTCATCGGCGGCGAGGAGGAAAAGAGCGAGCAGGAGCCCCTCAGAGTTTGGGGTAAGGTCGAGAACGGCGAGATCGTTAAGGCGCAGGACACCGTTATCACCACTCAGTGCATCCGCGTGCCCGTTACCGACGGTCACACCGCGGCGGTTTTCGTAAAATTTGAAAACAAGCCCACCAAGGAGCAGATCCTTGAGGACTGGAAGAATTTCAAGGGACTTCCCCAGACTCTTGGACTTCCCCACGCTCCCGAGCAGTTCATTACATACTTTGAGGAAGACAACCGTCCTCAGGCAAAGCTCGACCGCGACATCTACGGCGGCATGGGCGTGAC
The DNA here is from genome assembly GCA_045122255.1 of Eubacteriales bacterium. GTDB lineage: Bacteria > Bacillota > Clostridia > Oscillospirales > CAG-272 > SVTX01. Next base: position 23,224 of record JBGVHJ010000037.1, on the reverse strand, counting down.
CGCAGGACGTCTCCGCGAGGACGTGATCTACGACTACAAGTTCGTCGGTCTCTCCCACAACACCCTCCGCGGCGCGGCAGGCGGCGCGGTGCTTATCGCAGAGCTTCTCTACAGACTCGGTTATTTTGATTAATCAGATTTATATGCGAGGGGGAGTGGAAAACTTTTTTGAAAAAGTTTTCCTCTCCCCCTCGCGCTCCCCTACTCCTTTCAAAAACTCTTTGAAAGGTAGACAGACTACAAGGTGGCGTTATCTGCGCCGCCTTTTTTATTTGATCTCTTGCTCTAAATTTCTGAACTCCTCTGTATCAAAAAACTCCGTGAGCGATATGCCCAATCCATCGCACAGCATTTTGATAGTTACAATACCCGGATTCTGACTCTTCCCATATAATATGTTTTTTATTGTGGACGGGGGAACCGCGGATTCCATTGCCAAACGGTGTATCGACATTTTTTTCTCCTCGCACAGTATCAAAAGTCGATTTTTTACAGTGGTATAAGTGTCCATTTTTTTCTCCTTTGAAAAAATATAGACTAATTATAGCCTAAACCGCTTGACAAAATGGGCTATATATGATACAATATAGTCTATAAATAGCCAACGGCTGTTATAATTTTTTAAAGGAGGTGCTGTTTATGTCAACAGCAGCAAAAGTTTTCACTATTATCGGAATGGTATTCAAAGTTTTGCCAGCAATTGTATACTTCATAATAGGATTAGCCATGTTTTCAATTCCAGAAGGAGCGGTTGCAGGAGCAATACTTATTTTAATCAGCATAATAATCGCAATTCCTTCATTAATGATAGGAATTAAATCAATAAGCGAGATCGATACGATGTGCCCATCAATTGCAATATCGATATTAAATCTGCTTTTCGTAAATATGATTGGCGGAATTCTTATGCTTTGCATGCGCAGAGATTATTAATATATTACATACAACAAAAGGTCGGCAAAAGCCGACCTTTTGTTGTATGCGGGGGTGGTAAATTGCAGTTTATCGGTGAGATGCAAATCGTAGGGCGGTGCCTTGGTGCCGCCGTAACGAACATTATAATACCATCGTTCACGGGACGTCGAGGGCGCCGTCCCCTACGGCATAAAACGCTTGCCAATCCCTTACCGTAAAAGGTTTTTGAACGATTTCGTGGTCGTAGGGGACGGCGCCCTCGACGTCCCGTGAATGAACGATTTGAACCCAATATCGCGGGAGGAGCAAGCCCCTACCCTACGGTTTGGGGGTGTTGTTCAACCCACCGATAATTCAAAATTTGAAATCATTCTTCAAAGCACCCCATAAAGGCATCGATGACTTTTTGCACGTCCACGTCCTTTGCGGTGGTATGCTTATTTGCGAAATCAAAATCTGAGTAGGCGGGATTTCCAAAGGCTTTGCTATACGCATCGACGTTCAGGGTAAGTCCTTTTCCGTATCCCTCGGTAATGACGGCTACGCTCTGCTTTTCGGTCTCGCATACGCTCCTGTCAAAGGCATAATATATAGCAAGCGGATCGTGCAGAACCGTCTTTGGTGATCTTCCGCTTTCCCACCAGGTGTTATAAATCTTGCTGAGCTCAAGAGCACCGGAGTCGTTTCCGCTATATTCTCTGATCTTTTTGCAATCTCCGTCGCCAACTACCGTCTTATGAGTCACGTCCGCGCCGATGCATTGAATGTTTTTAACGCTTCGGAACATAATATCCGCCGCGATCACGTCACAGTACACGTTCCAATCGACGTACTGCTTATAATAAGCACCGCCCATTATGACAAAGCCGCCGATACCGTCGAAGGCATTTGGATCCTTCTCGATAACACGCGCGATATTGGTAAAGGGGCCGATGGCGATCACGGTGAGCTCCTCACCGTATTTTTTACAGCAATCAATGATAAAGTCCACCGCTTCGTCCGCGTTTTCGCAATCGGGAGCATACTCCGCGTCTTCAAGATCGGGTGTATACTGATTCAGCGGTATCTTTTCCCTGCGATCGTCGATCGGCTCGCCGTGACCCGCATAGACCGGCACGCTTTCGTACCCATTACCAAAGCCCTTCAAGAGCTTTTTCACAAGTCTTGCGCGCAATACGGTGTTCTGAAACACGGTGGTTATTCCAACGATATCAAAATCAAGCTTCATGGCAAAAAAGAGCGCCAAAGCATCGTCTATATCGTCTCCGATATCGGTATCTATCAAAATCTTCTTTTTCTTTTCCATTTTTCCACCCTTTCAGGCTCAATTTTAAAAATTGCTCTGCAAACACGTAGCTTACAGAGCAATACTTGTGAAGAGAATCACTCTTCGGTTTTTTCTTCTTCGGACTCGGTAGCGGAATCGCTGTCAGACTCGGATGCATCCTCATCGGAATCCTTATCGGCATCCTTATCCTTCTTCTTGCGCTTCTTCTTGTTGCCTTCCTCGTCCTCTTCGTCCTCGTATTCGTCCTCATCCTCTTCATCTACGGGCTTAGGCTTAACGGTAACGAAGGTCTCTTCAATTCTGTGATCGGCAACCGACTCTACCCTGATGGTAAGCTCCTCGGTCTCAAGATCAAGCTGTGTTCCGTCGTCGGGGATCTCACCGAGAATTCCGAGGATGTAACCGCCAAAGGTATCGCAATCCTCACTCTCAAAGCTGACTCCAAGCTCCTCGGCAACCTTTTCAAGAGATGCAGAGCCGAGTATCTTCCACTGAGACTCCTCTTCATTTACGAGAACGATCTCCTCGATGACCTCGTCCTCCTTATCACCCATATCGCCCACCAGAAGCTCCAGCAGGTCGTGAATGGTGATAACGCCGTTGGTTCCGCCGTACTCGTCAACAACGATAGCGAAATAGTTTCTCGTTTCCTTCATATTGGTAAAGAGAACGTCAGCCTTCATGTTTTCGGGCACGAAATAAGGCTTTTCGCAAGCCTTCGCCAAGGCATCCTCAATAGTCTTGCAATCTGCTCTGAAGAACTTTCTGATATTGAGAACTCCGATAATATCGTCAGGACCCTCACCGCAGATAGGATAAAGTCCGTGTCTCGACGTAACTATCTTCTCTCTCCACTCGTCAATGGTATCCTCGCGGTAGAGCATATCAACGTCGCGGCGGTGTGTGCAGACCTCGGAGATAAGAATATCGTCAAACTCGAAGATATTCTGTATCATTTCGTTTTCCATGCTGTCGATAGCACCTGCCTCGCTGGAGGTATCGAGCATGATTCTGATCTCCTCCTCGCTTGCCGCCTCTTCCTCCTCGTGGGGGTTGATGCCGAACATACGGAGCAGACCGTTGGTGGTTACTGTAAGTATCCACACGATAGGCGCGAAGATCACCGACACGAAGCGAATGAATCCCGAAAGAGCGAGAGAAAGCTTTTCGGCATTCTTCATTGCGATCTTTTTGGGTACAAGCTCGCCGCAAACGATACTGAAGAAGGAAAGGATCAGCGTGATAACAACCACGAAGACCTCCTCGGGTATCGCAATTCCGTTGCCGGCAATAAAGCCGAGATGATTGAACCAATAGGTAATATCGGTGGCAAATGCGTCAGCCGCAAATGCAGATCCCAAAAATCCCGCTAAGGTGATCGCTACCTGAATGGTTGAGAGGAACTTTGAAGAATCCTTGGTAAGCTTCTGAAGTCTCTTTGCTTTTCTTTTGGTCTTCTTGTCGCCCTCTTCGATTATTTTTTCAATTCTTGCCGAATTTATCGACATAAATGCCGCTTCGGCGCTTGCAAATATGGCGTTTAACGCTATAAGAACAACCTGTAATAATATAGGCACTATGTACTGTTCCATCGTAATGTCTCCTGTTTTTCCTTTTCATCAATTAAAATTATATGTGTTTTTCAATATTTCCAAAACGCAAAAAAGCATAGACCCGCTACCCATTCCCTATCATTTCAGAAATGCAAGCCCAGGCTATGCCACCGGATTTATGAAATATAATGAAAAACACGTACAACAGTTACATTACACATACAAGTAGTGTCCGTACTATCGCCGTCATCCATCGTAAAATACCGTTCCTTTCAAAATTATTTTGTTAATGATACCATACCCCAAAGCAAAAGTCAAGGGAAATGCCCTCTTATTAACTGTTTATTTACAGTTTGGATACAAAAAATTCTCCGTTCAAAAATTGTGCACAAATTGTACACCGAAAATTTGGTAATTTTATCCTTGAATTTTTTTTAAACTCTCTTGACAAATCATATTTTAAATGATAAAATACTAAAGTATAAGGGAGTAATCTGCGCGAAAGCGTGATAAAGTCAACAACACAGGCATTCCGCCGTGGCTTTATCCTAAATGATGAGACTTATCCGACACGCGGATAGGTCTTTTTTGCGCCTTGCAGGATCTCCGCGAAAACAAAAGTTTAAAAATAATTTGAAAAGGAGTTTTCGACACAAATGAAAGAGTATCTCAGATCCTCTGCCGAGGTTCTCGAAGAGGTCGGCACAACAACCGACGGTCTCAGCACCGACGAAGCCGCTGCCCGCCTTGAGAAAAACGGCAAAAACAAGCTCGCTGAGGGCAAGAAAGAATCCCTCATCGTAAAATTCTTCAAGCAGTTAGCAGAGCCTATGACCATCATTCTTCTGGTGGCAGCAGGCGTCTCCGCAGGCGTTGAGGTCTATAACGGACTCCAGCACGGCTTTGAGTTCCCCGCAGACGTTGTAATCATTCTCGCGGTCGTTCTTATCAACGCTATCCTCGGTGTATTCCAGGAAAGCAAGGCTGAAAAGGCTATCGAAGCCCTTCAGGAAATGTCCAAGGCACAGAGCAAGGTCATTCGTGACGGCAAGCAGATCAGCATCCCCAGCGAAGATCTCGTTGTTGGTGATATCATCATCCTTGAAGCCGGCGACGCAGTTCCCGCAGACGCAAGAATCATTGAGTGCGCTTCCATGAAGATAGAGGAAGCGGCGCTGACGGGTGAGTCTGTTCCCGTTGACAAAAAGGAAGAGACCCTCAAGGCAGGAGACAACGGCGACGTTGCTCTCGGTGACCGCAAGAACATGGTATTTATGGGCTCTACCGTCGTTTACGGACGCGGTAAGGCAGTAGTTGTTGCAACCGGTATGGATACCGAAATGGGTAAGATCGCAGATGCGCTCGCAAAGGCAGAAGAGGGCAAAACTCCCCTTCAGATCAAGCTCGCAGGTCTTTCCAAGATCCTTACCTGGCTCGTTATCGGTATATGCGTAGTTATCTTCGGCGTTCAGCTTATCCGTGACGGTATCGGATTCAAGCCTATCCTCAGTTCCTTCATGATAGCTATCTCTCTTGCAGTCGCGGCTATTCCCGAGGGACTTGCAACCGTCGTTACCATCGTTCTTTCCATCGGCGTTACCAATATGTCAAAGCGTAACGCAATTATCCGTAAGCTTACCGCGGTTGAAACTCTCGGATGCACCCAGATCATCTGCTCCGATAAGACCGGTACCCTTACTCAGAACAAGATGACCGTCGTTGACCACTACGGCGATGACGAGAATCTCCTCGCAAACGCTATGTCTCTCTGCTCCGACGCGGAGTTTGACACCGAGGCAGGCACCGCAGTCGGTGAGCCTACCGAGGCAGCGCTTGTTAACTATGCTGAAAAGCTTGAGCTTTCCAAGAACGTTCAGAAGAATCTCTTCGTAAGAATCGGCGAGGTTCCCTTTGATTCGGGCAGAAAGATGATGTCCACCGTCCACAAGACCGAAAATGGCACTCTCATTCAGTTCACCAAGGGTGCTCCCGACGAGCTTCTCAAGCGTTGCACCAAGGCTCTTATCGGCGGCGAGACCGTTGATATGACCGACGACATCAGAGCAAGCATCCTTTCCGCAAACAAGGCAATGGCTGATAAGGCTCTCAGAGTTCTTGCAGCCGCTAAGAAGGATCTCGACGCTGAGCCCGCGGCTTACGACAGTGAGACCGTTGAATGTGACCTCTGCTTCGTAGGTCTCGTTGGTATGATCGACCCCGTTCGTCCCGAGGTTAAGCCCGCTATCGACGAGTGCCGCTCGGCAGGTATCCGTCCTATTATGATCACCGGTGACCACAAGGACACCGCAGTTGCCATCGCTACCGAGCTCGGTATCATCACCGATCCCTCTCAGGCGATCACCGGCGCTGAGCTTAACGAGATCTCCGACGAGGAGTTTGAGACCGCAGTTGAAAAGTACAGCGTTTACGCCCGCGTTCAGCCCGAGCATAAGACCAGAATCGTCAATGCTTGGAGAAAGAAGGGCAAGGTTACCGCAATGACCGGTGACGGTGTTAACGACGCTCCCTCCATTAAGAACGCAGACATCGGCGTTGGTATGGGTATCACCGGTACCGACGTTACCAAGAACGTTGCAGATATGATCCTCGCAGACGACAACTTCGCAACCATCGTTGCGGCTGTCGGCGAAGGAAGAAGAATCTACGATAACATCCGTAAGGCAATTCAGTTCCTTCTCGCATCCAACCTCTCCGAGGTTCTTACGATCTTCTTCGCAACTCTCTTCGGATTTACCATTTTCGCTCCCGTACACCTGCTTTGGATCAACCTTATCACCGACTGCTTCCCTGCACTCGCGCTTGGTATGGAGGCTCCCGAATCCAGCATTATGAAGCGCCGTCCCCGTGACAGCAAGGAAGGCATATTCGCCGGCGGTCTCGGCTTTGCGGTTGCATATCAGGGTATTCTCGTAACTCTCATTACTCTTGCATCCTACCTTATTGGACGCTACGTATTGGTTGCATCCGATCCTCATGCCGCGGGTCTTGTTGGCGAAGCCCTTGACGCGTACGGAGCACAGGTAGGAACAAGTATGGCATTCCTCACTCTTTCTCTCTGTGAGATCTGCCACGCATTTAACATGAGAAGCCTCCACGGCTCTATCTTCACCATGAAGAAGCAGAACTGGTGGCTCTGGGGTGCAGCAGTGCTCTCCTTCATCCTCACCACCGTGGTAATCGAGGTTCCCTTCCTTGCAGATGCATTTGAGCTTGCACAGCTTGATCTTCCCGAGTACGGTATTGCATTCGGTCTTGCAATTCTCATTATCCCGATCGTTGAGATCTTCAAGATCATCCACAGAGCGGTTGACAAGGCTCAGGAAAAGAAAAGAGCTAACGATTAATTAAAATCGCATATAAAAATGCCTATGGGCTCGCGCCCATAGGCATTTTTGCATCTAAAATATCAAAGCCGTAAACCGCAACAACAAAAAGCTTGGCGACCTTATCGGTCGCCAAGCTAAGATATTTTTGCTAATATTATTTGCCGAGAATACCTTCGATAATAGCCTTGATGGTTTCCTCTTCGAAGGGGCTGGAAAGTCCTGCCTTCGCAGATGCGGTAAGAAGAGTATCTTCTTCCGTGGAATCCTCAACGAGTATGCGGTAGATCTCTCTTGCAGCCGCCTGATCCTCTTTCGCTACGCTGTAAATGTTAAGAGCAGCGATCATAGAGGTTGCATAGCTGATATAGTATACGGGATTGTTTGTAGCAACCTGACGCCAGTAGCTGTTGATGTTTGTAATGTTACCGTTGATGTAGCTTACACCGCCGTACTTTTCACAAACCTTAGCCATAACCGCGTCAAACTCCTTGCTGCCGTAGCCCTCTACGCTTTCGAGTGAGTAAACTTCTCTTTCGAATTCGTCGATGATCACGCAAACGATACTCATTGCAACGTACTCATACATGGTAGACGCTTCAACGCATCTGAAAACGGGAGCAGACATATAAGGCTTAACGAATGCAAGGAAGAGCATCTCGTTACCCTGAGACTGAGTCTCTGCAAGGTCGTAGCTGTTTACGTTCTCATTGTGAAGAGATGCGTAATAGTGACCCATCTCGTGTACAACGGTCATGGTGCTCTGACCGTTAGAGCCGAAGAAGCAGAAGGGGGTATCCCAGCCTTCTCCGCTGATGTAGGTCTGGAATGCGGAGGGATGAGAGTTGTACTTGCTGGACATTACGAAGTTTCTGTTCTCGAAGAGGTGATGGAAGCCGGCACCTGTGCTGCTGTCTCCGAAGGAATTGATGTAGTAATCCAGATAATTTCTCTGAAGCTTACCGAAAGAGCTGTTCTCGAACTTATAAAGATCGTTCTGAGCGGTCTTGTTCATTCCCTTATATGCTTCGGAATATTTGTCGTAAAGATCGGTAACCGCATCGTTGAAATAGGTTGCTATATAGCCGCTGAACGCCTCAAGCTCCTCGGTTCCGTAATCTCTACCGTAAATGATCTTGGAAGCATACTCATAATAGTTTTCATAGCCCTCGATCTTCGCAAGCTCGTTGTTCTTGGTAACGATCTGCGCATAGATCTCAGCGGAGCGGTCGGTGAAGACATCACCGGAGAGCTCGTTAAGCTCTACCTGAAGCGCTTCAACCTCTTCTCTGATCTCCTGGGTTCTGGGATCGTAATCGAAGAGATACTCGATATCCTCCTCAGTCCAGTCTGCGAAGAGCTCTGCACTTACGGGAGAGTTCTTATAAAGGTTCTTGCAAACCTCGATGTACGCGTTGTAAAGATCACCGAACTTGCCGTAAACGTCAAGATAAAGCTCACTTGCTTCGGTATCGGACATATTGTAGTAATATACGATAGTAGCAAGGCTTACCTGAGTATCGATGTAATTATATTTATCCTCGAATTCAAGGTAAACTGCATCAACAGATTCATATTCTGCATCTTCCTCAAGTCCTGCGCTCTCAAATGCTTCAAGAAGAGCTTCAGCCTCGGAGAAGTCCTCGTCGGAAACGTTAAGCTCTGCCTTGATCTCTTCGATAGATCTTGCATGAGTTGCATCGTGAACGAAAACAGTGGTTTCTTCAACGGAAGATTCTTCTTCGTCGGAGGTTTCGCCAAGAGATTCGGTAGTTGATATATCCGAAGTCTCATTCGAGCTTTCATTCGATTCGTCATTGGTGGATTCGCTCTGAACACTCGAATCGAGAGGTTCAGATTCCTCGGGTGCGGGAGTGGTAACACATGCTGACAGAGTCATCACGATAGCCAGCAAAAGCGCCACTAAGCTTAAATACTTTTTCATGGTTGTCTCCTTTAAATTAAAAAGTTTATAGCGATTATAGCACACCAACATTCATTTGTCAATACATTTCTTTAAAATACTTTTAATTTAAGTATTTTTTTCGACTTTTTATTGCTTTATACCGATGCGCTGTAAATTTATCGGGCAAATTACTTTTTCACAACAAAATATGCCATACTGTGCGCGGGCACGGTCGCCTTGCCGTCCTTTTCACAACCGTGACCTCCAACGGCAACCGCCTCACCTTCAAGAATGAAGCTCTTCTCCTCCTCGCTGTTGTTGAAAAGGTAAATTATTTCAAAATCTCCATTTTGAAGTCTCTTTTCATATACACCGCCAAGTGTGTTGGAAAGCTTGTTCTTTATAGCACCCGCGCGGGAAGCTATCTTGTCTATGAAGCCAGCAAGACGACTGTCTTCGCTCTCGTAATAACTGTATCCCGAGGAGAAGCCCAAAAGATAGAAGCTTCCGTCGCCAATATCAAATCTCTGCGCCGCAGGACTTCCGTCGCGCCAAGCTGCCACGGTCTCACCGCCCTCGTGTCTGTAATGGGTTCTGTAAGGACGAATGCGGACAAGATCACCGTCGATCTCGGCAAAATCCTCACCCACAAAGCGTCTCTCCACCATTCTCGACGTAAAGAGAGACTTGCACTCGATATCATAGGGCTGCATCCACGTGTTGGTCTGCCTCATACCGAAGCCCTCGTCGGCAATGACGACACCTCCGTTCTTAACAAAATCCTCAAGATACGGAATTATCTCGGGAGAAAGCATAGTGTAATAGGGGAAGCAGAGCACCTTGTACTTTTTCCACTCCTCGGGACGGGTCGCGCCAACGTAATCAACGGCATAATCCAAGTTGCGAAGCATTCGGTAAAATCCTGCGTGAGCATTTCTGTAATAGAACTGAGGATTTGAGAATTCAAACGAGAAATCGGGTCCGCAAGCATCCTCGATCTCCGACAAAAGCATCGAGTCGAAGTCGAAAACGATAGCGATATCGGCATCCTTTACCTCAGCTCCCGCAAGATATTTCATATTTTTCTTCAGATCCGCTCCGAAATCACCGACGGTGTACGCCACCTCTCTGGGGCTTCCGTCCATACGGACAAGTCCGGCGCAATCCTGCTCGTGACCGAGCCTTTCGGCTCTGTATTGCCAATAAACGATTCCCTTAGCACCCGAAGAAAGCGAGGCATAGGTCTTGAATTCCATATCAAAGGGGGTGTCGTATTTATACTTGAACATTCCAAGTCCGGGGTAGATCTCGTGAATAAAATAATTCTTGTCCACCGAACGGAGGAAATCGTGAAGCATCATAAAGTCGAGACGTTGAGCGTGAGTCCTCATCTCGGTATCGCAGGGCACGCTGGTTCCCCAGAAATCTACCGCCTGAGATACGGTATAATCGTCGCAAACGTCGCTTATTGAAAGCTGGAACGCGCTCGTAAAGCCGACATGCGCCATTATAGGGCGCTCCTTATCGTATTTTCTGATACCTTCGTACACAAAGCGAAGCCAAGCGGCAAGCTCTTCTCCGCCCTTGTATTTCTTGAACTCAAAGGTGTCCCAATAGCCGTGAGGAGTAGACGGAAGCGCAATGCTTTCGAAGCTGTCCTCGGCTACACCGTAAAAGGCGTTGAGCCTTTCCACCGTTCCGAATTTTTTCTCAAGATATTTACCGAAGCCCGCTCTGCAATGCTTACAGAAGCAATCCTCAATGGGACGGTTTCTTATCTCGTTCCATGCGTTCCAGAGAATAAGATTCTTTCTGTCCGCATATCTCTCCGCCACCTTTTCCACAAAGCGCTTCGCCGCCGCCTGAACCTGAGGGTTGGTAAAGCAGGGGCGCCAGCCGCCGTAGAACGCGCCGTGCGAGCCGCCGCGGAGTTGTTCACCTTTAGGACCTATTCTTGCGCCGTCATACTTATCAAAAACGTATTGCGGAGCGCACTCAAGCAAAAACTTGATAATTACCTTTTTATTATATTTCTCGGCAAGCTCCATAAGCCTGTCAACGTCCGAAAAATCGTATTCGCCCTCTCTTTTTTCATTCCAGCGCCAGTTGATGCGTATCTGGAAGGTGTCGAGATTAAAATCGCCAAGCTTGGCAATATCCCCTTCCCACTCCTCGGGCAGAGGCGTAGGTGAACGGTAATACTGTGTTCCGTGAATTATTTCGTCAAAAAACATTTCAAAATCTCCTGTATCTAAGATGTTAAAATGACTGCACCTGAAAGGATAGTTCCTTTTCAGCGTTTGTCACTCTCAACGCTTCACCTTGTGGTGAAGCATTTCACTCGCGCCTGCGCGAATTTCACTTTTGCGAAGCAAAAATTTCACGTTTCCTAAGGAAACATTTCACCGCAATGCTTCAGGCATTGCTTATTCCCACATTCCCACACCGGGCTTGGGAACAGAATATCTTGTAGGCTTCTGTCTTGCGAAGACCTCCTGCGCATTCTTGTAAAGATCCTCAAAGGTCAGGTCTCGCTCGCGTATGATGGTGGGCTTGGGCTTAAGACCGCACTCGTATATCCAGTCTCCCTCATATCCTATCTCGTCGAGAGTGTCGATCAAAGCTACCCAGTCTATAAGTCCTTCTCCGGGTAACCAATGACGCTCGTTGATATCGTCGCGGTCGGAGATGTGGGTGGTAGCGATCTTTTTGCCGATCTTGCGGATAAAATCGACCTCGCTCTCACGGAAAATATGATTGGTATCCAAGCAAACGCGAAGTCTGTCATCGTAAGAAAGCATTGCAAGTATCTCGTCCGAGTCACGTCCGAGGCAGGTTCTGGGAAGCACCTCTATGCAGATATCCGCGCCGTACTTTTCAGCAACGTCGGCAAGCAAGGGCAGCTTTTCGCCCGCTCTCTCAACTCGCTCGGCTCTCTCCTCTTCCTTCAAGGGCTCACCGCCCGAATGAATGACGATATGCTTCACTCCAAGTATCTCACAGCCGCGCTTTATAAGCTCGATCTGGAACGGAACCGCACCCACCGTCGCATATTTGTGAGTAACGTCGTAAATATGCTGAGGAGCGATAGGCAGATGTATTGAAGCGATCTCTATTCCGTGTTTTTTTGCATTCTCCGCCATCTTGTAAAAATCCGCCTGAGGATAATCCTCCGCGCTCATATCTATCTCAAGAACCTCAAGACCGCTTGCCGCAAAATCGCGGCAGAATTCATCGGTCAATTTGTCCTTTCCGTAAACCGAAAAACCGATTCTTCTCATCTGATTTTCCTCCAAAAACATTAAAATTTCTTTAAAACTATTATACCACCTCGGTTTTATTATGTCAATAAAAATTGACAGCATTCGCCCCCTCAAAAGCAATTCCGTCAAAGTGCACAATTTTCGCCGCTTATTTTTGACACATCAAATATCTTCAATTTCTTGACTAAACGTCAAATCGGTGTTATAATTAAAGATAGCAAAAATTGCGGTCACACCGCTGAAATTTAAACGAGAGAGGTAAATATGTTTAAAAAAATTATCAGTATCGGAATATCTATTGTTCTGGCACTCGGCATCGTTCTTCCCGCAACGCTTTCTATGAGTGCGGCAGAAAGCAATGCCAATTCGGTCCCCGAGCCCTCTGCCGTAGCAGACGCCGCTTTGGAAGCCGCAAAAAGCAAGCAGCATCCATATATGATGTATGAATCCGACGAGATCGCTTCCTTGAGAGAAAAGATCAATTCGGGCAACTCTAAAAAGGCCTTCGACGTGATCGCCGAGACCGTTCCCTCATGCATGAAGAGAACCTTCAACGTGGCTCAGGGAGCAAACGGAGTTATCGGACGTCAGCTTCAGTATTGCGTAATGTATCTTTCAACCTACTCCATGCTTACAGGCGACGACAGCTATGCGAAGAAGGCTGTTGAGCAGGTCGTTACCTGCGCGGAGCAAGGCAACGTCGGCACCTACGAGCTCATCAACGGTGCTCTTTGCATCGGTGACTTTGGAACGGCTTACGCCCTTGCATACGATGCGCTTTACAATTACATGAGCGAAAACGAAAGATTGCTCGTAAAATCCGAGATAAACGAGATCGGTGCTTGGATCTATGAGAATTCTCCCGCAGTAAACACCTGGGGCTCTGAGGATGAGAACAGAAAGGCGTGGAACTGGAACGCCGTTACTCACGGCGCTCTCGGACTTATCTCCCTTTCTACCGGTGAGCATCCCGAATGGCTCACTCTTTCAGTCAAGAGAGCTCAGGACTATTATCAGTATTCTGTAGACTCCACGGGAGCCGGTATGGAGGGACTCCATTATATCGGCTACGCGCTCAACAGCTTGGCTCCTATGGATCACGCGATCTACCGCCTTACCGGCACCGAGCTTCTCGATCCGTTCACCGCATTCCAGAATATGACCTATTGGAGTCAGCTTTATATGACCGTTCCCAGCGGCAAGGGACAGGTCGCTATAAATCAGGGCGACGGTCTTTCCAATTACAGCGGCCCCTTCTACATAATCAACCGCTACCGCCAGGCGGACGCGCTTTGGGCGTGGGAGCACACCCAGAAGCTTGATAACGGCGGAAAATTCTCAATAGAATATCACGGAAACGGCTGGAGCGCCCCCGCGGTTATCTTCTTCGAGGATCAGACCCTGACCCCCGTAAAGCCCACCGCAGAGAGCAATCCTCTTATAGTATCGTACGATAAGGGTCTTGTAGTCGCGCGTGATTCCTGGGAAAAGGACGCCTCGATGTTCACCTTCACCTGCGGCAGAGGCTACGGCGGATGCTGGAATCACCCCGATGACGGCAGCTTCACCTTCCACGCACGCGGCGAATCCTTTATAATCGACCTTGGAGCTAATTTCAAGGAATCAAGCGAGCACAACGTAGTGCTTATCAACGGAAAGGGCATGGACTATTCCGGAGGTCCTACAATGAAGGAGGGCAAGATCCTTGAGCAGCGTATCCTTGAAAACGGAAATCTCTACGTTTCGGGATCAAACATCACGTCCTATCAGAAGCAGAATCTTCTCGCAAGCACACGCCAGATAGTTTACGGCGGCGGCGACGTTCCCTTCGTACTGGTATTCGACTACGTAAGAAACAACGTCTCAAGCAACACCTTCAACATCAATTTCTTTACCAAAAACGGCATATCCGCCATTGTAAGAAATGACAGCTATGCCATACTCACAACTGAATCGGGACAGGATTGCTACGTTATCCCCTACTCTCCCGACGACGTCACGGTTAAATCAAGCACCGTAGGAACATCCGCCTGCATCACTACCGAGACCACCGGAAGATTTTTGAGACAGGCTACCCTCTTTATAATGGCAGACGTTGACGGAGAGATGCCCGACGTTTATTTCTCCGATAAGGGCAAGGAAACCACGGTAACCATCAGCAGAACCGTCAACGGACAGGAGGAGACCGAGACCTACGTCTTCTCACTGGAATCTCTCACTGATTTCACCACCACCGAAGAGCTCGATACCGAAGAGGAGTCCTCCTCTACAACCGAAAACACCGAAATAGTTACCGAGACCGTTCCCGAGATCGAAAGCTCCGAGGAGACTATCACCGACACCGAAAACAATAGCGGTAACAGTGGCAACGCAGGAAGCTCCGACAGCGGATGTGCATCTGCAATCGGCACTGCGGCGGCGATCCCCGTAGCGGCAGGCGCGACGGCTTTGATACTCTTCAAAAAGAAAAAACGCAAATAATTCTTACTATTAATTAAAAATAGCGGCTGTTTCGTTTTACGTGACAGCCGCTTATTTGTATTGACTTATTTCTGCAAGTGTGATATAATTAGTTCAATAATCCCGGAGGCATCATATGATACAGGAAATTATTTTGGGAGATGAGGCAATAAGATACGATCTCCAAAGAAAAAAGGTCAAAAATATAAATATCAGAATCAAGCGAGACCTTTCGGTGCACGTATCGGCATCTCCAAAGGTAGCGCAAAGGGATATAGAAAGAATACTTCGAGAAAAATCGGATTTCATACTCTCGGCGATCAAAAAATATCGCAAGATCGCCTCAGAGGAAGAAAAAAGGTCAAAAAATCCTTGCGCGGTTCTTGTATTCGGCGTTGAATTGCCAATTATAACAGAGAGCGGTAAGAAAAATAAGGCTCTGATCGAAAAGGAGCAGATCACACTGACACTGAAGGACACCGCAGACAAGGCGGCGCGAGAAAAAGCGATCAAGACCGCGCTTGATGCCCTTTTAAAAGAAAAAGTCGAGGAGATATGCCGAGAGATATATCCGAGCTTCAAGAGCTTTTGCCCGGGCTTTCCCACTCTCAAATTCCGCAATATGAAATCCCGTTGGGGCAGCTGCAATTTCAAAGATCAAGCTCTGACCTTCAATTATTCGCTTATCCACGCGCCCGTGGAATGTATAGAGTTCGTAATATACCACGAATTCACACATTTTATACACCTCAATCACTCACCCGATTTTTACAAAGAGCTGTCTCGCTTCGTTCCCAACCACAAGGAGCTTAAAAAGGAGCTCGAACTTTACAGAATAATATAAGGCTGAATCAAATCATTAAAACGGAGGCATTATGGAAACTATACGTCTTGGAAAAACAAATCTTACGGTAAGCAAAAACGGATTCGGTGCTCTTCCCGTTCAGCGCGCCACGGTTGAAGAAGCCGTCAAAATTTTGCGAAAGGCATACGAGGGCGGCATCAATTATTTTGATACCGCAAGATTTTACACCGACAGTGAGGAAAAGATCGGTCTTGCCCTCTCCGACGTGCGCGAAAATATTATTATTTCCACCAAAACAATGGCAACCACCGTCGAAGGCTTTTGGAATGACCTTAATACCAGTCTGCGACTTCTCAAAACCGACTACATAGATATCTATCAGTTCCACAATATCGCCTTTTGTCCCCGTCCCGGTGACGGCTCGGGTCTCTACGAGGCTATGCTTGAGGCAAAGGACAAAGGATTTATCCGTCACATCGGTATCACCAATCACCGTCTTGCGGTAGCGAAGGAGGCGGTGCTTTCGGGACTTTACGAAACGCTCCAGTTCCCCTTCTCTTATCTTGCAGGTGAGAAGGAGGAGGAGCTCGTCCGTCTCTGCGAAGAAAAAGACGTAGGGTTTATCTGCATGAAGGCGCTGGCAGGCGGTCTTATCACAAAGAGCGACGTAGCATACGCTTTCTTGGCGCAGTATCCCGTGGCTCCCATCTGGGGAATACAGAGGGAGAGCGAGCTTGACGAATTTCTTTCCTATCAAAATGCTCCTCCCGTGCTGACCGATGAAATGAAGGCGTTTATAGAAACCGAAAGAGCCGAGCTGGCAGGCGAATTCTGCCGCGGTTGCGGTTACTGTATGCCCTGCCCTATGGGGATAGAGATCAACACCTGCGCCCGTATGTCTCTTCTGCTTCGCCGCTCGCCTACCGAGGGTCACCTGACAGAAAAGAGTCAAGAGATGATGAAAAAGATCGAAAGCTGTGTCGAGTGCGGTCAGTGCCGCAAGCGTTGCCCCTTCGGACTCGACACACCTAACCTCCTCAAGCGCAACTATGAGGATTATAAAACATTTTTGAAATAACTGTAAATTGGTGTTTAGCGGTGAGGATAGCCTTCTCCAGCGGAGAAGGGGGACCACGCAGTGGTGGATGAGGAGATCGCCATTTAATGGATAAAATGTCTTAAAAGATTTTCACCAATAGCGTTATTCTAAAAGGGATTGTTATGGGTGAGGTCGGTTGTAGAGCCATCTTATAAATCTGCAAATGATCTCCTCATCCACCGCGTTGCGGTCCCCCTTCTCCGCTGGAGAAGGCTAACCAACAAATCAAAATTTAACAAACAAAAGGAACGGCATCGCCGTTCCTTTTGTGTTTAGTCTATCGCTTCCAAATAATACGTCACGGGTCGGAAGCCGTCGTTACAGCTAACCATCGCCGAATAAGGGTCCTTCATCCAACCGTCGAAAAAGTTTCCGCCGCCCTCGGCGAGAGCTTTCACAAACTCATACATACATCCCCATGCCACCGAGCACATACCCTCGGGTCTTTCGGCATCAACAGACACGAAAACGTCACCCACCGTCATTTCGCAGGGATTTTCAAGTGGATTTTCATATTTCGCCATCAATTCCTTATGCTCCGCGCGGCACATTACCGTAATTCTAACCTTCTTCATAAAAAACCTCAAATATAAGTCACAAGCGTTGCAATGTCCTTACGCTTTTTATCGCGAAGCTTGTCGCCGTCAGCCGCATATCCAAGGGTGATAACCAATCTGACCGGCTTTGAAAGACCGCAGATCTCACGGATCTTGCTATCGTCAAACCATCCGAGAATGCAGGTCGAAAGCCCCTGCGCCTCAGCCTCGGCGGTAATATAAGCCGCAAGAATACCTATATCGATAGATCTGTAATCGTTCTTCTTTACCTTCGCCCCAAGAGCGGCGGTAGCGTTATAGTCCTCCTCGGACAAGACTAGGAGCACGGGCGCATCCGCGGCAAATTTATTCATTCCCATGCCCATGACCGCCTTCGCCACCTTCCCGGCACTCTCACCGCGGCAAACGGTTATATGATAAGGCTGAGCGTTGCATGCCGAGGGCGAGAGCCTTGCCGACTCAAGTATCGCCGCAAGCTTTTCTTCCTCTACCGCTCTTTCCGCATTATATTTTCTGCAGGACTGTCTCGCATTTGCTATTTCGGTAAAATTCATTTTTTATCCCCACCTTCAAATTCTTTTGCCACGTCCTCCATGCCCATAAGCTTTACAAGGTCGCCGTAGCTTTTGTTATACTGTGCCTCGTTTATGGCACCGTTTGAAAGAAATATATCAAGCGTCCTTTTCTGCTCAAGAAAAAGCGCTTTTTTCTTTTCGTCAACCGACATCGGCCTCGACCTCCTCCGATACGAATTTCGCAAATTCCTCGCGTAATGCCGCCACGTCATTTTCATCGTAATAAAAATGCCCGGAATTGTGCATATCGAAAACCTTTATATTAGGACAGCTCCGCAATATTTTCGTCGAAGACTGCGCGACCACCTCATCCTTTTTGGACATAAAAGCAACAGAGGGAGTTTTGAACCCGTCAAGCAGCTTCACCGTCCTTCTCGCCTTGATGAACAGCTCCACAAAACGCGGTATCCATCCGATGTAGCCGAAAAGATTACGGTCTATCTCGATTCCATAGCATCTCAGAGAAGCGCGCATAACGGGATCGTCGGGCTTTATATCATTGAAAAATATCTTCAATACCGTTTTAACAATTCCCCATTTTACGCAAGGCACCATTGCCGCCTGAAGGAAAAACATTTTTACGATCTTAGGGTTATCTATCGCCTCCTTTATGGTAAGCAATGCTCCCATTGAGTGCGCCACCACGTAGATCTCATCGTGAGTCTCGGAAAGCTCGTTGATCACCTCAGCCGCCTGAGCCTCCCACTTTTTCATGGAGGTTTTAGCAAAATCCTTTACCCTTCCGCAATGACCGTCAAGAATAATATTCCAGAGTGTCACATCCTCCGGCACCAGATCTATTATATCCACAAAATGGTCCGGTGTGCCCACGATACCGTGCATAAAAAGGAATGCACGTCGAGCTCCCTTAACGATACGCTTATATTCACAGTTCCTCATATAAGCCTCCCAATATTTATCTGCCATAAGTATACCACAAAAAGCCGAGCTTTGCAATAGCCGACGTGCCAAAATTAAATTTTATTTATATGCATGAAAAAATCAGGCACTTTCGGGAATACTAATAAAGCAACCGCCTCGAGCGGTAAAATTCAAGAAAATCGGGGATAAAAATGGCAAAGATCGTTATTATCGGTGGCGGAGTATCCGGGCTCTCCGCAGGAATATACGCGCGCCTTATGGGAAATCAGGTAACAATATGCGAAAAGCACAGCACCGTAGGCGGAAATCTGACCGGCTGGAAGCGCGGAGAATACACTATAGACAATTGCATTCATTGGCTTACGGGAACTAACCCCGCCACAAAAACCTATAAAATGTGGCAGGATCTCGGAGTGCTTGGCAACGTGGAAATAATGCAGGGGGAGTCTCTTTATACCTGCGAGTATAAAGGACGCAGACTGTCGCTTTATAAGGATCTGCACAAGGTCAAGCGCGAAATGCTCGCCGTTTCTCCCAGAGACTCGAAGGAGATACGCGATTTTATTTCGGCAGTAGAATATATGCAGGGCATTTGCGGCATTGCAGGGCGTGAGCACGACGAAAAGCTCAGCACCAACGAGCGAATTCGTGGCATACCTCTTTTGGCAAAATATTACGCACTTTCCATCGGGGAGCTCTCAAAAAGATTTACTCACCCACTTCTCCGCTCTTTCATCGCATCCTTCTGGGGGGATTATTTCGGCGCATTGGCGCTGATATGCGTTTTTGCGCATTTTTGCGGTGACAACGGCGGAATTCCCAAGGGTAGCTCGATGGCAATGGCAAAGCGTATGGAGGAAAGATTCAAGCGCCTCGGCGGCGAGATACTGACCGGAGCGGAAGTAACCGGTATACCGCAAAAAGACGGCAAAGCGCGCTCGGTGATCCTTAAAGACGGAAGAATTCTTGACGCTGATTTCGTAATTCTTACAATAGATCCCGCAATGGCATTCGGCAAGCTTATCGATGCACCGATGCCGAGAAATCTTCAAAGGCTTTACAATAATCCGAAATTTCAGCGATTTTCCTGTTATCACACGGCATTCGCCTGCAACACGGAAAGCCTTCCCTTCAGCGGTGATTTCGTTATTGAAACACCTCAAAAATACCGTTCCCTGCTCCTCGCCTCAAATTTTGTCATCAGAGAATTCTCCCACGAAAAGGATTTCGCTCCCGAAGGAAGCAATATTATTCAGACAATGACCTTTATCGACGAATCGTCCTCCATAGATTTCATCGAATTAAAAAAGCGTAGCAAATCGGATTATCGCAGAAGAAAAAAGGAGATAGCCTCGGCCATAGAAGAGATCATCACGCAAAAGTTCCCGGAGCTTTGCGGCAAACTAACCTTGCTGGATACCTGGACGCCCGCAACGTACAGGCACTTCGTAGGTAGCGAGATGGGTTCTTTTATGAGCTTCGTTTTGCCACCAAGAACTCTTCCCATTAAGCTTTCAAACAAGATCCCCGAGATTTCAAACGTAGTCCTCGCCACACAGTGGCAGCAGATGCCCGGAGGTCTGCCTATCGCCGCCGAGTGCGGAAAGCTTGCGGCAGAAACGGTAGCCCTGCAAATTCGAAAAGCCGAAGCGGACAGAAAACGGCGAGTTGGCGAGCGTTTCGCCACCGCAAGAACGTAGCGCGTTCCGTATATTCAAAAAAGCACTGCTTTCGCAGTGCTTTTTTGAAATTTATTATAAAATTATTCTTCGTCGAAGGTTGCTTCGTTAAGGAAGGGCTGGAACTTTGTTCCGCCAAGAGTAATGATGATGGCGTGAATCTGAAGAACAAACCACTCAATGTAGAAGAGGAAGGAAGCCAAAGAAAGAATGACCTCGAGTCCGAAAACAACAGGCATGCAGATAGCGTAGAGAACCGCCTGAGTAGCATGCTGAACGCAATCCTTCTCAGCGTGGAGCCAATGGTGGAGATGTCCTGCAGGAGCTCCAAGAAGCTGGTAGAAGAACATAGTAAGCCAGAATAAAACTTTGTTAAGAATGAAGCTAGCAATAAAGGGAACGAATACGATAATCAAAAAGATCTTGAGACCCTTTTTCATTTTGTCCCATCTTGCAACCTTCTTTTTCATTTCAGCGGTAAGCTGTGAAATAAGCTTTGAGTAATTCATGAGTGTACCTCCTTTAGTTTTTTTACTCTAAACCATATTACCATATTATTCGACAAATGTCAATACTTTTCGCGTTTTTTCAAAAAAATATGTACTTGTTGAAATCGAAAGCTTATAAAACCGCATCAAACCCGGTGAACTTCCCTGCCACCGGCTCACACCAACGCAAATAAATCAAGGGGAAGCCTTGTATCTTTAATGAAATCTTCAGCCTTCGGCTTCAGATGAAATTAAATCCGCCTCCCTTAACCTTGCGAAGCAAGATTTCATCGCGTAGCGATTTCATCCACGATAGTGGATTTATTCCGACGAAGGCGGATTTAGTTGAAAAAAGCAGTAAAAAGGTGTGTAAATGTAGGTAAGAACAGTAAAAAGTACACCAAAATAAAAATACATAAATCCCTCCCCCCCCACAAATTAGTAAATGTATAAAAAAATTAATCACATTTGTAAAAAAGTTGTATTATTATGTTGACATTTTATTGTGTGTATGATAATATATAAACAGGAGGTGAGCATATGAAGGAAAGTATATTAAAAGTATGTCCTATATGTGGGAAGGAACTTAAAATTTCAAAGTTGCAGTGCACAGAGTGTGATATGGAGTACTCTGGAAATTTTAATATGTCTGTGTTTTTCAAGCTTGAGGATGCGGAAATAGAGTTTATCAAAGAATTTCTAAAAAACGAAGGAAACATTTCTAAAATTCAAAAAGACAGTGGTAGAACTTATGCAAACGTAAAATCCTTAATAAATAATATTAATATAAAATTGGGTTTGATAAAAGAGAAGAAGGAGCATGTTGATATGGGATTTTTTGATCAAAAGAATGAAACTGGAATTATTAAAGTTATTCAAGATAAATTTTTGGAATGTGGCGGAGTATCAAAAATGCCAATGTTAAAAGGAAATCCGTTAGATATATGGGTTGCTTCTTCCGGCAATGGTGTCGAGAATTCCGGATTTCCTGCTCTTGTATGTGAATGGCACATTCTTGAAGCGATTGTCAAAAAAGCAAACGAGTTAGGTGGGATCATGTATAGAGGCGATGCTGCCGCTCAAAAAGGTGCAAAAATCGGAAGTGCGGAGTTACCATTAGATACTATTGAAGCATTTATTTCTATTGAATTTTATGGTGGAAGTTTAGGAGCCTCTACAACAAGGCGCTCCACGTATTACGCCGCTATTTTAGCTTGGGCTGGCATTGTTGAAAATCATAGAAGTAAAGGAAACGGTGGCTATATTTCGGTAAATCCTCAATTTAGAAGTTAACATCGTACAAAGGGTATAGATAAAAAAAGGAACTTTTGGTAGACAAAAGTTCCTTTTTTGTTGGCGGAGGCAGAGGGATTCAGAACCTTTTCACAAATCCGCGAGCGGATTTGGAGTGAGACTTCTCTTGACCTTACTGCCCCTACCAAACAAAAAAGCACCGCAAGGGTGCTTTTTTGTTTGGCGGAGGCAGAGGGATTCGAACCCCCGTGGGGTTGCCCCCAAACGGTTTTCAAGACTTTTCGGATACTTCCCGAATCGTCCCGAATAATCCCTAAACCTCCCCGATTTTCAGCCCGATTTAGACTTTTCCTCGCACCTTCCCGGAAATTTGCGAGAAAATTGCGAGAAGCCTGCGAGAAACTGCTGAAAATCACATAGTCGCAAGTGTAAGCACAGTATAACATAGAAAATCCAAACTGTCAACAAACAAAGTAGGTAAATCCGATTCTCGTCTGCCAAAATAAAAAGAAAAGGATGAACCTAAAATGAAAACAAGAGAAGAAAAAATAAAAGAGTTCGAAACCATGCTTCGCAACGCTCCCGAAATCATGTCGCCCCTCAAGGTCGCCAAGTTCTCCCCCTTCGGAAAGAACCGAGTCTACGAGATGATAAGAACCAAAGAACTGAAAGCGTACAAGTATCAGAACACATACATAATCGCAAAGATCGATCTCGTGGAATACCTCGCCGACCATTGCGAGGATGGAAACCTTCGATACTTCTCGATAAAGGATGGTGACAAATGATTACCGTCAGAGAAGAAATAAGAAGCAACTATCCCGAAACGCTCTCCCTCGAAAACATACGGTGCATTCTCCGCATCAGCAAACGCAAGACGGCGTGGATGCTCCAAAACGGAATCATCAAATGTGAGATCAGCGAAAAGAAAACCAAGCAGTACACCGTAAGGATGGATGATCTCTTCGAATACCTCGACAAAGTCGAGCGAGCCGATCCGTCTGTGAAGATACCCGTCGGAAGGTTCTCGGCAAAAAAGCCAAAGGTCGAAACCGCAGGCGAAACATCGATCCACCCTGTGCTGTACAATCGACCTCCCGAAGATTTCAGACTATGGCTCGAAGATGAATGGTACGCAGAACCCGACCTCCTCTAC
>JBGVHJ010000036.1:0-4046 GCA_045122255.1 Eubacteriales bacterium | reverse complement strand
TTTTGGGGGCTCCGTTTTTGGGTTCGTTTTGGGGGCTCCGTTTTATGGTTCCGTTTTGGGGGCTCCGTTTTTTGGTGTTCCGTTTTGGGGGCTCCGTTCGGGGGTTCCGTTTTGGGGCTCCGTTTTGGGGCTCCGTTTTTTTAGGGGGCGTTTTTGGGATTCCGTTTTGGGACTCAATTTGGGTGAGATTTGATTTTTGGCGAGATTCGATTTTGGGAGGGATTCAATTTTTTGGTGTATCGATTTTTATCAATTCTTCGCTTTTAAGGAAGGCAACCGTCAGATCCACCACCATTCCGTAGCTCTTTCTGCCGGCGGTGCCCTGAACCTTAAGATAGGCATCGTTGACGGTTCCCGTGACCTTGCTTGCCACCGATTTTTCGTATTTCGAGAAGAAATCACCGTAGGCGATCATTTCCTTTTCGGCATCGATTATCAGCTCTCGGAATGCCTTTTTGTAAAGAGTCTTATCTGCACTGTATAGCGCCGAAGCTACGTATTCGTACATATTCATATACGCACTGTATCGGATGTAGGCATCGTCGGAGCAGATGCAGACGAGGAAAGCGATCATATTTGCCTCGTCCTCGCGGGCTATGCCTCTTTGGTGGGCAAGCTCGTGGGCGGCGGTGAAGGGGATAGTGTAGTCGGGAAAGCTTACGTTGATATTCGATTCTCCCGTGAAGAAGGTGTATACTCCGGTTACGTGGGTGTAGCTCATTGCCTCGCTGAGCATTACAGGCTTTAGTCTGCTTTTGAAATTCTTGATGAATTTGTGATCGGCGGTAAATTTATCGTAAGCCTCGATCAGCTTTTCATTCATATCCTTGAAGGTATATGGCATGATCGAAAAATCATTGGCATCGTAATGTATCAGGGGCTCAAGCTCGTTGATCTTCTCGCCGAGATACAGGGTTGCGGAGTACAGCTCCTCCTTGCTGACGGAGGTAGACTCGATCTTGAGCTTTTCGTCAAGAGTTGTGCCTCGGTAAGCAATTCCGAGATTGGTGATGAATGCCGAGAGAAAGATGGACCCTGCTGCCATGATGCAAGCAATAGATACTAAAGCGGATTTCGGTGTTTCGCAACGGTAATTAATAAGATACCAGATCAAAACAAACGCGATGAACGGAATTGTGATGATCACGAGCTCTGCCAGAGAAAAGGGTATGATTCCGGTTACGGTGGCGAAGGCTGCGCGGAAAAACGAACCGACGTGGAGATTATAAAAATCGGCAAAGGCGGGGCTTATGCAGGCAACGATGAAAATTATGACCGATATCGCCGCGATGCCGAAAGCCACGAAGCAAATTATGGGGATCCGCTCGTATTTAGCCTTTACGGGTGCCCATTCGGCGCGTTCGCTTTCGTCGAGAGCCGCGTATTCCTTTGCGCTTATTGTAAATATCTCTTCTTCGCGCTCACGTGGCTTTTGCTTGCGCTCGAATGCCTTTTCTTTGTTGGATTTTTTCATGTATATTTCCTTTATATTAATTTTATCTGTTAAAGCTGTCCTCGAATATCTTTTCAAGATCACAGCCGTATTCTTTTGCGACCTCGGTCATATCGATGGGCGGTGGGGAAATGAAATCCCGTCTTTCCTCGGTATAGGGCAGAGGGAGAGAGAGCAGTGCGGCATGAAGCGCGTGGCGACCGATGTGGGGGCTTGCCTCTCCGTAAACATCGTCACCGATGATGGGGTGACCGATATGAGCAAAATGCACGCGGAGCTGGTGAGTTCTGCCCGTGATGGGCTTTGCCTCGACCACGCTTATATGCTCGTTTGAATAAAGAAGACGCCAACGGGTTGTTGCAATAAAGCTGCCTTCCTCATCGGAATTGCTGACACAGCGAACTATAATGCTTTCCTCCTGCCTCTTCATGTGGGTTTCGACCGTTCTCCATTCGCCGTCTCCGTCGACCCTACCTTGAAGCAGGGCAATATACTTCTTTTTTATCATATCCTTTTGTCTGGCATAGAAAAGGAAGGATGCCGAGATTCGGTGCTTGGCGATAAGAGAGATGCCGCTTGTGTTGCGGTCAAGTCTGCCGATGGGGCGGAAAACAAAGGGAATATCTCTTTCCTTGAATATGTATGCCACCGCGTTGGCAAGGGTATCGTCGAGATGCCCGTGGGAGGGATGAGTGGGCATATAGGGTGGCTTGTCTATAAGCAGAATATCATCGTTTTCAAATATTACGTTTATCGGTATCTTTTCGGGGGAGATGTTTTCGCTGCATTCCTCGTCACCGTCCAGCTCGTTGACGAATATCTCGTCGCCGTCGCAAAGGATATATCTGACCGTAACGTGCTCACCGTTTACAAGTATGCCTTTGGGATCGCGCTTGAGAGCAGAGAGTGCCGCGCCCGATATTTTCAGCTTTGATCGGAGAAATGACAGCATCGTTCTGCCGCAAAGCTCTCCCGTGACCTTGAAAGTCATAATATACCCCCTCTCTAAAACATTATAGATTATTATAGCACGGTTTGAGGAAAAATATAAGAAATTTTTGTGAAGACTATAAAAATATTTTTATTTTTAAAGAAAATCGGCGGCTCCTTCGAGCCGCCGAAAATATAAGATCAATTAGCTATGAAACCTTCAATTATGGTAGTAATCCACGAAAGATCTATAAGATTATTTGCGTTGCCAATGTCGAACCAAAAATAAATAGGAAATGTTAAACAAATTGTAGAAAGAATACACCAGGCGATAGATATCCACCAAAAAACAGAGGACTTTTTATCCATTCCTGATTTTCTTGCTAATATTAATGCCATTACGTTTAATCCAAGCACTATTATAAAAAGCAATGCCAAAAGAATAAAAATTACAGTATAACCGATTGCCCCGACCCACAATCCGGGGTCTTCACTAAACGAAGAACCGAATTCCTTGACATAATATCTTGCTTGACCGCTGTAAAGCAAATAATTCATGGCATACGCAAAAATTGTGGGATAAGCAATTCCACAAGCATACGAAAAGATGATTAAAATCCATCTCTTGACTTGTTTTTGCAATTAATTCACCTCCACTAAGGTTTTGACCATTTCTTCAGTTTCTGTATCATAATAGCCATAATATGTAACATTCGGTAAATTTAACAATTCTTGATGAGCAGCATTTTCCTGTATATCACCTTTTAATTCGTATGGTGTATGAGGACCAAAAAGAGTTAAAATTGCAGGTGATAATTTATTCCAAATAGAAACAGAAAATGTACAACAGTTATTAAACAAAAATGAATATTCATTATTGGCATTCCTTATTTCACAATTCACAGATCCCTCAGCGCAGTTATCTTCGCTAAAAATTGATGGCGAGACAATTTCGGTTAAATAAACTGCATCGGTATACAACGCATAATTTTGAAAAAAGTAAAGTTCTTTGTTATACCAAACACCATGGTGAGTATCGTCAGACCACCAAGAACTGATAGATATAGTCTCGCCCGGAGTCACAGTAGCATATCCAACAACTATATCATCCTTAGAATCATTAAAAAAAGTTAAAAAAGCGTGTCCAAAATTTTCCAATGAATCTCCTATACCGCCGTCATATGAACAATATATATTCACAAAAACATTATTGGTATGGACATAAATTTTAAATGTATAAATATTTCCATACTCTATGTGAGTTGCCGCAACGGTTATTACCTCAGAAGTGTGCGAATCATATTCTGCGTTGACAGCAGTAAACTCTCCAGTTTCTTGATTAATATGTATATAATTTGAACCGGAGGCTATGGCATATACATAATCAGTTACATCTATACAATTTGCAGGGCAATCCGCTTGAATGTTTGCTGTTACGGTTTCACCGACATTCAAATGAATATCTTCAAACCTTACGAGTATACCCAAATTCCACTCATCGTTATAATCGCCATTATCCGTATATGCCTTTCCAATAAGGACTGAACCGTCACCGCTAAAGCAAGATATCGCAGATAAAACGTATTCGTCCTCGTCGGTGCCCTTACACACGAAAATATAATTACCCGATGTCGTTTCTCTTATAGCCCATTTGCAGTAATCA
>JBGVHJ010000035.1:0-9899 GCA_045122255.1 Eubacteriales bacterium | reverse complement strand
ATATGTAAAATAATTTTCCGCAATATGTGGAAATTTAAGGAGAATTGTTATGGCAAACAAGAATGCTAAGAAGGCACTTGAGCAGTTCAAGATGCAGGCAGCAAGCGAAGTAGGTGTAAATCTTAACCAGGGCTACAACGGCGACCTCACCGCTCGTCAGGCAGGTAGCATCGGCGGTCAGATGGTTAAGAAGATGATCGAGTCCTACGAGAACTCTCTTCAGAACGGTTCTGCAAGATAATCGGACGCTTTCTTAATTTATAGAGCAACCGTTTAATATGGATTGAAAAAGGCTTGGTCCCACGGACCAAGCCTTGATTTTTCTGAAAATATTTTGCATAACAAGGTGACAAAAGCTAAAAAATGTGTTATAATTAAAGGGTAATTATTAAAATTACCCCGAAATGTGCGCAAAAAGGAGAATTATTATGAAAAAAACATATTTGAGAGAATACGCCAAGCTTCTTGTAAAGAGCGGAATTGCGGTCAAGAAGGGCGATATCGTTATCGTAAATGCAGGACTCGACCAGCCCGAATTCGTAAAAATGGTAGTTGAAGAGTGCTACCGCGCAAAAGCGGCGAGAGTTCTCGTCGAGTGGGGATATCAGCCCCTCACCAAGCTCAACGTCAACAATATGAGCGTAAAGGATCTCGGCACCGTCGAGGCCTTTGAGGAAGAAAAGCTTAAGTACCGCCTTGAAAAGAATCCCGCTATGCTTTATCTTGCAAGCGAGGATCCCGACGGACTTAAGGGTATCAACCAGAAGAAGATGGCTCAGGCTATGATCTCTAAGCAGAAGGTCATCAAGCCCTACAGAGATCAGATGGACAATAAATACAAGTGGTGCATCGCGGCTGTTCCCGGTGACGCGTGGGCAAAGAAGATATTCCCCGGAGAGAGAACCTCAGTGGCAGTTGAAAAGCTTTGGAATGCAATACTGTTCACCTCTCGCGTGATCGATAAGGACGGCAATCTTCTTGATGCAGTTGCCGAGTGGGATAAGCACAACGAGAGCTTCAATAAGCGTTGCGAAATACTTAACGCGCAAGACCTTGTGGAGCTTCGCTACAAGTCGGCTAACGGCACAGATCTCAAGGTAGGACTTATGTCTGAAGGAAGCTTTATGGGCGGCGGTGAGCACACCCTCGGCGGTGAATATTTCAACCCCAACATTCCTACTGAGGAGGTATTTACCACTCCCAAGGCGGGTGTTGCAGAGGGAATCGTTTATTCCTCTATGCCCCTTTCCTGGAGAGGCGAGATCATTGACAATTTCAGCATGAGATTTGAAAACGGCCGCGTGGTCGAGGTCAATGCGGAGAAGAACGAGGAGCTGCTTCGCACCATGGTAAATATGGACGAGGGCGCGGCAATGCTTGGCGAGTGCGCATTCGTGCCCTATAATTCGCCCATCCGCGAGAGTGGAATCATGTTCTACGAGACCTTGTTTGATGAAAATGCCGCTTGCCATTTCGCGGTGGGAAGAGGATTTACCAATACCGTTAAGAATTATCAGAATTACACCAATGAAGAGATGAAGAAGATGGGCGTAAACGACTCTGCTCTTCACGTTGACTTTATGGTGGGAACTGCCGATATGTCTATCATTGGTATCAAGAGAGACGGCAGCGAGTTCGTGATCTTTGAAAACGGACTTTGGGCGTTCTGATCAAACAGTAAAAATTATTGAAAGGAGGACGGAGTATGCCGAGAAAGCCAAAGCCTAAAAACACCTTGACGGCGGGTGAACGCGCCGCAATATATGAAGCGGAGCAGAGAGAAAAGCTTGCGCGAATGAATGCTGATGATCCGTCCTCCGATAAGGATGATCCGGCACCTGATGTCGCAAAAAAGGATGCTCCTGCATTGCCGCAAGAGCGGGATTCCGTGACCGATCCGCAGAACGGCGGGGAGATTAAAAAGAAAACTCTTCCTAAGCCTCAAAAGGCTGTGGTGAAGGTCGATCTGTCGATACCCGTGGGAGAGATAAATCCGCTTCACGGAATGTGCAACGGTCCGGTGTCCTACGGTGCTGATATTTCGGGACTTTTTAAAGAGATCGGCGTTCCTTGTGTCAGATTTGACGACACAGATACACCGATGTCGGGATGCGCCGTTGACATATCGAAAATCTTCAGAAGCTTCGATGCCGACCCGTCTGATGAAGCCAATTACGATTTTACTTTGACCGACAAATACGTGACGGCAGCCCGTATGACGGGGGCGGAGATCATATACAGGCTTGGCGAGAGCCGCGATCTGCTGGATCCCAAAAAGCGCGCTCGACATCCCGACGACCTCGATATCTTAGCTCGCGTATGTGTCAATATTATTCGTCATTACAATGATCGTTGGGCGAGCGGATTTTCCCTCGATATAAAACGCTTCGAGATCTGGAGCAGGGATACTTCGGGTGAGGTAGACCTTGCCGAAGACATGGAAATATACCGCAGGATCGCAAACGCGGTAAAGCTATACGATGAAGACCTGAAGGTCGGCGGCATGTGCTTTGGCGGCAAGGTTGGTGAGATCGGTGAGTTCTTGAGATATTGCAAGAAAAATCACGCTCCTGTTGATTTTGTAACGATTGATTGTTTCGGTGACACTCCCGAAAGCTGTCTCCATTACGTTTCAAGTGCTATGAAGTCTATCAGAAATTACGGGAACGATATCGAGCTTATAATAGGAAAATGGGCTTATATTGATGCCGACGGAGCTGAGGCGAAGAAGATCTTTGAGGTCCTTTCCGGCTCGGGAGAGAAGAGTGCCGCACTCAGAAAAAAGATATTCGCAGACCGATATTCTCTCAAAAACGCGGCTTTTTCTGCGGCATTTTTGCTGGGTCTGGAGAGCCTTTCGAGTGTTTCCTGTGCCTTCGCTTATGATGCTCAGCCTGCTATTTCTCCTTTTTGCACGGTTGCCGACAGAATGGGAGATCCACAAAAGCCCTACTATGCATTCAAGGCCTTTGGCGAGCTATATCGAGCGAAAAATAAGGTCTTTTGCGAATGCGAGAGCCCGGAGGGATTTGCGCATAGCGGTATATATGCGTCTGCGGCGGTGTCCGACGGTGGCGAGGCGTGCGTTATGATCGCGTCCTTTGACGGATGCGGCACGGTTGACCTGCGGCTTGACGGAATCCCCGACAACCTGTATACCGCCGAGGTATATATGCTTGACGGAGTCAAGGATCTGGAGAGTGCCGCAAGCGTTGCCGTTTCGGGAACGCAGAAGAGACTTGTGCTCAACGTAAGCCCCTACGGAGTTGTTTTGGTAAAATTGTATTAATAAAGTAAAAAGCCAAGAGCGGCAAAGACGCTCTTGGCTTTTTATGTTATTATGTATGAAACCGATCAGTCGATATCGTAGTGTACCTCTTCGGGAGGATCCATGAGCAGGGCGGGATTTTCAATGTATCTGCGCCAGCATTTGAAAGCGGTAGCATACTGGAATCCGTCACAGATTCGCTCGTCGGTAACCATCTTCAGGTCTATTACCTTCTTGGTGACGGTGTTGCCCTTGCGATCGAGCTCGGTAACACGTCTCTTGGTTCCGTAGGAAACGAAAACGGGAAGATTTCCGAAGTTATATATGTGATGGTATATCGGCTTGATTCCGAGAGAGCCCATGCTGGTGATTATCATAGAACCGTGGAATGGGCTGACCTTGAGAAGCGACATAGGAAGCCATCCGTTGTAGTCCAACGCGTTCAAAAGCCACACCGCAAAGCGTAAAAACGGGCGGGGGAACTTTGAAAGAATGCCCATGATCTTGTCGAAATCGCTTTCGCCGTCGCCCTCTCCCTTGTTTTCCTCAACGACCTTGTTAAATTTGTTATATACGTCCATAATGGTATCGTCGGGCTCAAACCACACCTTGATGCAGGTGTCGGGGGAGTCGAGGCTCATGGTCTTTTTGATGGTCATGGTGATCTGAATATCGTTTCTCGCATATATTCTCTGGCCGCTTACGAAACGGTTAAGGGCGGGATGCTGGGAAACCGCACGGATATATGCCGCCATAATGACGTGAAGCATCGAAAAGCCTTCGTTGCCCGCCATTATCTGCTCGCTTACGAATTTTTCGGCTTCGGTAACGTCGAGGGTTTCGGCAAAGGTGTTGCAGGCGTCGCATCTCATTGGCATAATGAACGGCATGATCTTGTTCATGCTGTTTATTGTGCGTAATCTGTATCCGTCCTTGCGGTCGCCCAAGCGTTTTTTTCTCTTTGGACGCGAATTTACCTTGCCTTCATCGACAGCACCGTTCTGCTGCTCGGGGGATATTGCCGTAGTGTCATTAACTTCGTTTTCTTTGATATAATTCGACATTTGTTCCTCCTTGAGTAAATGATTTGCTGTTTGATCAACAATATACAAGCTTATTATACACTATTTGTGGAGCTGTGTCAACATAAACATTAAAAATAAATTTGTGAATCGGTAACAATTTGTTCAAAAAATCAAAAAGGAGCCGTGTTATTTAAAATTTTACTTGATTTTTTTAAAGGCTGATGATATACTTATGATATAAACAACTTTAAGGAGACGCAAAAGTGAAGCACGTTAATATATATACCGACGGCGCCTGCCGCGGAAATCCCGGTCGCGGAGGATGGGGAGCTATACTTATCTATCAGGGACGCGAAAAGGAAATGAGCGGTGGAGAGCCTATGACCACTAATAACAGAATGGAGCTTTCTGCGGTTATTGCCGCCTTGTCGGTGCTCAAGGAGCCTTGCCATGTGACGCTGACAACCGATTCCCAATACGTCGTAAATGCTGTGGAAAAGGGCTGGCTTGCAGGTTGGCAAAAGAACAATTGGAGAAAAAGCGATAAGGGAGAGGTTTTGAACGTAGACCTCTGGCAGAAGCTCGCGCCCCTGCTTGAACGCCACGAGGTGGAATTCGTTTGGGTAAAGGGGCATAACGGTCACATTTTTAATGAAAGATGCGATAAGCTTGCCACCGGGGTTGCCGATAGCTTCCTTTGATAACTAGCGTTTTAGCGGTGTTTTTGAACGCCTGCAAAATGCACAAAAAAACAAATCGAAAATAGTTAAATATTAACAAAAATGACTTCTCAGAGTAAATTCCACTTGATTATAAAAAAAGCATATGATATAATCATTAGGTAAAACATCACAAAATGATGTGAAAACGGAGGTTTTTATGAAATTATCAAAAGTTTTAAAGCTTCTGCTCATTGCGGCTGCGATTATGACGGCTTTGTGTCTCTTCGCTTGCGGTGACAACGAAGCAAACAATGAGAACCCTGCCGACGGCACCGAGTCGTCCGAGCAGACGGAATGTATACACGAAAATAAGACCGTTAACTCGAATTGTGAGTCGGTCTGTTCCGATTGCGGTGCCGTTCTCGGCGCAGCAGAGCATACTCCTGCCGCTCCCGATGCAGAGGATCACTGTAACGTAAAGTGCTCCAATTGCGGCAAGCTGCTTGAAGAGAATAAGCATGGCAAGGAAGTGCTTGACAGCGAGTGCTATACCGCCTGCGAAAACTGTGGCGACAGATTCTCCGACAAGGCAAAGCACACGAAGTCTGAGCCCGATCCCGAGGATCACTGTAACATTAAATGTACGAATTGCGGACTCGTTATGTTTGAGGGCAAGCATGCAAGAACCACCGTCATTAATGACAAGTGCGAAGAGGTATGCTCTGCTTGCGGAGACAAGATGAGCGACGTGATCCAGCATCTTGAGCCCGAAGCGGGCGCGTGGGCGTTTGACCCCGAGCGTCCCCAGTGCGAGAGCGCTGAATGCGGCAGATGCGGCAATAAGATGTACAGAGACGTTACCGCTACACCTAACGGTTTGACGCTTATCGGTCCCGACCAGCTTGTAGCCGCTATTCACAACGGAAGAGTTGCGGTCGAAGCGGGCGTGGATGATAACGGTCTTAAGTTTGCTCGCATCGAGATCACCCAGGCGGGTGAGGGAACCGTTACAGTAAACGACGGAAAAGAAGCTCTTATGGGTGTTGGCAAATTCGTAGCAGTGCTTGCAAGAAGAAGCGGACTTACCGGCGGAGTTGACTTCTGGGTCAACTATGCGGGCAAGGACGGTCCCGACGGCGGCTTGTATAAGACCGCTCCTATTAACTGTGAAAACAGATGGGAGCTTCTCCTCTTCGACTTCTCGGGCGTAGCTCAGGTAAACAAGGATAACGGTATCGGCTGGAGCCGAATCGATATGAATCCCGAGACCGCTATCGGCGATACCATGGATATCGCGTATATCGCTTTCTTTGACAGCGCTGACGAGGCGGCCGAATATTACGGCGATTATGTCAGAGCATATCTCGGCGCAGACGCTTGCTCTCACGCCGTAGACAACGTTTGGAAGGCTCTTGGCGACGGCAAGATCGGTATGACCTGTACCGCCTGCAAGAACGACGTTAACGTTCTTGACTGTACTCATTTTGATTTTAACAAGCTTTCCAATATTACCCCCAAGGCTGAAGCAGATTCCTGCTATTTCACCGCTGATTGCGCACTTTGCGGCGCTACCGGTGCCAAGATCCCCTCGCTCACTCAGGAGCAGGGAAGAGTCTTTGCGGCGGCTCAGCTCAATGCTATCGCCTTCGTCCAGGCTTCTCTCGGAATTGAGAACAACGGCGGATATGCAAGATATTCGTCCGAATTCGTTTCTGACGACGGACCTCTTCCTTACACACGCTTCGTGGCTAAGATAGATCACGAGAACTGCCTGCTTCTTAACGACGGAAAGACCTCGCTGAAGGGAATCAACAGATACGTTGCCATTCTCTACAGAAAGAGCGGAAGCAGCCCCAATATCGAAATGCTTATCACTCCCTCCGGACAGACCGCTCCCGGCAATCATGTGAGCAAGACCGTCAATACCGTAAATGACGGCAATTGGAATCTTGCGATAATCGATCTCGGAGATTCTAATAAGGTTGACGTTGTGAACGGCGCAGGCTGGCTGAGACTTGATATTCTCAACGTTCCCGACGTTAAGATCGGCGATACCATCGATATTGCTTACGTAGGCTTCTTCAGCTCCACCGAAAAGGCATACGAGCACTACATGGGTTATCTTGGCGAGTATCTTGGAGTTGATAACTGTTGCCATAGCTTCGTTACCGACTGGGCAGGAACAGGAAAAGAGAACGAGATGCAGAATAATTGCGTGATCTGTAAGAAGCTTGTCGTTAAGGCGTGCGATCACGTTTCCAATGGCCCTTGGAGCAAGACTGAAAATGAGGGTGAGATCAAGAGCACCTGCACCCGTTGCAACGCTGAATTCGTAAAGGCGTGCGAGCACCCCGATAAGACCTACAATCAGGCTGCAGGCTTCTTCAATTATAGCTTCACCTGTAACGTCTGCGGAATTTCCGTTAATGAGGAAAACAAGAACAGTAAGGACGCTCTCCACATTTTCGATGGCGAGACCATCGTTGAGATAGCAGGTCCCGAGACCTCCAGCGCAAAGGGAACGTACACCACCGTTCTTATGACCGACGAGACCACCGGACTCAAGTATTCACATAGCGTTCTTTCGGCAACCAGCGCGGGCGAATGCTTCCTCTACCTGAACAAATCCGAAACCGATATAATTTCCGCTACCGGAGGATATTTCGTTATCCTTTACAGACAGAACGGAGAGCTGAACACCGGTATCGATTGCTTCATTTCTGCTGATGCCTCGCTTTCCGAGAAGCACAGACTTGGTCTGACGGTCAATGCCGGCGGCGGATGGACCCTTGGCGTGTTTGATTATTCCAAATCTAAGGGCTGGGATTACAGAAACGGCGCCGCAATAATTCGTCTGGATATTTTCAACCACTCGAATATTGCCGAGGGCTCGTATTTCGACATCGCATACGCAGGCTTCTTCAGCTCTGCTGAGGCCGCTAACGAGTTCTACAATGAGTTCGCGGCTGCATACGGCTTGAAATAATTTTTAACTTAACGGCTATCGCTTCGGCGATAGCCGTTTTTTTGAAAAGAAAGGTGAATGTTAGTTAATTTGCACAAAAACAAACCCTTGAAATAGTTGAAATCGTCAAAAATGTTTGTTCTGCGATTTTTTTCTTGATTTTTTGTTGACTCGATGATATAATATTGCTCAGGGTACCAAAATACAGGTATTTCGACAATATTATTTTAATGGAGGATTTTTAAATGAAAATCACAAAGCTTTTGAGATTTCTTCTGATCGCCGTTGCTGTAGTAATGGCATTCTCCCTCTTCGCTTGTACTGAACCCGAGGTTCAGGAGCCCGAGGAGAGCTCTTCTGAAGAGATCAATAATCCTACAGAGCCCACAGATCCCTCTGAGCCCACTCAGCCCACTGAGCCTCAGGACACTGATGAGACTACTGAGGAAACAACTGAAGAAACAACTGAAGAAACAACTGAAGAAACCACCGAGACTCCCGCGTGCCAG
This sequence comes from Eubacteriales bacterium, assembly GCA_045122255.1. Classification (GTDB taxonomy): domain Bacteria; phylum Bacillota; class Clostridia; order Oscillospirales; family CAG-272; genus SVTX01. Next base: position 1,470 of record JBGVHJ010000035.1, on the reverse strand, counting down.
CACGTTGAGGAGACAGTTGCAGGCAAGGCTGCAACCTGCACCGAGGCAGGTCTTACCGAAGGTAAGAAGTGCTCCCTTTGCGGCGAGGTTCTCGTAGCTCAGGAAGAGATCCCCGCAGCTCACACCGAGGAAGTAGTTCCCGGCAAGGCTGCTACATGTACCGACGCAGGTCTTACCGAAGGTAAGAAGTGCTCCGTTTGCGGCGAAACTCTCGTAGCTCAGGAAGAGATTCCTTCACTTGGTCACACCGAGGAAGTAGTTCCCGGCAAGGCTGCTACTTGCACCGAGCCCGGTCTTACCGAGGGTAAGAAGTGCTCCGTTTGCGGCGAGACTACCGTAGCGCAGACCGAGATCCCTGCCGCTCACACCGAGGTCGTTGACGCGGCTGTAGCCCCCGACCTTATCACTACCGGACTTACCGAGGGTAAGCATTGCTCCGTGTGCAACGAGGTTTTTGTAGCTCAGAAGGTTATTCCCGGCACAGGCTTTGAGGCAATTGGCGGCTATAACTTTGAGGATAGCACTTGGTCGCAGAGCTTCGCTATGGGTGCCAGCTCCTCCCGTACTATCGTAACCGATCCTGCAGGCAGCGAGAAGAACGTTCTTAAAATTACTCATAGCAGCTCGCTTACTGCATCCTGGATCAAGAACAAGACCGACTTTGCCAACACCTCCTCCGGAAAGTTCATTGTAAGCGTTGATCTTTATATTCCTTCTGAGACTTTTGCAACCGGCGGAACCGTACAGCTGATGCTTAACGGTAGCGCAAACGATTACATCACTCTCGTTTCCGAGGATAAGGCATCTCTTACTGCATTTGAAACTAAGAGCTTCCCCAAGGATAAGTGGTTCAGATTGGCGTTCTTGTTCGATATGGATAAGAATATGTACGACGTAGTTGTTATCGTCGACGGAGAGATCTACAGCACTCACTTTGATAATCGCGGCACTTCCCACATTTCCGGCGGCCCCGTAAATATGAGAATACTTCTCGGCGGTGCCAACCAGACCATATACGTTGACAACTTCGGCGTGATCACCGAGGCTGACGTTAAGGCTGAATAATTTTAAAATAAAATGTTTTTCCGCCCCCGAGCATTTCGGGGGCGGATTTTTTGAAAGCGGCAGGGAATTGGGTCAAAATGCACAAATTTTAAAGGCTGAAATGTGTCAAAACGGCGAAAATCTTGTCTCCTCAATTTTTTGTATTGCGTTTTGACTATACGAATGCTATAATATACTCAATAAGCGACATAATGCACGTTTGTGCCGCCTAAATACTTTAATGGAGGATTTTTGTATGAAAATCACAAAGCTTTTGAGATTTCTTCTGATCGCCGTTGCGGTAGTGATGGCATTCTCCCTCTTCGCTTGTACTGAACCCGAGGTTCAGGAGCCCGAGGAGAGCTCTTCTGAAGAGATCAATAATCCTACAGAGCCCACAGATCCCTCTGAGCCCACTCAGCCCAC
>JBGVHJ010000034.1:0-6893 GCA_045122255.1 Eubacteriales bacterium | reverse complement strand
GGGAAATGACAGAAACGTGCGCGTGGTAAGAGAAAACACACTGATATCGCCCATAACCGTCACCGCAGACGAAAACTGCGCGGTAGTGAGCGGAGATATCCCGACCGTCAGAAGCGAGGACGGCAAGAGCGCGAGCTTTACACTTAACCCTCCCGGTTACGTAAGTGACGGAATCAATATGACTGTCAGAGTGCAGGGAATGAAGAAGCTTACGGCTCCCGTGATCTACGAGCTGGTCGACGGAAAGTGGCAGATATACGAGGTAAGCTCGGCGAAATCCCCTGACAAAGCGGGTAATGCCTACGCTTACGACGGCTACGGTGTGGAATATGCGGGCGACGACAGCTACACTTATTCCTTTGTCGTTGCGGTCACAGACAGCGCAAGAAGCTTCAAGGTAGTTGCCGAGGACGATTTTACCGAATGGCCTGAGGTCGAGATCATACCCGACGCGTCGGGCGACAAGCTTCAGGTATATCTTGATCCCGAGGAGCTTTACGATGCGGCGCAGTTTGGCAAAGATATGGGCGAGATGACAGTCGCCGATGACCGAAGCTATATTACCTTCAAATCAAAGGCGGGTGTGGTGGAGAGCTTCTTTACGGCATACTCCAACTCTACCTACCATCAGTCAGGACAGTATTTTGTTATAAGATACCGCGCAGAGAAGGATATGGGCAATATCGAGGTGTTTGCAAGCACCAAAAATATATCTGCCGTCTCGGGAGATAACGTTTATTTGCGAAGCGTCGAGGGCATGCTGATCTGCAACGGAGAGTGGCAGGTTGCCGTGGTCGACTTGTCAAAGGCGGTCAAGGCGTTTTCCGAGAAGGAGGGTGTCGGATATTGCGCGAAGTATATCCGTCTCGATATTATAAACCGCGCCTTTGACGAGGAACAGAGCATCGACGTAGCCTACATCGGAGTAAGCAATTCCCTTGAGGATATTATCGCGCTGAATGAGGATATGAGCTCTATTATGATGCTTGACGGCATCAGAGTCGTGGATATTCTGAATCCCGACGAGGGCGGTGAGGATACCGAGAAACCCGAGGAACCCGATCCGATCAACTGGTATCTTGACCCCGAGGAGATCGTTGGGGCTTCAAAAACCAAATATACTCAAGGATTTTCAAACATAAAGGTCTCTGAAGACGGCGAATACGTCCGCTTCACGGGTGACGGCGCAAAAACCGAGGGGTTTTTTGCAACCTTCGTTGAAGGCGGCATAAAAACCGGCAAATACGCGGTGATAAAATACCGCATCCCCACCACCAATCCCGAAACGCTTGTGAATTTCGAGATATTTACAGGTGAGGTCAATTCCGTACCCACCCCGGGAGACAATTTCCGCGTTACCGTGGTTCAGGACGGAGAATGGCACACAATTGTCATCGATCTGACCCTTGCCACCAATAAAGACGGTGTGCCGATAGCGTCTTCCGATGATTATGCCGCGAAATATTTCAGAGTTGACCTCTTCAACAAAGCCGTCAGCTCTGAAAGCTATATAGACGTGGCATTTATCGGACTTTCCGAAAGTCTCGATACCGTTTCCGCAATCGACAAGGATTACGAAATGGCAAATTGACGGTAAATGATCAGTGCGTAATTTCGGAAAGATCCGCAAAATATTTCGAGAGGAGATAAAAAATGAGATTTAAGAAATTTTTACTGTTTCTGACAGCAGCTACACTTACTGTTGCTACCTTATTTACCTTTGGAATATTTGCCGAGGATACGGCGGCTGCCGTTGCCGGTGATGCTAACGGAGACGGCTTGGTCAATTCGGCAGATCTGATTCTGATAAGACAGTATCTTGCCGCTTACAACTATGACACGGGAGAATCAACGGTTGAGATCGCCGATAGCGCGGATATAAACCTTGACGGTAAGATCAATATCTTGGATATAGTTGATATGAGATCATTTCTTACCGATCCTGATCATTCCGAATGCTCGCACGTAAGCGGCGAGCCCAATAAGGATGATAACTGCAACGTATATTGCTCCTTGTGTTCGGCTTTGCTCCTTGAGGCACAGCATGACATTGTGATGTCGGCTTATAACGAGTCTGATCATGACTACGATCAGACCTGCTCCCGTTGCGGTGAGACCGTCAAGAGTCCTATAAACTACGTTATAGGCCCCGAGCTTTTGCAAAAGTATTATGCCGATGCCACCAATATGAATTTTTCGGGGCCCGCTATTTATGAAGAAAACGGCATCAGCTTTGCGAGATACACCAAAACCGAGAGCGGCGCGGCATTCTTCTTCCCTTACGTTAAAAATAATACCACGCTGGTCACAGGCGAATATTTTGTCATAAAGTACAGAATTTCCGCGGACGTTACGTCTCAGACCTCCTGGCCGTTGTATGCGGGAACCGAGACGATGAAAGCGTTGGATGAAAACGATTACGTTGTAAGCGACACGCCTTTTTATGATGACGGTGGGTGGCATATTGCGGTGATCAAGCTTGATAATACAAAGGGCAATTTCAGATTTATTCCCGACGAAAACGGTGATTATTACGCTAATTATGTTCGCGTGGGCTACAATTCGACCGAAAGCGGTTCAACCTTTGATATTCAGTACGCAGGCTTTGCCGATAATCCCGACTTGATCATTAATCTGACCGGGGGCGAAAGCTTCGGAGACGGTGTTACGTGTACTCATTACAGTGTTCTCAGGGTCAAGGACAGACAAACCCACGTCGGCGAGTGCGTTATCTGCGGCGAGAGCGTGGAGGAGCCTCACAGCATTGAGGGCGATGCCCAATACAGCGAGAGTGACGGATGCTATCTTGGCACGTGCGCGGTATGCGGTGGCATTGCGTCGACACCGTTCAACCTTACGATCACTCCCGAGGATATAGTAGATTGCTTCGGAAGCTCAAGCTACGGAAAGGCAAATATTACTTCCGTAGAAATCTTTGACGCAACCGATAATGATATTGGATTTGCGAGAATTACTCCCAAGACGGCTCAAAGCTGGATGAATCTGTATCTGTATCTTGATACGAGTGCCGCGAAGGTCACGGGACAGTATGCCGTTATCAAATATCGGATACCCGACACTACCTACGCAAAATCAAGCATAATTTGCTATACGGGATCGGCAGCCTCGTCCACCGAAAAGGCGACCGTTGGCGCGTCCTTCACATTTAGTAACGTTACGGCAAGCGGAGAGTGGATAATTGCCGTATACGATATGTCCAAAACTTCGGAATACGGAGCGAATGAGGACGGAACCTTCTCCGCAAAGTATCTGCGACTTGATATGCTGGTGGATGAATATGCCGACGTAGCGTTTTTCGGTATCTGTGACGAGATAGGAGCCATTTCCTCCGTCGCAGAGGGCGCCGTTTGCCACCATCCCTATTATAACTATTCAAGCGATGCCGAGACGCACACGAGCACGGAATGCGCGATCTGCCGCGAGGCTGTTGCCGAGCCGATAGCCGAAGCGCATTCATATTCCGCGTCAACGTACGACGGTGAGCTTGGCGGGTACGTCTTGAGCTGCACCTTGTGCAAAAAGAGTGTGATAATTGAAGGAAACAGCGCCCTGACCGTATTTTTTGATCCCGCGCTTATCAAAAATTCCGAGCATAGCGGATATTCTAATCCCTTTACCTCGGCATCTCTTTTGAGTGACGCATCAGAGTCTCTCTTCCTGAGACTTAGCGGACCGGGTATCGGAAGCAGTGCGATTCCGTTCACAACGCTTATTCACAACAAAGTGAGTGTTAATACGAATTCCGCCGTGGGCAGGTATATTATCATAAAATACAGGTATTCCGCAAGTCTTGAAGGTAAAGTGACCACCGCAAACCTTTTCATAAGCTCACTGTCGGCTCCAACCGCAAGCGAGAATAATAAGCTTACCACCTACGTGACGGCGGACGGCAATTGGCACTATATTATTATCGACGCTAAGAATATCGGCACCACCGAGGGCTTTGAGGGAGATATTGTCACCCTTCTGAGATTTGATATGCTCAAGGGCATTACTCCCACAGAGACCGACTACGTTGATATCGCTTACGTTGCTATTGACGACAGTATCGAAGCTCTACGTAATTTTGATAGCGAATACGACACCTACGGTCTTGTCGGCTCGAATGAATTGAAGGGAACGATAGGGGATATCGCCACCGAAAAGACCGATTCTGAGCATAATAATATGCCGTACGTGACCGTTACGGGTAAGTCGGGAAATTTCACTCTTATCAACAATCAGAATATCTTTTTCCAGGGCACGGGCAAATATGTCGCCATGCTTTACAGAAAAGATGATTCCAATACCGCCCTTACCGCGTGCAGGCTCTATTTCAGCACGGCGGCAAAGAACTATGAGAATTCCGTGTTGGCGCCCTATATTTCCGATGGCAAGTGGCATCTGACGGTATTTGATATGTCCGAGTATGCCGCCTATTCGGACGGTATGGCGAAAACTATACGCTTTGACTGGTTCAATTTCAATTCAACTACGTCGTCAATAGATATCGCCTACGTAAAATTCTTTGATTCTCTCGACGAGGCTTACGGTTTCTACGGCGAATACGTAAAGAAATATCTTGATGCCGAAAGCTGCGATCATTATATGAGCGCGTGGGATTACGGTCAGGATAGCGACCCCGATACCGACACCCTGAAGGAATTCGGCAGATGCGCATATTGCGGCGCGCAGACCGATTCCTCGAGAGACGTAGGATTTAGTTTGCAGCTTGGCAGAGTTACCGATTCCGTCGCAAGCTATCCTTCTAATTATAATGCGTTTGTAGGAGAATCGGAAAACGCCGCTCTCATATTCAATTCCACTGAATTTTCGGGAATTTATCCCACGGAGGGCATTCTCGTCGCTCGTGGGCAGGAGATTTCGATCTCGGGTGTTCTTACAATGAAGGACGCCATCGGGTCGGTTTGGTTCAAGGTGACAGATCCCGAGGGTAACGTGATCAGTGCATGGAAGGAGTGCAGATATTCGCTGACCGCTTCAGAGGTGTCGGGAGGGCTTGTTGCTACGAAATTTGCGGCTTACGCAGACCTTGACGGCATCAGCGGCGCATGTCTTAATGTGATCTTTGCCGTGATTCCCGAGGGTGTGTCGGAGAGCATTGCCGACCGCTATCTTCCCATTGTTTCGCTTGAAAACGTCAGCATTGACGAAAATATTACCGAAAAAGCGGGCTTTTCAGCCAACGGAGACCTCGGTGTTCTTATGGAGGATATCTTCAGCGGCAATACGGTCACTAACGAAACCGTAATGTTCCTCGATTACGGTGAGAGCAGAGCTTTGCTTTACAATATCGATAGGATCATTTCGGTCAAGAGTTTTGACGGCTCCGTTACATACGTCGAAGGCGTTGATTATGCGTTAGTTGACGGAAAGATACAGATACTTGAAGGCTCCTCTATCCCTTGTATCACAAGTGCTGTCTATTACGGCTCTGCGAAATATGATCTTATGACGAACCGCGACGGTATTCCCGCTTCCACCTACGATGCGGAGGGGCAGGGTATGACAAAGTGGCAGGTCAACGTGGAATACGAGCATTCTGACAGCTGGAGCGGTTATTCGCAGAATGATCAGAGTGACTATTTCGCCGATTTTATTGAAAAGCTGATGAACGGCGAGGACGTGACAATATTCTACTTTGGAGACAGTATTACCGTTGGCGCATCAAGTACGTTCTATAACAATTACGCTCCTTATCAGTACGGGTACTCGTATCTTCTGACACATGCGCTTGCGGATGCATTCGGGTATACCGTAAAATACGTTGATACCGAGGGCTTGAAGGTCGGTGTTATCAAGCCGCCTCCCGCAAAGGATTACGTTGGCGGAACAAGAGGAACTATAACCTACGTGAATACTGCCGTGGGAGGTTGGACGAGTGCGAACGGATGGAGCAATTTTGAGAAGCATGTTGCCGATTATATCAGAGAATACGGCTGCGATCTCTTTGTTTGCGGCTTCGGAATGAACGATAAAAACCTCGATGCATCTATAACGGCAGAAAACATTGGTAAAATAGTCGATGGTGTTATTTCGCTTGAGCCCGATGCCGCTGTAATGCTGGTAGCGTCTATGTTTTACAATAATACCGAGGTCAATGCGGAAACGTACAATGCCAATATCAAGGCTCAAGCCCCTGCACTAAAGGCTCTGGCAGAGAATTACCGTAGTACCGGTATCGGATGCGGAGTTGCAAGCGTTGGACTTGTGAGTGAATCTGTTCTTGAAAGAAAAGAATTCAGAGACTACACGGGCAACAATATCAACCACCCCAACGATTTCTTCTGCAGAGTTTACGCTCAGACGATTTTCAAGGCGCTTATAGGTTACGAAAATCTTGCGGATTGATCTCGGAAAATCTTATAAAACCGAAAAACCCAAAAGATATTTGAGTATATCCCAAAAAACAACACCCATAAAGGTAATTTGCCTTTATGGGTGTTGTTTTGCCTAAAGCGATTACCTGTCAAAGCTAGGATTCACCGCATAGAAATTCTTCGAGTTCATACTGTCTTGAGTAAGGCAAGGATATCTATTATTAATAAATTTTAAGCTCTCGCTTATATTTATAATAACTATTTCTCGAGCAGCCACAAAGTTTGATGAGATCGGGATCTTCTAGACTACCACCAAAGTCTTTAGAGTGTTTCTTAATGATAGCCATACACTCAAGTGCTTTCTTAGTGGTAAGGGTAGTACCTTGAGGAAGACCAATCTTGACACCGTTTTTCTTTGCTTCTCTCATACCTTGGCTGATACGGCTATGTAGGTCGGTGACTTCTTTCTCGGCTTGGTCGAAGGCGGCTTTGATTTGCTGCTCGGCTAATGCCATCATAAAGTTATTTATGAGTTGAACGTTGCCTTTGAAG
>JBGVHJ010000033.1:0-22022 GCA_045122255.1 Eubacteriales bacterium | reverse complement strand
AAACGCTTGCCAATCCCTTACCGTAGAAGGTTTTTGAACGATGTCGTGGTCGTAGGGGACGGCGCCCTCGACGTCCCGCCGACAAACGGTTTTTAACCAATGAAACGGCTACAATTGAAATTTCAAACAGTTCGACAAATCAAAATTTGGAACAAAAGGAAAACAATATGAAAATAGCAATGATAGGTGCGGGAAAGACCGGACGCGGATTTATCGGTCGACTTCTCGCAGAAGATAAAAACGAAATTTATTTTATCGACAGGGATGCGTCTCTCGTCGACACTCTCAACGAAAAAAAGTCTTTTCGCGTAAGCTTTTTCGGAGGTGTCCGCGCTCCCTTTACCGTCGACGGCTTCACCGCAACCACTTGGGAGGGAGCAGACCTTTCAGACGTCGAAATCATTTTCGTCTCGGTTGGCGGTATGAATCTTCCCGACGTTGGTGCGGAGCTGAAAAAGCTCATTGACGACGGAAAAATGCGCCACGTAATAGTAGCGGAGAACGCGTCCAAGCCTGCAAAGAAGCTCTATGACGCTATCGGACTTCCCAACGTTACCGTCAGCGAATCCACGGTATTCTGCACCACTATCGAGGACAAAACGGGGGATACGCTCGACATTTCCAGCGAAAACTACCCCTATCTTCAGTGCGATGCCGCCCCTCTTGGCGACTATCAGCTGAACATATCCACAGTCCGCCCGATCTTCGGATTTGAAAATTTTCTCACCCGCAAGCTCTACACCTACAATGCCGCAAGCTGTGTCATAGCATATCTAGGCTTCGCCAAGGGCTACGACGATTACGGCGCGGCGGCAAACGATCCCGAAATTCTTGCGCTGCTTGATCGAAATTACGCGGCAACAAACAAGGTACTGTGCAAGGTCATGGGCTATGAGGAGGCGGATCAAGCCGAATTTGCGGCTCTTTCAAGGGCAAAATTCACCGACAGAACCATTGCCGACACCGTATCGAGAAACGCTCGCGAGCCTCAGAGAAAGCTTCAGGCAGGGGAGCGAATTATCGGTCCTCTTTCCCTTATTGACGAGCAGGGCGAGGACACCGAGCCTCTGCTTCTCACCGCCGCCGCCGCTCTACTTTACGAGCACGAAAGCGACAAGGCATGGCAGGAGATAAAGGACGGTAAAGCTCCCGCAGAGATCCTTTCAGAGATCTGCGGATTACCCGAGGGATCAAAGCTTTCAAATGAAGTACTCGAAAAATATGATATAATAAAAGCCTATATGAATGGCGAGGGGAAACTGATATGATTCCAAACAAAACCACAAGAATCCAGCAATATCTTAACGGCTGGTGGGACTACCGCATAGGCGACGGACGCTTTACAAAAAAGAAGATCCCCTACTCCGATCCCCCCGTGGGATTTGCCGAGTGCCGCCTTGATTTCGATGCCTACCGTGAAGGCTTCGGCAAGCGCGCATTTCTCGTCCTTGAGGGCATCACCTACTCTGCGGAGGTCACGCTGAACGGCAAGCCGCTCGGCAAAATGCTTCCCTACTGTGAATACCGCTATGAGATCACCGATATTCTGAAGGCTGAAAGCAACCGCCTTTCGGTAATTATCCGCGACACCGAGATAGTCTTTGGTGCGGGAGAGGGCTGGGAAAATTACAGCGGTATCACCAGAAACGTTTATATCGACTACACGAGCGATATTATTTTATCCGACGTATTCTTCCACAGCAATGCAGATTACCATAAAAAGCTGGCAGAGTGCGCGGCGGAGGTCTCGGTTGACGGCTTTTGCGACGGTCTTTCGGCTAAGGTCACGCTTTACGATGCAGGTTATAAAATAGCATTTTCCGATACTTTTTCACTTACCGGAGAAAAGACCGATATTCCGTTTACAATAGAAAATCCCACGCTTTGGTCTCCGGATTGCCCGACTCTCTATTATCTTGAGGTCGAGCTTATTCAGGGCGGTGTCTCGCTGGATTTCTATGAGCACAAGGTAGGCTTCAAGCACCTTGTAACCGAGGGAAAACGCTTTTATCTCAACGGTTATCCATTCTTTCTGCTTGGAGTTTGCCGTCACGAGATCTGGGGTGAGAAGGGTCACATGTTGACCGACGACGAGATCAGGCAGGATCTTACTATGATCAAAAATCTCGGTTGTAACTATTGCCGTCTCGTTCACTATCCACACAGAAAAAAGACCCTTGAGATCGCCGACGAAATAGGACTATTTGTTTCCGAGGAGCCGGGGCTTTGGTGGTCGGATATGAAGGATCAGACCATCGTTGACGCAAGCCTTGAGGTATTGCGCCGCACCGTAGTACGTGACCGAAATCACGTCAGCGTGGCGTTCTGGCTCTCCTTCAACGAGTGCATCTTCACTCCCGAATTCATCAAGGAATCGGCTCGCGTATGCCGCGAATATGACCCCTACCGTATGGTCTCGGGAGCGAACTGCATGAGCATCGAGATGACAAAGCAATACTTTAAGGAATGCGGATTTGACTTCTACACCATGCACCCCTATCACACCGACCCTTGGAGAATGACTCAATGCGCCAAGGAGCTTACTGATATGCCCCTTGTTTTCACCGAGTGGGGCGGTCATCCCGTTCACAAAAGCCCTTTCCATCTAAAGCAATTCATTACCGAAGTCGTTCGTCTTTGGCAGAACGGTGACGACAAGGAGGTAGTCACCGGCGCATCCTTCTGGTGCTTCTCCGAGATGTACGAGATCAATCGCGCCGCCCCCGCCTGCTACGACGGGCTTCAGTGCGAGGGTCTTGTGGACCGCTTCCGTAATCCCAACGTCGGCTACTATACCTTCCGCGACGAGTTCGCAAAATTGCACGTAAAGCAGACCGTCCCCTACCTCCTCACAGTTGAAAAATTCCTTGCTGACAAAGAGAATTATACCGCTCTCGATCTTTCCGCATCGGTTATGAGCGACTGTCAAAAGGATGCCTATGACGCTATGATGAAGAAAGCTGCTGAGCCGATCCCGCGCTTTCATTTTGAGTGCCGCAACGTGCGACATATGAAGGCAGGTCCCACTCTGCCAGAGGATATACGCGCGCTCGGTCAGCTCCCCGTTAAGCTCACGAGAAGACCGCTCGTAATAATGCCCGAGAAGGATCTTGAATTGCAGATAGATACCGTAACCGACAAAATTCACATCATCGGCATGACGAGCATGCCCAAGGGATACCCCATCGACGGAATTTTCGGTGAGAAGATGGGCGAGATCGTTACCACGTATGAAGACGGCTCGGAAGAGGTCACTTCCCTTCGTAACGGCTACGAGATCACCACCGCCTGCGCGTGGTACGGTCCTTCCCGAATCAATCCCGTGGCAAGCGAAGCACCCAGAGCCATCAAGTTCATCAACGATATGGACAGAGAGCATTTCGTGGCAAATCTCTATTCACTGAAAACAGATCCTTCCAAAAAGGTTGAAAAAATAGCTCTGCGCGTCACTGCCGAGGGATATAATCTCCTCATTTACGGAGTTACGATCTGACATGACTGCATTGGGCTCAAATCCTTTATTTATATGAAAAATTTATCATTTTTTGCTTGACAACGGTCAGAAAAAATGTTATAATAAAAAAGCAAAAAAGGGACCAGCTGACTGAAGGGGATGCCGGTTCCTTTTTAACGAAATTCTCGCTTTCTATTATAACAAAAGCGAAAATAAAGAATAATATATTATAGATCATTCAGCAAAGGAGAAAAAATGTTTATTCCGATCCTATTATTTGCCGTCGGTATCGTCCTGCTCATCAAGGGCGGCGACTGGTTCGTTGACGGCGCTTCGGGAATCGCACACCGCTTCCACATTCCCGAAATTCTTATCGGTGCTACAGTTGTTTCGATAGGCACTACCCTTCCCGAGGTTATGGTATCCGCCAGCGGAGCTATGAGCGGTTCGGGCAGTATGGCTTACGGAAACGCTATCGGCTCTATCATCTGTAACACCTCGCTTATTGCGGCACTGACGGTTGCTATCCGTCCCGCAGGCGTCAACAAAAAATCTCTCCGCTTCCCCGTATTTTTCTTCTTCGGAGCGGCGGCAGTATATGCATTCATCGCCTACTTTTTCCAAGAGTTTGCAAGATGGGCGGGTATCGTGCTTCTTTGCGGATTCTTAGCATATATGACGGTGCTCGTCATTCAGGCGATAAAGGAAATGAGACCTAAGCCCTCTGAGGTCAGCAAGGAATTTGTAGCCGACGTCATCGACGACGAGGTGAGCGAAGAGGATCAGGGCAAGAGCGGTGACTATCTCGGATTCCTTATTGTAGGCGGCGCACTGCTTATAGCGCAGACCGTCGCTATCGTTACCGGTGGCGGTCTTATGACCGATATGTCCGACGTCGTTGCCTTCTTTGGCTTCTACCTCAGCGGAATTCTCGGAATTATCCTTTCGGCAATCGGTGTTTCAAAGGTATTTATCAGCGGAAAGCTCAAATCGATTTTGAATTCCAACGTGCTTTTCATAATCCTCGGTGCGGCGGTCATCGCTATCGGTGCAGACCTTCTTGTCGATAACGGAATTATTATTGCCGAGCAGCTTGGCGTTCCCCAGACGGTAATTTCCCTTACCTTCGTGGCTCTCGGAACCTCTCTTCCCGAGCTTGTGACCGCAATAACCTCCCTCGCAAAGGGACACGGCTCGCTCTCGCTCGGTAACGTTATCGGCGCCAACATCTTCAATCTCGTGCTTGTCAGCGGCACCGCTATCACAATAAACCCCTTCAAGCTCCCCGCCGAAAAGCTGATTAACGGCTTGAATGCCTCTCTGATAGTGGATATTCCTGTGGTTTTTGCTGTAATGGGAGTCTTGACAATACCCGCGCTTATCAGCGGAAAGCTCAAGCGCTGGCAAGGAATTGCGCTACTCTCCGTCTATGCCGCATATTGTATTTTCCAATTTGTAGCTTAATAACACAAAACAGGACGGATAAAAGGCTGGTTCTCATAAGTTTAATTTCTCCTTGTAGGGACAGGCGTCCTCGACTGTCCGCAAAGGTATAAAAGCAACGCAGAAGACAAAGATAACCCCGACAGATTTAATGTCTGTCGGGGTTAATTATTTGTCTTGTTCGACAATACAAATGAATTCATTTCCTTATTTTCGGTGTCCTACGGAGCCACACTAATACTGCACACCATGCTATGATGACTGAAACTATTATACCGATAATAACGACAAAAGCTACAATGCCTAATTTTGCTTCTGTTATTGTATCATTTGCAGAAAGGAAACTGATTTCTCCATCAATTGTAGTAATTGAAACCGCAGTATATGTAAAGAACGGGATATTTCGAAATGATGTGTATGAGAATTTTAATTCTTCAAATTCATCTAATCTTTGATGGTGTTCCATAATATCCGGATTTGCTGTAATGACATCACCATTCGCCAATGTGAATATGTATGTGGTGTTTCGTGTCCTGCGACTTTCGTTTAATTTAAAAGATCCACTATATTCGCAATTTCGTTCGGAAGTTGTATTCACACATAGCGCAATGTCGTGAACGGAATACAATGTAAACACCACCATGATTGCGATTAGAATACATGCAGTCAAAATATCCGTAATTTTCTTTTTTTGCTTTTTCCTATTTGTATCCTTTTTTGCCATACAAAACATTTACTCCTAAAATTTTGATTTATCGTTTCGTTTTATCGCCAGTTTCGCCTTTGTATTACAGCGTTGCAAGCAACGCCGGCTTCGGGCAAAGCCCATACCCCTATTCTTCTGTGTATAATTCGTCGTAGTACCAACGTATAGGGTTTTCGTAAATGTATTTTACGTGTTCTTCATAGTCATCGCGGTTACGAATTATATGGTCGTTGAAACGAGCTTGCCAAATGTTTTCGCCATACTCCTTATTGCAAAAACGCTTGAATGTCGATACAAATTGAGAGCATACGCTATTAGCTCTTTCAATATTTGTAGGGACAGGCGTCCTCGACTGTCCGTTATCGGTCTTATTTTTATTTTCCTTTACCCAAAGCAAAAAATGGATGTGGTTAGGCATTATGACATATTTTTCTACCGACAAATGTTCATAGAAATCATTTAATTGCTTGATGTATTTATCCGCAATTTCTCCGTATTGGGTTAATTCGATTTGTGGACAGTCGAGGACGCCTGTCCCTACAACGCGAGATAGGATGCTTCGCCTATTTTGCGTGCAAATCGTTATGAAATATACTCCAACACTATTGTAGTCAAAACTTTGATATCTTGGTGTTTTTCTCTTTTTTAATTCATCCATTGTTATCACCCACCTCATTATAACACAAATCGGCAGAGAGAACAATATCTCTGCCGAAATTTGTTTGTTACGGACAGTCGAGGACGCCTGTCCCTACAATTTGTAAACATCCTTACGAGAAGAAGTCTAATCCGTCCTGTTTTTTATTATTCCTTCCAAACGAAGTGATAATTGATCGCCTCGCCGCCGTCAACAAGGATATTCTGCCCGGTGCAAAAGCTATTTGTCACTGTCAAAAAGTATGCCCACTCGGCGATCTCCTCGGGAGTCGCCCAGCGCTTGAGAGGGGTCTCTGCCATTATCTCAGCCCACAGCTTTTCGTCGTTCATCACGCACTCGTTGAGAGGTGTAAGCACTCCGCCGGGGTCAAGGCTGTTGCAGGTAGCTCCAAAGGGGGCTATGCGGATAGCCACGTTCTTCGTGTAGGCAAGCACGCCGCCCTTGCTGGCGCAATATTCGGGGAACTCAGAGCCTGTATGTGCGCTGGCAGAGCCGATATTAAGCACCGACCTGATTCCCTTCCTCACACCGTATTTTTCGGTAACGGATATCAGGGCCTTGAGGTTTATATCAATGTCGTCCTCGTTCTGCGTTCCCGCGTTGTTGATAAGGATATCAACGTCGCAAAGCTCGGGCAATGACGCAGTATCCCTTACGTCGCAAAGGAAATGGGTATAATTTTCATTTTCGATGGTTGCCGTCTGTCTGTCGATTCCAATCACATCGTGACCGCGCGAAAGGAAGAGCTCCGCGATTGCACGTCCTATTCCCTGACTTGTTCCCGTGATCAAAATTATCATTTTCTATCTCCTCCGTTTATAAGCTCAAGATACTCTCTGCCAACCTGCTTCTTTCTCCAATTCTTGCTGATTTTGTAGCCGATGGGCGAGAAGACCGCCTCCATAATTAGCTCAGCGACCGCACCGGTCAATGCACAGGCTGCGCACTGGAGCGGAGTCCAGCAGAATCCGTCCCAGAAGATCGGAGCGAAAAACACGAAGACGATTATTGAAAAGATAAAATTGTCCAAAAACTGACCGATAAACGTAGACACATAGGAGCGCACTACAAAGGCGAGCTTTCCGTGGGGATTTTTTTTGAATAGCTTACCGATAGTAAAATTCAAAAAATTATTTATCATTCCCGAGCACAAAAATGCCACGGTACTGCCGAGAAGAATGAACCAGGTGCCGCCAAAAATTCCGTCGAATGCGCTGTAATCCGCCGCGTTTGAGGGAATGGCACTTGCAACGTAGAAGATCAGGCAGGTAAGCAGGTTGATCCCTGCCGCCAAAACGGTTATTCGGTTTGATGCCTTCGGTCCGAAGTGCTTGGTAATGATATCCATACACATAAATGACAGCCACGAGACGAGGATACCGCCGTCAAGAGCTATCCAATCAAGCTGCAAAAGGGTCTTATTGGCAAGCAGATTCATACAGATCACACTTACCACGAAGAGGGTCACCACGGTTGCGGGTATGCACCGCAAAAGTGTTGCCGTCTCAATGTATTCGCGCTTGATCCACGCTTTTATTTTTGACATTATATTTTCTCCAAATTTTTTGCCCTCCATAGGGCGCCTTTCTTATAATTATATCAAAAAAAAGCATATTTTTCAAGTGATTTTGAAGAAAAAGCTCAACAAATATAAGAAAAAAGACCTCGCCGCACAAATTAGCGCGGCGAGGCTTGATTTTATTCTTCGTTTTTAACCGTTCTCTTCTCGGCTCTTACTATCTTATAAAGCTCCTCGGCGGCAAGTCGGGTCTTTGCGACCACGTCACCGCATTTTTTCGGGAAGCAATAATAGAGTACATTTTTGTCTCCGATACAGATCATATCGCCAAGCTTATACCAATAATAGTCGGAATAAAGGCTATATGATGACAGCGGCTTTTGGGTATACTCAAGCTCGCCGTTACAACCGGTAAGTCGGAATCCATCTCTATCGTGCACAAGTCTTCCTTCGCCAACCGAATAGAGGCACTTAGTGTCCACCATAACGTGAATGTCCACCTCAACGTCAAGCTTATAATTTCCGTCAAGTATCTCCTGCTTAACGCACTCTCTCTCCCACTTGTACCAATCGGGAATATGATCAAACTCGGTCTCACCGTCCTTTGCCTTCATAGAGCCATCGGTGCAGAGCTCATAGACCTTGCCGCAATTTTTGCAGACAAGCTCGGTTCCCTTTCCAACAGTTTTACCCTCTGCAAGACAGTGGGGGCACTTGTAAAGCACGCGATTAAGATAGTCGGCGCGGAAGCTCTCGTCGATAATTACCCCATTTTCCCTCTGCCATCTGAAGTTATCAAATGAGAATTTCTCTGCAAGAAGCTCGTTGATCTCTCTCGAGGTCTTGGTTTTTATGTCCTCGGGTGAAAGCAGGTACTCGACCGTTGCGGATACGTCGACCTTGCGAAGCTGCAGATTATTATACAGAGGATCTCTCGCAAATGCTCCCTGCGTCATTACAACGACCACCGGCAGATTCATCATTTTGATACATCTGCCAAGGCTTTGCGGAAGCGGAGTAGCCGTGCCGTCGAAGCTATAGCTTGCCTCGGGATAAAGCAGGATCGAGGAATTGTATCTCTTTACTGCATACAGCATATCGTGAAGCAGATCTATCTCTGTCACAAACTTTTTCGTCGGAATGCAACCGATATTTCGCATAAGCCAGTTTCTTCCGACAAATCCGTCTCCTGTGCAAACGATGTTATACTTTCTCGGATAAAATATTTTGTTGACTATCTTCAGATCGATAAAGCTTGAATGATTCATAAGTATGAGGCAGGGCTCTTTTTTTGAAAGCTTCTCCATGCCGATCGATTTATACTTGAAATTCGTTGCCTTCAGATCCGATACGGAAAGCGTGCGAATAAGTGTTTGAAGCAGAAAGCTGGGGCGCGCAGGTCTTCGGGATTTTTGTGGCTTTTTATCGAGTACTTCCTTGTAGCTCACACCGTATTTTACCTTCATACTGTATTCTCCAGTTTTTAAACAAATTATTAATTAATATCAATTGTGTTCATATTATGAACCCATTATTAAATATATTTTATCACACTTTTCTTTAGTTGTCAATACGTTACCGTAAAAAGAAAACAAGCTGACAGACCGATAACGGTTTGTCAGCTTGAATTTTTAGCTTATCAACGAAATTATCACGAAGATCATACCGATCGCGGTGAATGCACCGCCAACGATAAGCGATTCTACGCTCCATTTTCTTCCCCTCTCATCCTTTTCCGCTTTATAATCGTAATAGGTTCTGGGAAGCTTGTCGGCTACGGGCTTAATTACGTACCCTATAACCGTTCCGGTTCCGTAGACAAAGATATCAAAGGTTCCGAGAGATGATATCCAACTAAGTCCGGCAATGCACATAAGAAACAATCCCGGAATGGTAAAGCAGTTGGCAAGACCATCAGCTAAGGATTCCGCTCTGTACTCTTCAGCGCCGAAAAATCCGCCGTTTAAATACGGTACTACGTTGAAGAGCACGAGCGCAATCATTATCGGAACTATAAAATTCTTAACTTGAAGCTTTTTCATAACTCGATGTCGAATTATTTCAATTCTTTAAGAATTCTCTGATACTCAACTTCGTTACAGTGTACGAAATGTCCGGGGCTAACCTCTCTGAGAGTAGGCTTGTCAACCGAATAATCGTGCTCTGCAAGAGGATTGTACACGATTCTCTTTCTGTTCTTCTCGTACTCGGGGTCGGGCAGAGGAATTGCCGACAGAAGAGACTTGGTGTAAGGATGCATAGGATTCTTGAAAAGCTCGTCGGAGGAGGCAAGCTCAACAAGGTTACCGAAGTACATTACGCCAATTCTGTCCGAGAAGTACTTAACGACCGAGAGGTCGTGAGCGATGAAGAGAATAGTAAGTCCCATCTCGCTTCTGATATCGTTGAGCAGGTTGATTACCTGCGCCTGGATCGACACGTCGAGCGCCGAAACGGGCTCGTCTGCGATGATCATCTCGGGCTCCATGATAACGGAACGGGCAATACCGATTCTCTGTCTCTGTCCACCCGAGAATTCATGCTGATAACGGCCTGCATGCTCTCTTACGAGACCGACCTTCTCAAGCATTTCGTATACTTTGTTATTGATAATTCTCTTATCTCTTTCACCCTGAATGATAAGTCCCTCGGAGATGATCTCACGAACGGTCATTCTGGGGTCAAGGGATGCAGAGGGATCCTGGAATATCATCTGGATCTTGGTAACGAGCTTAGTCTTTTTTGCCTTTCTGAGTTCATTCTTGTACTCAGCGATAAGCTGGGACCTCGCGGCACCTTTGGCATTAGCGATCGCGGGGCGATATTTTTCATTTAAAGCGGCAACCTGCTTGCGAGCATATTCCTTGTCGCAATGCTTCTGGTCGTACTGAGCCTTTTTGATCTCTATTTTCTGTTCAGCGATGAACTTTCTGAGTTCAGCTGCCTCTTCACGGGATGCGGTGCGGAGCTTCTGCTGAGCGTCGGCAATAGCCTGGCGGTAAGAAAGCGTACCTGCGCCGATTCTTGTTCCCTTGAAGTAAATGTTACCGGAGGTAATGTCGTAAAGCTTGATGATCGAGCGTCCGGTTGTGGTCTTACCGCATCCGGATTCTCCAACGAGTCCGAAGACCTCGCCCTTCTTGATATCAAAGCTTACGTTGTTGACAGCCTTGGTGGGACCGAAGAACTGGCAAAGATTTTCGACCCTCAGCAAAACTTCTTGTTCCTGATTATTCTGCATCTTTTGCCTCCATCTTCTTTCTCATTCTTGCAATTCTGTCAGTGATTATCTTAGGACGGTCAACCTTAGGAGCATCGGGATGGAGCAACCAGGTTGCCGCGTAGTGGGTATCGGTGATCTTGAACATAGGAGGCTGACGCTCGAAATCTATCTGCATTGCGTACTTGTTTCTTGCCGCAAATGCATCTCCAACGGGAGGATAGATCATGTTCGGAGGTGTTCCGGGAATAGCTTCAAGCTTCTCGTTTGTATCAAGGTCGGGCATAGAAGAAAGCAATGCCCATGTGTAGGGGTGTGCCGCCTCGTAGAATACGTCAGCACTTGTACCGTACTCAACTATCTTACCTGCGTACATAACGGCTATTCTGTCAGCCATGTTAGCAACAACGCCCAGGTCGTGGGTAATGAATATTACCGAAAGATTTCTCTCTCTCTTAAGGTCGTTGATAAGCTCAAGGATCTGAGACTGAATAGTAACGTCAAGCGCGGTAGTAGGCTCGTCACAAATAAGGATGTCGGGGTCTGCCGCCAGAGCGATAGCAATAACTATTCTCTGTCTCATACCGCCGGAGAACTCGAAGGGATACTGATTGAATCTTCTTCTGGGCTCGGCGATACCAACCTCTTCCATGAGCTTGATAGCTCTTTCCTTAGCCATTCTCTTTGTTACCTTATTAACTACGCCGGAAGCGCACGCCTTAAGGTAATCGATAACCGCAACCGCCTCAGCCTCGAAATCACGGGTCTCGAGAGCAGAAATATCAGCGCGGTAGTGGTCGACAAGAAGATTGATCTGACGAACGATGTTCTTCTTAACACCCTCAAGATCGATAATAGAAGCCGCGATAACCTGTCCGTCAGGCTCTTTGCCTCTTTCAACGAGCTTGTTGTATTTTGCGATCTGTCTTTCGTATCTGTTTGTTTCCTTTACGTTTCTTACGGTACCGAGGAAGTATTTACCAATCTCGGTCTTAATACCTACAGCAAACGTATAAACCATACTATCCTTATTAATAGCCAAAGGATCAATGGTACGGGAAACTGCAGCCGCCATAGCAGAGAGAGCCTTATTACATTCCTTCTTGTTAAGCTTTTCCTGCTCGAAAACAGATTTATAATTCTCAAGAACCGCTATTGCAGCAGCCTTATTCTGGCAGGTCTTTTCAGCGGAATAGTAGAGCGCCTTCTTTGCATCCTCGATAAATTCGAGCATAAAGTTGTCGTCGAGGTACTTTCTGAGGAAAGCGTTAAGCTCGGCAACGGGCATTTCGGGAAGGGGCTCCTTCGAGAAGGTGAGATAGTAACCCATGCAGAAGAAGTTGGGAACGTCACCCTTTACCGATTCCTTAAGGATCTCAAGGATCTGCTGAAGCTCGGCGGGAACTATGTCGTATCCCTTCTTGCTCTCAGAGCGAACAGCCTTTGCAGCTGCCTTTGCGGAAGCAATAAGCTCTTCCTGGTTCGCATTTACAACGTATTCGTGAATTGCGGAAACCGCAAGGTCGCAAACTCTGTTGGTACGGTATACAGGATCCTTAAATCCGTTCTTCTCGATTTCGAAAAGAATAGCTTCGATCTCGGAAATAGCGTCGGACGCAGCATTGAATGCTACGTTGTAGCTCTTTTCCTTCTCAAGATGCTTGTACTCGAAGGTGTTGAAATCCTTACATTTCTTTGTGAGGATCTTTGCCTTTTCAGGATTGGAAGCAATCATAAGCTTATTAAGATTGCTAAGGTAGGTATTGAAAGCGTTTCTGCTGTCCTTCTGACGAGCCTTGCCCTTAAGGATCATAGCCTCGGTCAGCTGCTTACCTATCTTAACGATAGGGTTAAGGCTGGACATAGGATCCTGGAAGATCATTGCGATCTTGTCTCCACGGATCTTGTGGAAATCGTCTTCCTTTATTTTAAGAAGGTCCTTACCGTCGTAAATGATCTCTCCGTCCTCAACAATGGAGTTTCCGGCGAGAATTCCGAGGATCGCCTTACTTGTAACCGACTTACCCGAGCCGGACTCACCAACTATAGCGAGAGTTTCGCCCTCGTTAAGGTCAAAGCTGATGTTTCTAACCGCCTGAACCTTACCGGAGTCGGTGTGGAAGGATATTTTTAAGTTTTCTACGTGAAGTTTATTTTTCATAGCGTCATCACTCCGTTCCTCTTGTTGCAGGGTTGAATGCGTCGCGCAGACCATTACCGAAGAGGTTGAAGGAGATCATAAGCAACGCGAAGAAAATTGAGGGGAACAGCATCGCGTGGGGTGCCGCCATAATACTGTTCTGACCCTGCTCCATCAAAGTACCGATCGTAGTTCCTGCGAAGGAAGAAAGATCGATGATTCCAAGGTAGGTAAGCGAGGTCTCAGAACCGATAACTCCGGGGATTACAAGCGCGCAGCTTGTAACGATAGTACCCAAGGAGTTGGGGAAAATGTGCTTGAACATAAGTCTCCAGTCGGAAGCACCGAGAGTTCTCGCAGCCATAACGTGCTCCATACTCTTGAAGCGGTAGAACTGCTTTCTCGTAAGGGCCGCCATACCGATCCATCCCGTTGCCATAAATGCCAACAGGAATGCACCTACAGAACCGAAATTCTGGAGGAAGGAAAGATCGACACCGGTAATTCCTACGCTTGTCAAGATTCTTGTGATCGACGATGCTGCAATACCGCCAAGACTACCTATCTTGGAAGCCAGATGCAGGTTGAACAGCGTAACTACGACTATGGTAGGAACGTTGGAGAGAATGTCGGATACACGGTCGAGGAGAAGGTCGATCCAACCGCCGAAGTAACCCTGAATAGCACCGTAAACGGCACCGACAAAGAGGTTTACAGCGGAAACGCAGATAGCGAATATGATCGAGAATCTTGCTCCGACACCGATAGCACAGCAAAGGTCCTGTCCGATAGAGTTAGTACCCAGAATGTGCATAGGAGCGCTGGGGATACCGGTCTTGAGCCACTGCTGATATTTGTAGTAGTTGTAGTAGAAGTAACGGATCTGAACAGCGTCACCGTTTGCGCCCTTCTTAAGTCCGTAGATATAGCTGCCGTCATCGCCTTCAATTCTCGAGCTGGTGTAAGGAATTGCCGCATCCTTGCTCTTATCGGTGCAATATGCGGGTTCAAGAACCTCTTCCTTAACTACCTTACCGTCAACGATAACGAGCTTACCGTTTTCGTCGGTCTTGTTCTTCTGAAGGAGACCGCCCTTAAGGTCGTTTACCTTGTACCAGATGTTCTGGTCCTGACGCATATCCTTAAGCTCGGTGCTGTTAGCATACTTCTTGGGATAAACGTCTTCCTTGAGGACGATAGGATAAAGAACCTGGATTCCGGTCTCATCCTGGAAATCCATAATTCTCTGATACTCCTCAAGATCTACGGTCTGGGTCTGCATACCCGCCATATAATACTTGTTTACTCTGAGCTTGGTATAGGTAATAGTTACTTCCTTACCGCGGTCGATAGTAGTAACGTCATAGCTATCCTGCTTTTCAATGATGATGTTGTGACCGGTCTCCTTTGAGTAAAGCTCAAAAGCCTGAACCTGTCTCTCATCCTGAGAACCGAGGATAGCACCACCGTCAAACCAAGGAATGATAGAGTTTTCAATATAAGGAGGTGTGCTGACATATACCGGGTCCTTATCTCCGTTTACGTCATAACCGAGGAAAACGTCGTAAAGTACCGGTACGATCAGAGCATACAAAAAGATGAAAAGAATTATCCAAGCGGCAACTACCGAGGATTTGTTCTTTTTGAAACGGATGAAAGCATCCTGAAGATATCCGCGTGATTTGGTCTGAAGCTTTTTGTCATGAATGTTGGCATTAAGCTGTGCAAACTCAAATTTTTCCTGCGGAATGTGTTCATACATAACATTATTATCCATAATAATATATTCCCTTTCCGCAGATTATTTTCTCGAGCCCATTCTGATACGGGGGTCGATGAAACCGTAGCTCACGTCAACAACGATACTTGCAACAAGACCGATGGATGTATAGAATACTGTGAGCATTATAAACATAGGATAGTCCTGAGCATTGATAGAGTTCAGATAGAGCTTACCAACACCGGGGATCGAGAAGATCTTCTCAATAATAAGAGAACCCGAAAGAACGCCTATGAAATTTCCAAAGATAGCGGGAAGAATGACTACCATACAGTTCTTCATAGCATGACGAACGGTAGCCTGCGCACGGGTAAGTCCCTTGGTGCGCGCGAGGAGCATAAATTCACTTGTAAGAACCTCGGTAAGCTCCGCTCTCGTGGTTCTGGTAAAGCCCGCGATAGTACCGAATGAAAGCGAAAGTACGGGCATAAGCATACTTACGAACATCGGCCAAGAGAACCAGTCTGTTCCGGGCTTCAAAAGGGGGCTATCAAACCAACCCCACTGGAAGTACAAAAAGTACTGGATCAAAAATGCATAGACAAATGAAGGCACCGAAACGACTATCATAGTAAGGGTGGAGATAACGTGGTCAAGCCACGAATTCTTCTTAAGAGCCGCAACGACACCGAGAGCAATACCTATCGGTATGCTGAATATTATTGAATAAATATTGATGATGATTGTGGGGGGAAGTCTGTCAATGAAGTAAGGGAATACCGCTTTACCAAAGGTAGGACCCTGAACGTCACTTATACCCCAGTCAAATCTGGTGAAAACGTCCTTTATGAAAATTCCAAACTGGACGATATAAGGCTTGTTGTAGCCAAGCGCTTCTCTTCTCGCCTCAATGACCGCAGTATGAGGGTCTCCGGGAGGAAGAGTTGCCGGCGGCAACATTCTTATAAGCACAAAGCACATAAATGTGATGATGAGCAGAGTCAACATCATAAGTGCCAATCTTTGTATTACGTATTTAAACATTATGTCCTCCGATTTTAAGGCTCTGAAATTGGGTGCAGCGGCCGTTTCTGCTCCCCTTTTCAGAAAACTTAAAGTTCTTTTTATAGCACATATTACCGAGACTTGCGTCCCGGTAATATGTGCCACTTATTACTTACGACAGGATTATTACCCTACCGCAAGATAGTGATTCAATCGCGAAAGCGATATTAGTACTTAACCTGGCCGTTCTCCTGAGCAGCAACGTATGCAGCCCAATCGGTCTCGTTGTAGTTGTATCTCATGTATGCGATACCACCACGACCCATAACAGGGTTGTAGTCCTCAACAACGTAGTAAACCTGTCTGGAGAGAAGCGCTACAGAACCGTCCTGAAGAACGGGGATGTAGTTGTAAGTGCCAAGAACCTTGGTCTCGATACCAGCAAGGATGTCAAGACGGGTGTTAACGTCAGCGATACCGTCGCCGAAGTTGTACTGCTTGCCGTCCTTCTCTACAACGGTACCGTTAAGAGCGTCGGACCACTGCTTGAGGTTGAGAGTGATCTCCTCGCCGTCGATGGTGAGGGTCATTTCAACAGCAGCTGCGTTGAACCATGCTGCGTCGTACTGCTTTGCGGGGTTGGTGTAGAGGTCGGTAAGAGAGAAGGGATTAAGAGCGGAGCCTTGCCATCCTGCAAGAACGGTGTCGGACATACCAGCCTTAATGATGTCGGACCACTTGTTGCCGTAAGGCTCAGACTCGTAGATCTCGATCTTGCCCTCGAAAGGAGTGCCAACGAGAACTTCGTTGAGCTTGTCGTTGAGGTAAGCGATGGTGGTCTTCATGAAGTCAGAGGTTGCGGAAGAGCAGTACTCGATCTTAACGACCTGGTCGGACTTGCCGTCCTTGTCGGTATCGGTGATGTAGCCCTTTTCAATAGCCTCGTTGTATGCCTCGGTGAAGAGCTTCTTAGCGGTTGCAGGGTCGTAACCGGTAATGGACTCAACAGCTGCGTCGAGAGAATCGAAATTAGAAACGTCTACGCTGTAGAACTCGCAGAGAGCCTTCTTAGCCTGGTCGGTGTCACGGTATCTTGCACCGGTCTCAGGATCGTAAACGTAAGCGGTACCGATAAGACCGTAACCGCCGGAACGAGAGGGAGATATAGTAGTTGCGAATTTCTCCTTATCGTAGGTTACAGCGAACGCACGACGGAAGGAGTTAAGGGTCATAGTCTCAAGGTCAGTAGTAGCCTTGTCGAAGTCTTCAGCAGCCTCACGGGTCTGGATAGCTTCCATGTGACCGTTGAAGATGAGGAAGAAGATAGTCTCGGAAGGAGTTACGTAAGCTCTGTCAGAGTTTCTGTACTCAGCGAAGTCAGCGGACTGGAGTCCGTAGCCCATAAGCTCGCCCTTAAGGAACATAAGCTTTCTGGTGTCTGCCTCTTCAACTACCTGGCAGGTGATCTTGGTGGTCTGGTACATAGACTGGAACTCGCCGTTCTCATCAAGGAAACCGTGCTTGTTGTCGGTGTAACCGAACCATTTATCGTTTCTCTCGAATACCATCTGCTTTTCATCCTGGTACTCAACGAGCTTGTAAGGACCGTAGGACATGGTGGAAGCTACGTCAGAGCAGTAGCTGTTGGTCCATGCTTCGGTTTCACCGATCTGAGTCTTACCAGCCTCATAGTAGGGCTGGTATACGATCCAGTTACCGGTAAGGTTGTAAAGGAGGTAGAAGCCGGTGAGGGACTTCTCGAGAACGAGGGTGATGGTGTACTCGTCGTTCTTGTAGATACCAACGTTTGCGAAGTCGTAGTTGTCTTCGTAAACAACCTGCTCGAGGAAGTAGTTGAACGCGTCAGCGTCGGTCTCGCCCCAATCTTCAGTAGAAATGGTAGTAACGAGGTAGCTGTAGGTCTCGTCGTTAAGAGGAGCTCTACCGTCTTCGGTAATAGACTCTACGAGTGCGTCCCACTTCTCAAGGTTGAAGTATGAGCTGTAGCTAGGATGAGTAACATACTGCTTAAGAGTGTTGCCGCCGGTCCAGTCAAGAGGAGAGTCAACTGCAATGAACATTGCATTGCCGTCCTTGGTGTAGTAGTTGCCATCCTCACCCTTTACGAGATCAGCAAGTGCGTACTTGTTGCCGATACCGTTGTCGGTGTAGTTGGTAGTGCCCTGATAGTAGTAGTTCTTAGCGTTTGCAATTGCGAAATCGCCATCGAAGTAGTCAGGACCTCTGTAGTTAAGGAGCAGAGGATTAAGAAGCTCCTTCATGGAGTAAACGTAAGTATCAGCGTTGATCTTTTCGCCGTTCTGCCAAGTAGCAGCGGGATTGAGCTTGATGGTGTAAGCGAAGCCCTTGGTTGCATCGCTGGGGATGCCGAACTCAGGGTGCTCAGCCTTAACCTGCTCGGTAACGTCGATAGGCATTGCTGCAGCCATCTCGGGAGCGATAACGTATCCGGAGTAGGGCTCAGCGTCGTTTACGTAGATTCCTCCATCGTTGAAGAAGAAACCGTAAAGGCCGGTGGTGAGGAAGCTTACAGGGTAAGATTCATCAGTAGTCTGGTAGGTGTGGGTGTTCCAGTTAGCGGAAAGAACGGTTACAGCATCCTTGTAAACGTATCCTTCGGTAGGAACTGCGGGGAGCTCAACGCCATGAGGGTTAACAACGGGCTCCTTGAATGCGCCTTCCTCTTCGGAAGTCTCGTTGGTGTCGGAATCTTCAGAACCATCGTTCTTAGACTCGGACTCGGTGGGCTTATCGTCTTCGCCGGGCTTGCTCTCGCTCTGCTCAGGCTCCTCGGGAGTAGGAGTTACGCAAGAAGTAAGAGGAAGAACCATGCAAAGAACGAGTGCCATAGCGATAAGGCAAATCAAAAACTTTTTCATGTTTTTTCTCCTTAATAAATTTTGTTTTTTCCAAACACATCTTTGGAGTTGCGGCGCTTTGAGGCATCGTCTACGCGACCGGCCAATCAGGCATAGGAGACGTCTTAAATGCATCTCGCGAGTCCGCGGATATGATAAGAATAACTTATTATATCATCCGTCAATTTTTCTGTCAATAGGGATAAATAATTTTCGTACAATCGACCAAAACATACAAATACATCACATCGGTTTTGTGCAATTTGACGATTGATTTTTACAAAAACTTCCATATTTATTATATAAGTGAATACTTTTTGCATAAATATCCATTTTGCAACTTCTCCTCGTCAAAATTGCAAATATAAATCTTTCCTATTTTGGGCGCCGGACGGATAATATCATTATATATTATATTGTGCGCGCATTTTCCGCGTGCATACGTATATAAAAATAAAAATGAAGCCTTTCAATTTGCAACATGTCATTTCAAAAATGCATTTTCCGAAATCTATCACGCATATATTCTAAGGAAAATTTATATCAATAAAAAATGACGTTACGTCCTATCGCTATTGCCCTGTGTTTTTTGCCTAAATTCACCAAATAAAGCTTCAGCAAGATAAGGCGCAAGTCTTCCCTTTCAGAGGCATCGGCAGGAACTGACTCTCGTTGTTTTTTACCTTCAAACACAATTATTTAATTATTTGTGGATATTTAAACATATTGTTTATATTTCCTTAATGAAAAAGGCATTCTCACTAAAAAGAATGCCTTTTTTGCCTTTTGTACGGTTTTTTGATGATATTATATCAGTTCAACGTTATTCTCTTCTCTGTGAAAAGGCTTCGCCTCGCCCGAAAGCACGCGAGATACGAAATCCTCCACAGATGTCACGGGCATTTCGGTAGCCATGCCGCCAAAGCAACGCTGCTTGCTTGCCGAATGATTATCAGAGCCTGCAAATCGCAGAAGTCCGTAATTCTCGGCATACTGCTCCGCAAGTCCGTTTTCGAACTCAGTCCGATTTGCATTATAGACCTCTACACCCTGCACGTGTCTTGGGAAAAGTCTTATATGGTCGATATAGTTTGCTTCGCGGAATGGGTGCGCTTGAATGACCAGCGCGCCGGCATCAAGGATAGCCGTAAGCAGCTGACTTTTGGGTACGCGGTGCATATCGGGGTGCGCCAAACACCATTCCTTGTCGATACCGTACACAAGAAAGTCGGTGCCGCCGTGGCTCATCTCAATTCCGAGGAAAACATCAAGACCGATCTCTTCCCCGATCCTTTTTCCCTCCTCATAGTCGGCAAAGTAGAATTCTATCTGCTCGGCGTATGGCAGGCAACGGACTTCAAGGGGGATATTTCCGTCAAGGAAATGATTCGTGATAAAAATCCCGCTATATCCCGCGCTCTTGTAATATTCGACTGTTTCTCGAACGCTTGCCCTTGCACAAAGGCTGACGGGCGAGATGTGGAGATGTGTTTCGTATAAGTGCATATTATTTATTCTCCAGTCCCGACTTTACGTAATGAAAATCGTTGGTCAGCAGGCAATCAACACCCATTTCAAGGATACGCTTTGCATCCTCGGGGGTATCTGCCTGACAGAAATTGACCTTGATGCCGTTTTCGTGGCATTTTTCAACCATCGACTTATCGTAAGGGAACCAGCCAACCAGCTGCACCTTATCAAGACCGTGCTTGATGGCAATATCGATCATTTCCGTGTTGCTTCGCTCGGCGCCCTGACAGCAGAGCGTGAAAGGAAGCAGCCTTTTCATTTCAAGCAGAGCCTCAGTGTTGACGGACATAAAATAGACGTGGCGTTCGCAATCGTACTTGCGGATAAGGGCGGCTATCTTATGAAGATAAAGTTCGCTTTGTCTCTCGTCCCAGATCTTGACGTGGATATTCATAACGACTCTGCCGGCGAATTTCTGAAGTATCTCCTCAAAGGTGGGGATGCGCAGATCTTTGTATTTAGGATCGAATTTACTTCCAAAATCAAGTGCTTTGAGCTCGGCGAGGGTGTAATTCCAAATATTGCCGTGTCCGTCGGAAACTCTCTCAAGGTTAGGGTCGTGGGCGGTGACTATCTCGCCGTCCTTTGTTGCCCAAAGGTCAAACTCGATCTCCTCAGCGCCCATAGCCACAGCCGCACCGAAGGCGGGCATTGTGTTCTCGGGAGCGACGGTGTTGTAGCCGCGGTGAGCGCAAAGACGGGGGTAGGGCATATATTTGTCGAAGGCGACCACGCTCGCGCCGCCGTTGCGGTAGAGCCATGGACGTCTGCCCTCCTCAATGTAATCATAGTGAGTCTTTAACGCTCCCTTAAAGCCTGCCGGCTTGAAATATTTCTCGTGAATATTGATCTCGGCAGAGGCAACACCGACGTAGCTCTTCATATTAACGATCTCGTCACCGTTGGGCGCAATTATGCAGCTGCAGCCGCATATTTTTGAATCGAGTCCGAGAGAGACCGACGAGCGGACAAGATACGCATTGGTGTTGTAGCAAAGGAAGCGGTTGATGATAGAAAGTGCCTCGTGAGTGTCGGTGCGCTGATGGAAGCAGCCGATTATCACGTCGACATAACGTCTTGCCAAAGGTGCAAAATTCTCGTAGAAATAGAAATCGTAGCAGGTCATAAAGCCGAAGCGAACGCCCTCGATCTCGATAATGTCGGGCTCTCTGAATTCGTAGCTGTAGCTGACGTCGACCTCGTTGCCGCCCTCCTTTTCGGTCTTTACCTCGCTGGGAGCGGGGTGCGCCTTATAATATTTGCCCGCGACCGAGCCATCACGGTTAAGCGCGTAGGTGGTGTTGCGATAGCCCGTTGGTGTTTCGTCCGCCGCATTGAAAAATACGATGGAATTGCAGCGGATAGCCGCCTCGCGCGCCTTTTCCTTTATAATCGAATTGTATTTTGCAATCGACGCATGGAAAGCGTCCTTGCTTTTTGTAGATGCCGGAATGTCGCAATATTCGGGCAGAACGATAATGTCGGCATCATCACCTATGGAATCAAGGTGCGCTATCATATCGTAAAAGCAGTTTTCAAGATCTTTTTCCTCAAAGGAATAAAACGGTTGAATTATATAAGCTTTCATTTTTGTTCTCCTGTTTCATGTAAATTGCAGTTTATCGGTGAGACGATTGCTAACGAAAGCCTCCCTTGTGTAAAGGGAGGTGGATCGCGTAGCGAGACGGAGGGATTGTAAAAGTAACATTTCACAGCAAAACAATCCCTCAGTCAGCTTCGCTGACAGC
>JBGVHJ010000032.1:0-30453 GCA_045122255.1 Eubacteriales bacterium | reverse complement strand
ATATGTAAAATAATTTTCCGCAATATGTGGAAATTTAAGGAGAATTGTTATGGCAAACAAGAATGCTAAGAAGGCACTTGAGCAGTTCAAGATGCAGGCAGCAAGCGAAGTAGGTGTAAATCTTAACCAGGGCTACAACGGTGACCTCACCGCTCGCCAGGCAGGTAGCATCGGCGGTCAGATGGTTAAAGGTGTGACTCCCACACGACTCCTAATTTTCAAGCGCCCAAGCCGTATCAAAAAAGGTCATAAAATCGATGTTAAGTATGAATTTTCTCTTATGGCGTAAAGAAAACTCGTATTACATAATTCGGGATGTTGCCGATTGATAATGGCTTGCCACGGAGCTCATATTTCATCCACATCGCAATTTGATGCGTTTGGTGTGTTAATCTATATCATTCATATTTGAAGGAGATATGGAAGCCGCAGGGCAATGTGTGAAGCGTAAAATGCTATGGATTTTTAGAAGACTGAATATAAGAAAAGCATTGAGAACGATAACTCAATGCTTTTTCATTTTATTTTTATTTTCCCCCGCAAAACACTTCAAATGCAATCCTCATACCCAGTTTAAAGGCATAGGCGAATAGGGCTCGCTCTGCGATGCCGTGTGCTCAGTCCGGCTGTCATTCAGCTTGTCAAGAACCTCACGTTGTTCATCGGTGAGTGATGCACGAAGATTGTCGTGACGGTCTGCAATATACCCCGAAAACTCCTTGACTTCTTTCTGAAATCCTTGTAATATAAAGCAAATTTATAGAGGAGCAGATTTCGGTCTGTTCTTCTTTTTTATCGCCTCGAAGCTTTAAATGAGAGCTTTTCCAATAAATTTGTGGAATTTTATTGGAACTTTTGAGAGCTCAAAAAGAGAATTTTGGAAGCCACTTTGGAAGCTGAATCGGAAATGATTTAATTATAGCGAAAATATATGCTTTTGCGAATGCTAAAAGGGAATTGTTTGCGGAAAGGTTGCGAGTGGACTATAGTATATGAACATGGACAAATTGGTTGACTTGATTTACAAATTATGCTATAATGTAAAAAATGCTTTGAGGAGATGATGCTATGTTAGAAGGTTTTTTTCACAAAATAACGATTTGGGAATATGTAAAAAAGGCTTCTGCCTATATTAGAGAAAAATATTCTCCGAAAGAAGAATTTGATTCTAATATTAGGTATAGTGACAGAGGTGTCCCCGGCGAACACCAAGGAATCAAGCGCCAGATAAGATCGAATCAAAGTGGTGAAGGTAAGGAAAATTTTTTTGACTTTGACAAATTTAGCACTTCATCAAATGAGTTTGAAGCTCCCAAGGTTGCTCCAAGCGTTCCAAAGGTAGAACACGATTATGATCTGAATATAAGATATGATCTGGCATTCGATGATGAGCTTGAGAACAGATATGACGAGGCTCGCATTGCAGCTGCTATGAAAAAGTATTCATTTCTTGACGAATCGATTACGTTGTTTGATGCATTGGATAGAGCAACCAATAAGACCTTCGTAGACGCGTTAATGATACATATGAGAAGACGCGATTTGAAGCCGTCAAGCGTGTATAACGCGGCTAACATTGATAGAAAGCTGTTTTCAAAGATCATTAGTGATAGAAATTACAAGCCGTCAAAGGATACTGCAATTGCGATCATTCTCGCGTTGCATCTTACGCTCGATGAGGCGAACGATATGCTTGAGCGCGCAGGATATGCTTTTTCGCACAGTAACAAAAAGGATATCATAATTGAGTATTTCATCAGAGAAAGAATATACAACATTAACGATATTAACGAGGTCCTCTACAAGCTGGATCAAAAAATAATCGGAAAATAAAAAAATGTCGCATTAAAGGCGACCAAATAGGAATTTAATCGGTGTATAATGCAAATGTAAAAAGCAATTGAGCGATATGCTGATAAGGATTTCTGTTTGGCCGCCTATGTTTTTTATTAAAATTACAAAAGAGGAAAATAGTGATGGCAAGAATTGACGAACAAAAAATGATAGCAGAGTTTGTGGGGAATAAGATAAATATGGATACGTTGGGTGTTGTTGCGTTCCACAATGGTTGCGGGGAATGGGATTATGCAGATTGCGATGAGTACATAGTTTATCATGACGAATACTATGATGACGAGTGCTTGGCAACGATTTTCAAAATTACTCCCACTATAGCAGAAAAATGGGATTATGATGGCATAGATTTTAGATTGTATCTATATATCAAAGAAGGGGTTTTTATGGGCGGTTGTCTTTTTAAATATAGGGACACAACGTGCTCCGCTCATTTCAGCCCTACCGGATATATGTTGACTCCAACACAGCAGGAGATTCGAATTGCTAAAAGGATTTTAGAATATATTATCGAAAAATGAGAGGTGAAAGAATATGAGAATAGTAAACAGCGGAACAAAATACAAGATATTTGATGACAGTATTCAAACTTATGAATATCTGCCTATGGGCACATATGCGATCGGATACAATGACAATGAGGGATGCTTCCTTGTAAAGCGAGCAGATGTTGTTGTTACAGAAAAGACGTATGGCGTACATAATGAGAAGGTCAAAAAGGTAATCGGTTCTTTTGATAGCTTTGAACGCAATCTTGGTGTTATCTTGAGTGGTGATAAGGGAATTGGTAAGTCTATGTTTGCAAAGCTGCTGTGCATAGAGGCAGTAGGCAAGGGTATACCCGTTATTATTGTTGATGCAGCATATCGTGGCATCGCAAGATTTATTGAAAGTATCGATCAAGAGTGTTTGGTGCTATTTGATGAGTTTGATAAGACCTTCAGAAGCTCACGTGATGATGACGCTCAGGCACAGCTTTTGAGTTTATTTGATGGAACAGCAGGCGGCAAAAAAATGTTTGTAGTTACTTGCAACGAACTTTATGGATTAAATGACTATATTGTTAATCGCCCCGGTAGATTTCACTACCATTTCAGATTCGAATATCCTGGCGCAATGGAAATATCGGATTATTTATACGACAAGCTTGATCCTAAATATTATTCACAAATATCCGCAGTAGTGGCGTTTGCACATAAGATCAGTCTAAATTACGATTGCCTTAGGGCTATTGCCTTTGAGTTGAATCAGGGAGTTGATTTTAAGGAAGCTGTGTCAGACCTTAATATTCTTAACGTGAATACAGAAGAGTATAATATTATTCTTCATTTCGAAAATGGTGTAAAGCTTCATCAGTGGCGTTATAGAGTTAATTTGTTTGACAATGACGGAACTTATAATTGGGCAACTTTGTATAATGATGCGGGAAATGACGTGGCGGATATTCGTTTTGATAAGAGCAGGGTTGTTTATGATGTGCGTCACAACACCACTATTATTCCTGCCGAGGGATTCAAGCTGGATTTCTCGGATTATAGTGAGTGCAAGGCATCTGAGCCATACAAGAATTTAACACCCACATATCTTTCGTTCCAAAAGTGCGGAGCTAAGAATCTGCATTATGCCATTTAACGTGTTTTTTCACCCAAAATTAAAACAACAACTTTAGGAGGAGCTAGTATGCCTTTATATTTGGAAAATTTGAATATGGACTTTTTTAAAGAGTCCGAAGATGTAATGGGATCGTTATTTGGAATGACTGCCAGTGAGGGCAAGGCCAAGATTGGATACTATAATTATCCTTATTTTAATAAGCATTTTGGCAATGCACAAATTATATTGCGCACAGGATACCGTGAACCCGGCGACGAGGATGATAGACGATGCATACAAGCAGAAGGCATTGATACACATATAAGTGGTCGTTGTGTGTGGGAAGTAAGATTACACAATATGAATGTTGATAGGAAGGATGCCGACCTGCTTGCAAAACGTGTTGCTGTGACCCGAATGGACGGTGGAGGAATGGCTATAGTTAATTTGGTCAATGCGGATGTTCTTCCTAGCTTTATGGGGAATGATATTATAAAAATGCAAATGGTTGCATTCCCGGACTTGATTGAATATTACAAGGACGAGGATGACTATGCCGAGCATCAGCCCGAAGGAAAAACCGGAAAAAAATTTCTTATAGGAGAAGGCTCTGTTATCCCAACCGGTATATTGAGAAATCGTGATCCGAACTCATCGGAATATGAAACAGACGACAATCTTGATGACTTGACCGCCATAAGAGGCGTAGTAAAGGGGCTATATTGGGGAGAACTGGAGTTTGAGGGTGAACGTTACAAATCTTTTGTAAAATGCATAATAGATACAGATATGGGAGAATTGGAGATCGTGCATACGATAGATCAGGTTGAAGAAGAGATGCACGACAATATGAAAGTTGGTTCCACAGTTGTTATGTACGGAACGCTTTCGGGGGATGTTGCAATTTATGAGTATTCGGAAGGAATAGTAAAAGATGAAGAGCACCATCTCTCATTAGTAAGATACACCTTTACCGATGGCGATCCTCAAAGATTTTGTAGAGTTATAGCGGATAACGCTAGATATGTATCGGAGTATTCTAAACAAACTTTCGTTGGCAAAAAAGATATTATGGACAGGTTGCAGTATGTGAATGATAAAAATTCGGGAAGAAAAATATATGCTTATAAGGCAACTATAACTTCGGTTGATGAGGGAGAGGGAGAATTGCCATATGGTGTGGGAAAACGTTGTGTCGTTTTAGCATATGATGAACCGAACGATTATGGGGGGATAGTTTTTCTGGAAATGAATGAAGAAGGGAATATAACAGATATTGTTGTTAGTATAAATCCCAGATATCATTTTAAATTGGACGAAGAGTTTAAGCCGAAATCGATTTTTGATGGTTGGGAGATACCGGATACTGTTGCAGTTCCAATCACTACACGCGCTAAATTCCATGGCTTTTTGGGAGAGGATGTGTATGCGGAAAACGTTGCGTCAATTGACGAAAATTATATTGAATATAAAAACAACATTAACAATTTCCTTGATAAACTCGATGTTGATATAGAAGAAATAGAACCGTCAATTCTCGAAAACATATTTGCATATTTGTTTGCCAAGGCGATAGAGAGCAAATGTTCTACAACATTGTATAAAAATGCCCCTGAACATTTTGCCAAAATTGTTTCCTATTCGATTGAAGAGGGACTGAATGGTGGTATTTCGATTGATATAGAAAATGAAACGGTTAAACAGAAAATCAAAATTGCCTATGATTATGGAAAACAGTTTTATAAGGACTATATGATTTTTGCCATGTCTGATCCCGAGAATGACATGCGTGTTATTTTAGAGCAGTCCTTGATGATTGTTCAACAAATAGGTGAAAAGTATGCCTTGGATCAGTTGGTCAATCTTATTGAATGATATGGGGGAAATTGAATGGGTGAATATGAGTATAGAAACGACTACGAGCGAGAGCATACGCAACAATATGAGAGTGTATACACCCCGGAAGAAATCGAATTAAATAAAAAGCTGTTTGCGGAATGCAAAAAGATAATCCCTGATTTCGAGTTGATCGAAGAGCTTTTGAAACAAGGGGCTGACCCTTTAGGTCCTACCGGTGGGCATGGATGGGAACTTTTAGAGCATATTTACGGCGAACTGGTTGGACCTGATGGGTATTGGGATGAATGTGTTATCAATGTTCCGCGAATCACCGAATTGTTTTTGCAATACGGGATGGATATATCTTCACCGCGCATTCCATACGATGATAGTAATAGCCTCAATCCGATGTTTTGTTTTCTTGAGAATGAAATTGGCATTAAAACGTTAAAGCTTTTACTTGACGCGGGATTGGATGCTGATTCCGCTACGGAGTTTTGGGATACTGCTATTTTTGATCAGTTTAATGTGTGTAGGTTTGACCCAAATGATGAAGAGTGGCATGATCGTTTTGTGTGGATGATGAAAATGATTATGCTCGTTGCTTCCTACGACCATATCCGGAACGACGATGAGGGACTGTATAAAATAGTGGGCTGTTCTTATAATACCTATGATATTCACAAGTTTCGCAATTGGGATAATTATTACTATGTATTCGATACTTCTCGTTGCGAGCGATACCCCGAATTATATAAATCTGTCGTAAAAATATATGACGCGAAAACTGATGAAGAAGTTTGGAAAATCGGATTCCACCTTAATGAAGGGGAATTTTAGCAAGATGGATAGAGAATTTATGAAAACAACAGAAGATATTATCAACTTGCTTGGAGTGATAGATAAAATATATATTTCCGATTCATTCTTAGCTATGATGAACGATCAGAGCTGCGATTGTGATGAGATTGTAATTAAAAGCGGAGGATTTTATTTCAGGCTGGCAAGTCAAGCGGTAGGAGAAGACGGAAGAATTGTTTTTCAAGAATGTATAGCGTTTAAAAAGGACGAATACCCATACGAGGTAGATTTGAAAGGTCAAAGCTTCAGATTTGATAAGTTCAGCTATCTTGAAGATGGTATGATTGATGGTATTAGATTTTCCTCTGAAGAGATTTTCTTGTTTGTGTTTTCCTTGGAGAATAATCTTGTTATAACAATGAGTAAATTAGACCTTTTGGGAGATATCGAAATGGATTACCTTGAACAAGAAGCGAAGTTGATAATTAAAAAGAGCTGAAAATGAAAAAGCATTGAGAACTCAAAACTCTCAATGCTTTTTTGTTTATTTCTCCGTGCAAAACACCTCAAGGGCGAGCCGCATACCAATTTTAAAGGTGTTTACTGCAACAACGAAAGAATTTCTTTAAAAATAAAAGGAATGAGCCCGGCGGGTACCGAGCTCATTCGCAAATGATTTAATATGTATTTTTTGTCTGAACTTTTGGGATCACTTCAAATCCGAAGCTTATTTTTCGTAAACGAAGGTAAAGTCTTCCCAAGGCATATTGACGGGCTTTTTCTCCATGATGATCTCGTCAACGTGGCAGAGGAGGGGGAAGTCAGCCTTGTTGAGTCTGCCGAGCTTGTCTGCAACCTTAACGGCTCTTGCAACGCGCTCCGCAACTACGAGAGACTCAAGGGTTACACCGTTAAGCTCTGCCTTTGCCTCGTCGATATTGAGGCCGCGGCCGAGAAGGATGCCGACGAGTCTTGTTCTGCCACCGTATACGGTAACGTAGAGGTCTCCATAGCCTACGGACATATTCTCAAGGGTAGCAGCGCCTTGATAGTCGAGAAGCTTATACATCTCCTTAACTGCCTGACCGAAGATAGCCGCCTGAGAGTTGAAGTGGAGCTCACTGTCGATACCGAACTCCTTCTGATTGAGTCCGATGGTGAGAGCGATGCCGAGGGCATAGCCATTCTTGAGTGCAACTGCGCTCTCGATTCCGGTTACGTCGGTGGAAAGGCTGATGTGATAGTAGTCGGTCGCCATTACGTCGCGGAGAAATTTGAGGGTCTCAATGTCGTGTCCGCAGAATGCGACCTCGGTCTGGTCGTGAGCGACCAGCTCATAGCTGGTGCAAGGACCGCCGATTGCGAAGAGCTTGGTCTTCTTTCCAAGGCTATCAAGCTTTGCCTGCCAAAGGTCGGGGTATGTAAGAAGTCTGCCGTCGGCGGTGTCCATAAGACCCTTGGTGACGGTGATAACGGGGATTTCGTCGGGGATCTTGGGAAGAACTACGTCAGCGAACCAATCGACACCGAAGCTGGAAACGCCGCCGATGATCATGTCGGAGCCTGCGATAGCCTCTTCCATCTCTTCAACCTGATAATACTTAAGTCCTGCGGGGAATGCCTTTACGAACTTGGGGTGCTTGTCGCTTTTTCTGCACTCGTCGATGATCTCGCGGTCAAGGTGAGTACCGACCAAGCGAACCTCGTGTCCGTTTTCTCTTGCAGGGAATGCAAGCGCTGAGCCCATCATGCCCGCGCCGATAATTGTAACTGTTGCCATTTTTTATCTGCCTTTCATAAGTTTTGAAAAAGTTGTTGCAAAAAGTCTGTTTTATACTGTAATATTATATAATGACCGCGATAATATGTCAATGGTTGGCACAAATGTTGAAAATTGACGGTGAAATTGCAAAAGCTCTTTCATTTTTGCGATCAAGATAAGGCATAGTTATTGATAAAACAAGATTTGAAATCAATCCTCGCCGATCCAAGTATTGATATCAGCGACATTGCAAAGCACAAATGGAAAATCCTTTCCTACCTTTGAGCCGTCACGCAAAAAATACTGCTCTTTCGATGACTCGATCATAGCGCGGCGCAAGGCTATCTCTTCCTCTGAAGAGTCGGTAATATCACCGTTTTCCGAAACTCCCTGCGATGAAAAAAACAACGCGTCAGCCTTTATTTGTCTGATAAAGCTCTCGGCAAAATGTCCCACAAAGCACTCTCTGCCTGACACCAGCGATCCGCCCGTGCAGACTACCCTTACGTCGGAATCTTTCAGCTCCTGGCATACGCGAAGATTGTTCGTTATTACCGTCAAGCCCTTTCTTGTAATGATGTGCTTGCACATTCTTCTCACGGTTGACGAGGAGTCGAATATTACCGTAGAATTGTCTCGCACCAGCTCCGCCGCCTTCTCTGCAATCCTATCCTTGGTTGCAGAATTTTCCTTATCGCGAAAGAAGATCGGCACGGGAGTGTTTTCATATTCCGCCAGCACCACTCCGCCGTAAACGGTCTTGATAGCTCCCAACGCTGCCAGCTTTTCAACGTCGCGGCGCACAGTAGCCTGACTCGTGTAGAGCCTTTCGGCAAGCTCTGCAATAGATGCAAACCGACGCACTCTTAAATATTCCAGTATTTCTTCTTGTCTTTCCAGATTGACCATAATACCTCCAAAAATGAAATAACTTTTTCATTTTTACGCGATTTTTCAAAAACTACACCAAATATTGACACCTAAATGCCGCTGATGTATAATAAATATATCATATAACACACAAAAGTGCAAGAACTTTTTTATTTTTTTGAAAGAATTTTAGTTGCACATAGCGTTTGTGTTCAATTCATTACCTTCAAGGTTGTCAAAACAGCATGCCTCAACAACATCGCATTCAGACCGTCCAATATGCAGATTGATATGCTTTGATATACAGAAAGGAAATTTTATGAGAAAATTCAACCGTTGGCTGTCCTTTTTACTCGTAGCGATTATGATCGTCGGTTCTTTCGCATCTTGCGTGGGAGACATTGGCAATCAGGAAACTCAGGAAACCACCGAGGAGTCTGCGTCTGACAGCGCCGAAACTACCGATGAGTCCGAATCCGAGAACGAGGAGGGTCCTAAATACCTTGGCACGAACGAAGAGCTTATAAACAATGCACAGAATTTGGCAGG
Source organism: Eubacteriales bacterium (assembly GCA_045122255.1). GTDB lineage: Bacteria > Bacillota > Clostridia > Oscillospirales > CAG-272 > SVTX01. The sequence goes on along the minus strand of JBGVHJ010000032.1, from coordinate 21,185 downwards.
CAAGGTAAATTCCTATTTTGATAATGCCGATAGAAACCATTTCGTTATGGAAAACGGCAATGCGGTATTGAAGTACTCGCTCAAGGCAGAGAATTTCCAGGGCTTTTCAAGCATTTCCAACAAAAGCGGAGTTGATTATATAAAGGATACAATGGTAGCCTTCGTTACCAAGAAGGACGGAAGCACCTATTATTCCTCCGGCTCCTTTGCCGATACTCAGGCGAACATCAACCGCTTTGGCTATTATTACTACGAGAACCGTCTTGAGTGCGAGGCGCTGGTTTCTCCCGTAGAGGCAGAGACTAAACTGAATCTTGGTAAGTTCAATAACCCGATGGATCTTTCCAATGAATATGTCGACGGAGTTCTTTCCTTAAATATCCAAGCAATCGGCGACCCCAGAATTTATTGCAAGGTTGCCGCTAAGGATCGTAACTTTTTGAAGATAACGATGAAGGCTGATCTTTCCGATGCTTCAAGAAACACCGTACAAGTATTTTTCACGTACGGTTCAAGTGACTCCTATGATTCAAGTATAGTGGTAAATCTTAATCTTGCCACTGACGGAGAGTACCATACGTATTACGTCCCCCTGTCATCCTTGCCCGGATTTGATGGCAGGATCTCCTCTATGCGTCTCGACCTTAACGGCAGTCTTGGCGACCGCTATGACGTCAGCGAGATAAGCTTTGAAAAGCGTAATTTTGACGATATTTATCTCGCTCGCGCAGTTCACGTGTACTCCGATAAGATACATCAGACCCTTCAGTTCTCTGCAAAGAAAGAGGTCAGCGCCATCTCAGAGTTCGGTATGATCACAAAGATCGCTAAGGACACCGTCGCTAAGGTTGTTGTTAAGGATAGGAACGGCATCCACGAAAGCTTTGAGGGTGTTAACTGGACAAGCGCAGAGTACGTTGGATTCGATATCGACGGTGCAGGTATATTCGGATATATTCTTCCCGATGACAAGTTCTCCGGTAAGATCATTGTTACCGAAGAAGATGGAATGTACGTTATTAAACAGTACAGACCCGTCCAGGGGGATAAGATCAGTCCTTCACCTGCAGGCACAGCCAACGGAAATGACGTCTATATGGGTCATCGAATCTATACCGATGACAGCCACGATTTTGCAAAATTCCTTAAGGAGGCTTACTGTGAGAGAAATCCTCTTAAGGGAAATCGCGTTACCGTTCACAAGGAATATTCCGAGGAAGGAGAATTCTTGGGATACGATCCTCTTCGCGGTGTTTATGTATTAAATGTAAAGTCGGTCAGCTTCCTGGGTGCTTTCCTGACCTATCCTAACCGCCATTTCGGCGTAAACTTTACCGTTACCGGTGACGACGTAGACAGAAGCCTTTATATTATGACCCACAGCGATACCAACGGTACTATTGAGAGTGGAGTGGTTCTTAACGACAAGAATATGCTTCTTCCTATACCCGTTGAGGTAGCCAAAAACTTCCCCGGTGACGGTGAAGCTAATATGTTTAACGTTGATGACATCAGATACTCCGAAGCTATCATTCCTTTTGTCGCCGGTGCTAAAACCAAGCAGGAGATCACCATTCTCAACCTTTATCAGAAGTGGGGTAAGTACGATCTTAAGCAGATCTCGTCTATCCAGTTCTACTGTCCCTTCTATCATTTCTCAACAGGTACTACCGAGACTAACTGTATCAGACACATGTACGATACCAAGGAAGAAAGAGCTTTGATGTATCTCCCTGACCACAGAGCTTGGTCAGCCCCCTATTGGCACGAAATGGGCATCGGTAACAGCCAGCCTCAGCATACCAACGGCGGTAACCATTACTTCCTTCAGTACACAGATGCTGACGGCAGCTACAATGCTACCGAATTTGTGAGTGATACCATTATTTCTTCAGGCCCTACTTACGCTGAGCTGAAGATGGACTACATCACCGACGACCGCAAGATGCAGGTTACACACACTCATATGGAAATGCCTCAGAACGACGAGAACAGAACCTACTATACTATCGAGTACAAGGTTCTTGAGGACATCTCTATTAAGGATTTCAGACAGAATTTCTCTATCTATTCCGTAAGTGAGAAGACTACCGGCGGCTATTACAGATATATCGGTTATCTTGACAAGGAAAACAAGTATGCGTATGCAGACTCGCTTGCTCAGACCGATGCGGTTGCAGACGGCACTCAGGTAGTGTATGAGCTTGGAAATATTGCTCCTTACTTCTCGTTCTTCTATGTTCCCGACTATACCAACTATGAAATTCCCGGATACGTTAACGTGTCCTTCATAATCGCCAACACTGAGATCACCATAAACGGTGAAAAGTACGAGCCTAAGTTCCTTCTTTATAACGAGAAGATAGACGGTAAGGTATATCTCAGACTTACTCTTGACCTTGACGACGTTACTCTCAAGGCAGGCGATACCTTCACGATGAACGCTATCATCACTCCTTGGGGTTCTCAGGAGCTTAACCACCAGAAATACGACGCTACAAGTGATCGGCTCGTTGACATAGAACCCGTCGACGGTAAGCTCTATTATAACACCGTTATCGGAACCGATGAAAACGGCGATCCCATATATTATATGGATAAGAACGTTCGTGACATCAGAGAAAACAGCGTTCTTCGTCCTTTTGCGGGCACCGCAGTTAAGGATTGTGAGGTAGTGAAGAGTGCATTTATGCCCATCTTCCGCACCACCAACGGCAAGAGCGCGGAATTCACGATCTCCGGCGGCGAAAACAACGTAGCCACCAGAATTTACGGATTCAATACGCTGACAGTTCCCAAGATCGAAGAGTTTGTTAACGGAGAATGGGTTGAATATGAGGTCTGCTCTATCAACACTCCCGACGGCAAGGGCTACGGTCACCTCTATGACGGATATATGGTTCATTACGATGCTGACGGCACGTATTCCTACTCCTTCGTAACAACGATGAAGGGCGGTGCCGCAAGAACCTTCAGAATCACGGTTGACGGTGAATTTGAAGGCTTCCCCGACGAGCTTGTAGTCAAGCAGGACGGTTACTACGAGAACGAGGATTATAAGTTCTATTGGACACCCGATATTCTTGACGAACTTGCACTTGCTACCCTTGATAAGTTGGGTAATGTATCTGTAGAAAAAGGTTATATTTCCTTCTACGGTAACCCCGACCGTAAGGAGGGTTATATCATACCTATCGCCAGCGGAGATAGATCTGCCGGTAAATATATTGCGATCAAGTACCGTTTTCCTGCCACTAACGAGTCAATTGCTCCCAACAAAATTGAGATCTTTGCAAGTGTGGTTAATGGGGGTACAGCGGTTAAAGCTGAGGAAGGATTCTATGCACCCGTTACCGCAGACGGCAAGTGGCACGTTCTTGTTGTTGATCTTGCCGCAACTAAGCCGGGTACCTTTACCGCCGATCAGAATGGAAATTACAATATAAAGGGTCTGAGACTTGATATTCTTAACCAGACAACACCCGCTACCGATTGCATTGACATCGCCTACGTTGCTACGTTTACCGAATACGGCAAAGCGATCTCCTTTGATAAGGAGGTTGATTACGTAACCTACAAGGCGGGTAGCGCTGAGTTGAACGTAGATCCTGCCACCGGCGAGGAGTACGTGATCAAGTATAACAAAAACGAAAACTATCACGACTCCACTGTAGCCCACGGATCTTGTCTTGAGGGTGTTAACGGTAAGAAGTTAGTAGGCGGTCTTGGCGGCAGCACCGTCAAGGGCCCCGAGATCTATTCTATTAACGGCACTACAGTAGGTAATTCTCTCGTATATATTACGGGTTGGACGGTCGTTGAGGGCGGTTTCAGTAAGATCGTCTGGTCTGCAGACGGAGGTAAGACTTGGAATGACGCAAGCTTCCACAATCTTGCTAAATTTGGTAACGGTAGCAAAGATCATATCACCGTTGCCGAGGGAAGACTTAATAACACGTACAAATTTGTTGATGCCCAGGCGTCCTATACAGGCATAACATATCAGGGAACCAAATTCGCTTATTACAGCGAATCGGGAGCCGGTGTTGCGGCGGACCTTTCCGCATATATCGGTCAGACAGTCGACGTAACCTTTGCGGCTATTCCCAACAGCGATCCTCAGGGTCTTTGCTACATTGCTCACGTTTTGAACGTTCAGGTGGTTGCACCCGGTGCTCCCGATGAAGATGTAATCAACGATCCTTATAACGATCTCAGCTCCGGCTACGTTAAGTCCCAGATTGCTCACTCGACCTGCCTTGATTCTGTTAACGGTCTCAAGCTTGCAGGTAAGGGAGGTAACTCCATCAAGGGTCCTGAGGTTTACGCGCTTAACGACACCACTTTGGCAAATAACCGTCTTGCTATTGCAGGATTTACAGTCGTTGAAGGTGGATTTGACAGAATCGTCTGGTCTGCCGACGGAGGCAAGACCTGGCACGAGGCAACTCTCCGCGGTAAGGACAGCTTTATCAACGGAGACGGCAACCATATTTCGCATGCCGAGACGAGACTTAACGGCACGTATACCTTCGTTGACCGAACCGCTTCGGTTGCAGGCTGCAGATATCAGAGCAGTCATACTGACAACACCGGCTATACCGAAAGCACCCAGGGTGTCGAGGCTGATCTTTCCGCATACGCAGGACAGACGGTCAACGTAACCTTTGCGGCAGTTCCCAATGGACAGCCCAATTCGCTCTGCTATATTGTGCACGTTACGGGTGTTCAAGTCCCTGATGCAAATTAATTATTGTAAAAAAATATGGAGGATATTTTTATGAAAAGCTCAAAGCTTTTGAGAGTTCTTCTGGTTGCTCTTGCAGCAATTATGATGCTTGCTCTTTTTGCTTGCACCGAGACCCCCGAAAATCCCGAGGAGTCCCAGAGCAGCTCTGAAGAAAGCACTCTCAACACAAACGAAACAGATCCTAAGGAGCCCACAGACGGCTCCAAGGAAACTTCTGACGTAAATTCCGAGGAAAAGACCGAGGAAACTTCTGAAAAGACAACCGAGGAAACTACCGAGGAGACTACCGAGGAGACCACCGAGACTCCCGCTTGCGAGCACATTGAAGAGGTCATTGCGGGAACTCCCGCAACCTGCGAAGATGCAGGTCTTACCGACGGCAAGAAGTGCACCGCTTGCGGCGAAATTCTCGTTGAACAGCAGGTTATTCCCGCGCTTGGACACGCTTGGGACAAAGGTACGGTAACCACCGCTCCCGACTGTGAGAATAAGGGTACCATGACCTACACCTGCGCTAATGACGCAAATCATACCAAGACCGAAGAGATTGCCGCTACCGGACACAGCACTACCTGGCAGTACGTAAGCAATAATGGTACCGAGTACGAGGGTACGAGATATGCAGTTGAAGCTAAGATATGCTCTGCTTGTAAAGAGATTCTTGAGACCAGAGCTGCGGTTATCGCGTTCAATCTTGACAGTATCGCCGCTGCCAACAGCACCGGTGCAAACGCAACTCTTGCAGGAACCGGCTCAGGATATGGAGCAATGGTGTACGATCCCGAAGCGCGTGTTACCGCTAACGAGGCAATCTACCTCAGAAATAATCAATTCATTGTTGCCTCCGGTTGGGTAGGCATCAACGGGGACTTTAATACCTCTAACGCTTACTACAGAATTCTTGACGAGAACGGCGAGCCTCTTACCGATTGGGTCGAAAAGATCATTTACGATTCGGGCTCTAACACGGCGCCTGTAGAAAAGTCCGAGGACACCGGATCTTACAAGTCGGTTAAGGGTCAGCTTGCCGCTCACGGCGTTACCGATTTCGTGGCAAGAGGATTTAAGACCAACAATCTTAATACAACTATTAATGGCGTTGATTACGCTAAGTACGACAAGCCCATCTCCATTGAGTACGCACTGAAGGCAGTTGACGCTCCCGAAGGCTCCGATCTTATTACCGTTATAGTATTTAAGAACGTATACAAGGTATGCACCTCTCACTCCTGTAGCGATTGGCAGTACGTAAGCGGTGTTGGAACTGAGTGGGAAGGCACCGGATACGCAGTTCAGGGCGGAACTTGCAAGAATTGCGGCGAGTACGTTACCAGAGCCGCAGTTATAGCGTTCAACTTTGACTCTGTCGCCAGCGCTGACAGCACCGGCACCGGCAACTCTATGGCGGCATTTGGTACCGGCGGCAAAGCCATGGTGACCGATCCCGATGCTCGTGTTACCACCCAGGACAAGATCTACCTCAGAAACAACCAGTTTCTTATGGGATCCGGTTGGTTAGGTGTAGCCGGCGAGATCGACATTGAGAACGCTTACTACAGAATTCTTAATAATGAGACCGGAGAGGTAATTCTTGATTGGCAGACAAAGGTTATTAGTGATTCGTCGAGCTCCAGTGTCAGACCTCAAGTAAAACCTGGAACTGCCGGATCTTACACGTCTGTAAAGACCCAGCTTAGCGCACAGGGTATAACTGATTTCACAGCTTACGGATTCAGAACCAATAACCTTGTTACCAATATTAACGGCACTGAGTATGCAAGCACGACTACTCCCATAGCGATTGAGTACGCGGTGAAGATCGTTGGCGCTCCCGAAGGCTATGACCTTATCAGAGTTATTATATTTAAGAACGTCTATAAGGCAAGCTGAGCGAGAGCCTACTTATATTGAGAAAGTCTGATTTAACTTAATAAAAATCGGTGACCGCTCCTCGTACTGAGGAGCGGTCACCGATCTTTTTTGGCGTTAGGTTATTTTAATCCTGAAAGCCTTTCCGGGCTTTCTTCTTCGCTTATACTGTCTTGGACTTTTTGCCTTCCAGCGCTTTCATCATAGCCACTGCGGCATAGGATGCAAAGCCGTGGTCAAGGCTTCCGTGGATGAATCTGTTCTCCCAGAGTGTTCCCGTCAGCTTTTCCATGTGTCCGAAGAAGCTTTCAACGTCGGAGAGCACAAGCTCGTACTCATTTATCTTGAGCATAGCCTCAAGACGGAGATAAACTCCGATAAAGGCATTGATGACCTCGATCTCGGGCATTTCTTCCTTTCTCACCGCGCCGAATACCTCGCGCACCAAGCGGCGAAGCTCGGTAAATTTTACGTCGGTTATATCAATGTCCGCAAACAGTATAGCATAATACTGGCAGATCTCGGAAATGTCCTCACAAAGAGTCAGCTTGCCGTCCTCACCGCGAAGCGCGTGATCACGGAAAAGTCTGCCGTCGAAGGACTGAGCCACCGCGGCCTCTCTCACCTTGCGACACTTCTCGCGGTATTTTTCGTCGCCGTAAAGGTTATAAGCCGCCTCGAGCACCTGAGCATAGAGGAAGTTTGTGGGATAGTTTACGTTCTTTGTCCACTGATTAGCCTTGCTCCACTCAACGAAGTTCCAAGAGGGAAGGTCTTCAAGAAGCCCGTCGCTGTTTTCATATCTTGCATAGAAATCAAGCAGACCGTAAATGCTTTCGCGGAAAAGCTCCTTGTCAGCGGCGGTATTTCTGTTAAAGAGATAATCCTCGACCTCAAGAACGTACCACATAGTCCACTGGGGGATCATCTCGCCGTTATCCTTAATATCTGAAGGGAAGCACATGGGGATCGCGCCCTCGGGGATCATACCGTCTTCATTTTTATAGAGTCGGTAGTTTTCAAGAAAGGCGTCTTCAACCAAGGTGGTTCCAAAGAGGAAATGCTCGGTCTTGCCGGTAAAATAGCTGTCACAAAGCCAACCGGCTCTTTCTCTGGAGGGGCAATCGGAGTAGATATCAACCGCGTTGTGAGCGTAGGTCTTGACCGCCGCGCGGTAGATAGCCTCAAGCACCTCGTTATCAAGCTTGGGAATCTCGATGCCCGAAACGTTATTCTCAAAGCGGTCGATTCCAAAGGCATCAAGCTCAAATTCACCGCTCTCAAGTGCTATCATGGCGTATCTGCAAACGTAGGGCTCAAAGCTGATAAAATCAAGCTTCTCGCCTGCTCCAACATTGATAGTTATAACGTTCTGAACGTGCATATCGGTATAGCTGAAGTTATCGCCGTCGATATACTCGGAAAACGCGATATGGAGTTTGGTATCTGCCTTTGCCTTGCCGCAAAGCTTGAAGAATCCGGTCTCAAGCTTGTCGAAGCAGAAGAGCGCATACTCAAGTCCGCCGAGAGCTACGGGAAGAGCAACGTTTTTTGCTTTGGGTGTCTGCTTTTGATACTGAATCCACTCAAAATAAAGTCCTACCTCTTCTCTTGAGAAGGTTCCCCAACGCTCGCCGGGCTGGAAGGAATAAAAGCTCTTTTTGGGCTCAACGCTGCCGTCATATTCAAGGGTACCGCAAACGATCGCGCTATCAAGCATTACGTTTTCGTAATAGGGATAGGGCGCAACGCGATCTATGTACGTAAGGGAGGGAACTACCTCGTATTCGCACTTGTCTGCCTCGTCGGTCCAGGTCTTGCCGCCGACGAAATCCCAGACCTCGGTAAAATGCCTCTGAACCGAATATCTTTCGGTCTTCTGAGTGTGACACGCAGGCAGATAGCACTCGAAATCTCTTCCGGTGCATGCTACTATCTCGCCGTCACAGCTGACCTCGGCGCAGAGGAAGGACGGCTGATGAACCGTTGAGAGCGCGCGACAGTAATAGCCCATAACGCCGATAACAATCTCGTTTTTGCCGTCGACGTGGTATTTTTCAAGGTCGATAACGTCAACTCTCGCGTATCCCTTTGCTGTTCTCGCAGGACCGTACGCCACGAATTCACCGTTAACGTAGATCTGATAAAAGGTATATGCGGTAAGGGATATTTTTGCATTTTTCAACGAGTCGACCTTTCCGCAGAATGCGGCAAAGACGTTCATATCCTTATTCATTCCTTTGGGGAAAATTGGTTTTGCAAGCTTAAACATTGTTGCATCCTCCTTAGATAATCGTATTACTTTTAATAGTGATCCAATTGGTGAATCCATCAAAAATGATATATTAACATTAATTTTATTAATATCAATATTATAACATATTAGCTACGGTTTTGCAATAATTTGTTGCGAATTTATTATATTTATTATAAAGGCTTTCGTAGCAAGCTCGCTTGAATTTAAATAATTGTTGCCTATCTCTGTCTTGAATGGATTTCCTCTGTCATTTGCGTGCGAAATACTGCTTTTGCGAATACAAAAAGGGAAATGTTTGCGGAAAGGTTGCGGATAATCCAATAGTTACTGTTAGGGATAAATATATTTGGCAATGGCAAATACAATAATTCCAAAAATACATCACAAATAGACAAAAACTCGTCAATTACAGACATTTTATTTGAGACAATATTTTGTTATAATGAATATAATCGATAATCTTATATGTTTCGAGGATGATCTATGAAAAAAATATCGGTTTTTGAACATGCAAAATACATCAAAGCGGCGGAGAGTGCGTCGGCATTCTCCTTGTATGACCCCGCTCCTATTTTCCGCAGAACTTTTTCGGTAAAGTCGCCGAAGAAGGCGAGGATATTCGTGCAGAGTCCCGGCTTTGCGCGCTATTATATCAATGGGCGTGATATAACCGAGGATCTTTTTATATCGCCTATAAGTGATTACAACAAAATACTTTGGTACAACACGTACGACGTCACAGACCTGCTCCTTGAGGGCGAAAACGTGATATCGGTGATCGCGGGCAACGGATTTTTGAACGAATCCTTTATCAGCGCCTGGCATTACGAGAGAGCGGTGTGGAAGGACGCGCCGCAGTTTTGTCTGCGTCTTGAGATCGATGGCGAGACCGCGCTTGTCAGTGACGGAAGCTGGAAGCGCAGTAAAGATGACTCACATATCATCTTTAATCATATTCGAAGCGGCGAATATCACGATATGCGCAAAAAGAGCGACGAGTGGATGAAAGTCGGCTTTGACGATAGCTCCTGGCAGAATGCTATCGAAAAGGCAGAGCCATTTGGAGGGGAATTTCGCCTTGTAGAGTGTCAGCCTATGCGCGAATTCGATAGGATCGAGCCCGTAAGCATCACCGAGACCGAGAGCGGATATCTTGTGGATTTCGGAGTGAACACCTCGGGATATGTTGAAACGAAAATCTGCGAGGAGCAGGGAAGAGAGATCACCTTCCGCTATGCCGAGGAGGTTGACGAAAAGGGTTACCCCAGGCACAACGGAATGGACGGAAAGCATTTCTTCCCCGAGTCTCCCTTCCAGATAAACAAGATGATCGCGTCGGGCGAATATGATATTTTCAAACCTCTTTTCAGCTATCACGGATTCAGATACGTGCTTGTAGAGGGACTTTCAAAAATGCCCGAAAAATCCTGCTTCACGGCGATCTTTACTCATCAGGACGTGGCAAGAAAATCTGAATTTGCAAGTGGAAACGATGTCATTAACTTCATTTTCAATGCAGGTATGAGATCCACCTATTCAAATATGTTCTGGTGTCTTACCGATTGCCCCACGAGAGAAAAGCTTGGCTGGATGAACGACGCTCAGGCAAGCGTGGAGCAAACGCTTATAAACTTTGACATTCTTCCTCTCCTTGAAAAATGGTTTGAGGATATGAAGGTCAGTCAGTTTGCCGACGGCTCGCTTCACGGCACTATTCCGTCTACCGATTGGAAATGGGGACATGCCTGCGGTCCTGTTTGCGACTGTATGTTCTACGAGCTGCCATATAAGGTATATCTCTATACCGGAAAGACCGATATGCTTACGTCAGGCTTGGACGTTATGGAACGATACGCCCTTTTCCTTGAGGGTAAGTGCCTTGAAGACCACTCCTTCATTTTGGGAGACTGGCTGGGAGGCGTAAGCTCTGAGCTGACACCAAAGGAATTCGTTCGCGACTTTTATCTCGTCAAGGCGCTGACCGTTACCGTTTTTGCTCAGAATTTGGTCGGCAAGGAAAACGTTGTTTGGAAAGAAAAGCTTGAAAAATACAAAAACGAGTTCAAGGGAAGATATCTTGATGAAATCGGCAGATGCACCGTTGCTTCACAATGCGCTATTTCGATGATGATAATGGCAGGGCTTTACGAGGATAAGGAAACCCTTTGCAAGCAGCTTGTGGAGGTCACCTTGTCTGACGGATGCAAGCTGACCTGCGGAATGGTGGGAATTCAGTATATTTACGATGCGCTATCCGAGAGCGGCAGAGGAGATTTAGCTTATAAGCTGATCACCGAGACCACACCGGGATATAAGAGCTGGTTTGAGGAGGGCGCCACCACTCTTTGGGAGCAATGGGACGGCAAAAATTCGGGTTCTCATAACCATCATATGTTCTCGGGAGTTATCGCTTGGTTTTACAAGTCGCTTTTGGGAATTGCCCCCGACCCTGAGCACCCCGCATTTGAAAAAATTGATTTGAAGCCTGTATTTGTAAAGGAGCTTGGCTACGTCAAGGGAAGCTTTGACACCGCAAGAGGCAGAATTGCGGCCGAGTGGAAATATGAAAACGGGGAATTCATCTACATAGTGGATCTGCCCGATGGCATTCTTGCAGGCTTTGGCGGCGAAATGCTTCACTCAGGCAAAAATATTTTTACGATAGGGAGAGATTGAATATGAACACTACTTACCGTGAAGACAAAAAACAAACCGAACAAAATAAGCAGACCTATCGCGACGGTATCGTTGCGATCATGAAGCAGAGACAACAGGATGCGAAGGCGGTTCGAACAGAATATTTTAAGGATATTTTCTCGGATCAGGAGCAATACCGTCAGGAGCTTCGAGAAATGCTTGGATGGCCCTTGGTGGGCTATGACGAGGACCGCGATATCTCCGCATCCTTCGAAATGCTTTCCGAGGAAGATTATTTTACCCTTTATCGCGCAGAGCTTGAAATACTTGAAGGCGTAAAGCTTTCGGGACTTTTCTTTAAGATGAAGGGCGAGGGCAAAAAGCCTCTCGTGATCGTTCAGCACGGCAAGAGCGGAACGCCTGAGATCATGTCGGGAATACTCGGCAGCACTTGGAACTACAACGATATGACCATGAGAGTTGCCAAGTATGACGTTCACGTTTTTGCGCCTCAGCTGCTTTTATGGGATGCGGCTCAATACGGAGCACCCTTTGACAGAATAACCGCGGACGCAGGCCTTAAGCGTACGGGAAGCTCGGTTGCGGCGATAGAGCTGTATGAGATCAGCGGCATTATTGATTATTTTGAAAAGCAGGACTACGTTTCAGCTTTTGGAATGGTAGGACTTTCCTACGGAGGCTTCTACACGCTGTACGCGACGGCACTTGACACAAGGATAAAGTCTGCTATCTCCTGCTCCTTCTTTGCTTCAAGAGATGCTTGCAGCTGGAGTGACTGGGTATGGCAGGATTCGGCGTATAAGTTTGACGATGCCGAGGTGGCGTGCCTCGTTTATCCCAGAAGGATCTGTCTTGAAATGGGAACGAGAGACGAGCTTTTCAAAAGTGAGTATTCTAAGGAGTCATTTGAGAGAATAAAGGCGTATTCCGGGGATTTAGGTATAGATTGGTGCGATCTTATCCTCTTTGACGGAAAGCACGAATTTTGCCTTGACGACGCGCCGATTGAAAGACTAATAAACGATCTTAAAGACACCGAAGGAGGAATATGAAATGGCAAAAGGAAAAGCAGAGCTGCATATACTAACCGAATTTTGTCCCTTTGCTATGGGATTCGTTATCATAACGCCCGAGAATAGGGCGATAATCATTGACGGCGGCACCTATACCGAGGCGCATAACGTAAAAGCTCACGTCGGCGACAGAGAGATCGCCGCGTGGATACTTACCCACACCGACGGCGACCACGTTGGTTGCATAAAGGATCTTATCGTTTCAAAAGACCCCATTTTGGATAGAGTGGAGTGCTTTTATTCCAACTTCCACACAGCCGAGTTCTTCCGATCTTTGGGTGGCGAGCCCCACGCTAAATTTGTGGAGCTTTACGACTCGTATATCGCGGAGAATAATAAGAAATTTATTCGACCCACATTGGGTGACAGATTTGAGATAGACGGTCTTGATTTCGAGATCCTTTTCTCGAAGAATGAAAAATACGTCAAGAATTATTCAAATGAAGCCTCTCTTGCTTTCCGTGTAACGGGTAGGGAGAGAAACGTTCTGTTTCTTGGCGATATGGGACCCGATGCGGGTAAGGAGCTTTTGGCGACGTACGGAGAATACTTGAAATCCGACGTGGTTCAGATGGCGCATCACGGTCACATTGGCGTGCGCAAGGACGTATATGAGGCGATCGATCCCAAGGTTTGCATCTGGTGCGCGGCATCCTGGCTCTGGCAGGAGCACGAGGGGGTAAGATACCTCAACGGCGAGCACAGCGTTTCGGTTACTCGCCGTTGGATGGCGGAGATCGGTCATCAGGAGCATATCGTTACAAAAGACGGCGATGCGGTTATTGATTTTTAAGCGCAAAACGGACAGAATCAAAAATGAAAATAATCGAAAAAATGGCTGCAAAAGCCAAGGATAACTATAACCGAGAGGGCGTGACGATAGCTTTTCTCGGCGACAGTGTGACGCAGGGCTGTTTTGAGATATATAAAGCCGAGAACGGACGCATAGAAACGGTTTTTGACCAAAAGGCGTCCTACGAAACGGGTGTTTTCGACATTCTTTGCACTCTGTTTCCGAGTGTGACGGTCAATATCGTCAATGCGGGTATCAGCGGTGACACTGCGCCTCACGGATCGTTGAGAGTTGAAAAAGACGTTCTGCGTCATCAGCCCGACCTTTGCGTGGTCTGCTACGGGCTCAACGATTGCGGTATGGGGGAAGAGAGCGTCGCCAAATATACGGCGGCTTTAAGAGATATTTTCGGGAAGGTCAGGGAAAACGGCGCTGAGCTGATCTTTATGACTCCCAATATGATGAATACCGCTGTTAGTCCTCATTTGACCGATCCCGATTTTATTGCGATTGCCGACCGGTGCGCGCAAAAGCAAAACGGAGGAATATTTGACGCTCACATCGATGCGGCACGAGAGCTGTGCCTTGAGATGAATATTCCGATTTGCGATTGCTACGCCTTGTGGAAGCGTCTCTCGGAGGTCGGGGTCAATACCACAAATCTTTTATCTAACAAAATCAATCATCCCACAAGGGAAATGAACAAAATGTTCGCTTATGAGCTAGTAAAAACAATGTTTTTATCATAAAATAATTTATTGTAAGGAGAATAGTAATTATGAAAACTATTAAGGACAAGTATTTGGTAGTAGGCGCAGATTTCGCAGGTTACCCTCTTAAGGAAGCAGTTGTTGCTCACCTCAAGGAAAAGGGCTGGAAGATCACCGACCTTGGCGTAGTTGCAGACAGCGACCCCAATGACACCGAGAATATGTTCCACAGAGTGGGACTCAGAGTTGGAGCGCAGATCTCCGAGGGCAACTTTGAAAGAGCGCTTCTTTTCTGCGGAACCGGTATGGGTATCCATATCGCGGCAAGCAAGTGCCCCAGAGTTCACGCAGGTGTAGTTGAAAGTGTGCCCGCGGCGCTCAGAGCTATCACGGGCAACGGCGTTAACGTTCTCGCAATGGGCGCGTTCTACGTAGCTCCCGCTATGGGCTGTGACATTGCCGACGCATATCTTGGCGCAGATCTCGGCTCGGGATACGAGTGGTGGTACAACTTCTACGAGTTCCACAAGCTTGCTATCGATGAGCTTGATGCCTTCGATTATGAAGAGTATAAGAAAAACGGCTTCAAAATGGAGCATCTCGGAGATTATCCTCTGAAGCTCGAAAAGAAGCCGGAGGCATAATTTAATTTCAGTAATATTTCTTTATAATTCTATCAGCAGATGGGGAAATCTGAGCTGAAGGAGGAAAAGTAATGTTTAATAAAAAAACATCTGTAATAGGGGCATTGATGGCGTGCGTGATTATATTTGGATCGCTAGCCTCCTGCGCCGTTGGCGAGAGCAGAGATGATACCGATACGCTGACGGACACTACGGAGACCTCTGAAATCGCGGAGAGCGAAAAGGATAGCGAAGACGTAACGAAGCGCCCATACGACGAGACGGTTGAGATCGATTACGTCGGAAGCGATGCGGACATAGTTGAGCTTGGAAGCATTCTTTCAAATAAAGTTCAATCTTATTATGATGACGGAGATAAAAGCCTTTTCATTATGGAGAACGCGGATACCGTTATCAAGTACAATATGAATGATGAGCTTTACGTCAGATCTGTCACCGACAAAAGCGGCAATGTATACGTCGAAAATACTATGGATGTTTTCGTTCAGATGAAGGACGGTAACAAATATTACGCCTCGAACAGTTTGATTTCCCCATCTATGAATATTTATCGTTTGGGATATTACTATTACGAGAACCGTATTGAGAACCAGCTCTTTGTAGGATCAGATTCGGGTGCTGACGGAAAAAACATTAAGCACTACGATATGAAGCAACTGGTTAATATAGAACAGACCGCTCTGGACAAGAAAACCGGAATTGCTTATTATAAGATCACCTCAAAGCGTGACCCTCAGCTCTATCTCCCGGGAATAAGCCTTGATGCTGATAAATACAGCTATCTTGAAGTGACAATGAAGGCGAACAATGGGGTTAGAGAGGATCTGGAGCTTTATGTTTGGGCAGGCAACTACGAGCATTATTCCTCAGAGCAGAGAATTACGTATAATATCACCGTTGACGGTGAGTTTCACACCTATATTATTCCTCTTTCTGCAGTTCCTGACTACACGGGGAAGGTAAAGGGTATAAGACTTGACGTCAACGGAGCAGAAGGAAGCACTTTTGAGATAAGTAGTATAAGAGCCATTTCTATGGGAGATGGTACTCCGCAGGATCTTTCGCTTCAGCGCTCGTTCCTTACATATTCCGATAAGGTACATCATATATCTCAGATATCCGCATCCAAAGAGACTGAAGATGTCGCGCGTGTAGGAGTCGAAACTAAAATACCCGTAGACAAGATCAAGGGAATGATCATTAAGGACAAGCGCTGGCACTATTACGCCGAGGATAAGATCGCGTGGAATCACGTGGAGTATATCGGACTAATGATAGAGGATGTTGGTGTGTTCGGTATCATTTTGCCTAACGATGAAAGCGGAACTCATGCAAGGATGTACCTTGATGAAAGCGGAGAAAATTATGTAATCGAAGTAATACGCGTTCCCGATTGGTACGTTTTGAAGCCCTCTGCAAAAGGAACGGGAAACTCAAACGATCTGTTTATCGGATACCGACTATATACCGACAGTGAAGCATCCTTTGATAAATTCATTTTTGAAGCCGAGTGCGAGAGAAATCCTCTCGGTGAGGAGAATTTTATAATTGACAGGAAAAAGAGCGGAAACGCAAGCTTTGCAGGCTATGATGCTCTTCGAGGTTATTATAAATTCAATATTGATCTGGCGGGTGGCTTTAACGGACCCTTCTATGAGTATCCCAACCGCCATTTCGGTGTAAGTTTTACCGCTATTGGCGATGATAAGAACCGTACCTGCTATGTTGTAGGCTACACCGCAGATGGAGCTCTTGAATGCTCGGCAATACTTGACGAGAAAAGTATGCTCCTGCCCGTGCCTGTTCAGGTTGGCAAGAATTTCAAGGGCGACGGAGAGAATACTATATTTAATATTGACGATTACGCTTACGGCGAAGCGTTGATACCTTTTTCGATCCCCGCAAACAGCTCGGAAAAGTATACGATGCTTCATCTTTACCAGAATTGGGGCACTTTGCCGCTGAAGCAGCTATCATCCATACAGTTTTTCAGTCCTTACTATCACATTTCTGTGGGCACTACCGAGACCAACTGCATCGTTCCTTTTGATAATAAAGGCCTGGCGCTCACCGATTTCAGATCTAATTCTGCACCCTTTTGGGATAATCAGCCACAGCACAATAGCTGCGGTTCTCACTCGTTCGCTTTATATACGAATGAGGAGGGCTTTAAGGTCAGTACGATTCACAAGGGCTCGTATATTGATTCCTACGGGCCGACCTATGCCGAAATGACGGAATATTTTGAGTCAGCAGACGGTAAATATAAATTCACTTATACTCACATGGAGCTTCCTCAGACCGACGAGAACAGAACCTTTTATCAGATAAAAATAGAATTCTCGGAGGACGTTAAGTTTGAAAGCTTTAAAGACAGCTTTGAGATATACAAGCTCGCATCTGCAGACCCCACGGGAAAATATCAGCGAGTTGGATATCTTAACGAGAACAACGTTTGCTCGGTTGTCGATGCAAATATGGACAAGGGAACCGTAAACGAATATTTGCTTGGAGATGAGTGTCCTTATTTCACCTTTTTCTATATGGATAATCCTACTGCGATAGGTGTGCAGGGTTATTCCAATCCCGCCTTTCTTGTGTATAAGTCAAGTGTGACCGTGGAAGGGGCAGAGAACGGTGCGGAGTTTCTTTTGAAGGACGATGCCGAGTATTTGACACTCACGCTGAATTTAGGTGAGGTGGAATTCAAGGAGGGCGACAGCATCGTTATCGACGGAATTCTTCTCCCTTGGGGTTCTCAAGAGCTTGATCCTCCCGAAAAAGAAGAGGATCGCGATCCCAACAAGGTATATTACGATACAGTGGTTAACGAGGCAACGGGCGAGCTTTATATGGACAAGAACGTCCGTGACGTAAGAGAAGATTCGCTTCTCAACCCGATGACCCTTATCGCAGGAGAGAATTGCGAGAAAATCTCAAGCGTTTTCCTGCCGAGAGGTAAGACGACCAACGGCAAAAGCGCGACCTTCACCGTCAAAGGCGGCGCTGACAATATTGCAGTTAGAGTCTACGGCTTTGATACCCTTACAGTTCCGGTGGTCGAGGAGTATGCTGACGGAGAGTGGAGAAAGGTTGATCTTTGCTCTGCAAGTAGTCCCGATAATAGAGGCTATGGCTACCTTTACGACGGATATTCGGTTTACATAGATGCCGACGGCACGTATTCCTACGCATTCGCCTTTGATATTGTAGAGGGCGATGAGAGAAAATTCCGCATTACCGCGGATGACGAATTTAAGGGCTTTGATGAAAAGGATCCCTTTGAGGATCTCCCCTTGAACGTGTATATTTCTGCGGATAATATGGCAAGTATTGGAGCGGACCTTGACACGTTAGGAATGGGCGGAGGATATGACGTAAACGTAGAGGACGGATACTTCCGTTTTTACGGCAACGGCAAAAAGGAAGTTTACTTGATACCCTATAAAGAAAGTCCGCTCTATCCCACCACAGGACAGTATGCCGTAATAAAATACAGAATACCTACCACAAATTCCGTGCAGTTCTACGGATTTGACGTATTTACCAGCACCACTCTCGATTGGCCCGAGGGAAGCAATGATTTTTACAATTCGCGCAGAACCGTTTTCGCGGACGGTGAATGGCACGTTCTTATCATAGACGTTTCATCTATTGAAAGCGTTACTGCCGCAAATGACGGAAGCTACAGACTGAAATATATTCGATTTGATATTATGAATTCCTCAAATCCTATTTCCAAGACCGATTATATTGATATTGCTTATTTCGGTATCAGTGACAGTCTGGAGGATATTTGTAAGCTTAATGGAGATATGGAAAGTCTGATCTTCTCTCAGGACGGTATGGTGAAGTATATCGATCCCGAGACGGGTGATGTCACTGTACCCGAAAGCGAGAAGGTACCCGAAACTGCATTTAATTTGTATATAAATCCCAATCAGCTTGATGCGTGTCTTACGTTCTATTGCGACAAAACACTTAATTCGAAGGATGGATATATAAGATACACCGCAAAGGGCAGAGGTGACGCCTTCGTCTACGCTTATATGGACGGTACGGCACCCATAGCCGCAGGTCAGTTTGCCGTGCTGAAGTACAGAATACCAACGGAGGCTGTCGGAGAGCTTACGAGCTTTGAGATATTTGCCAGTACCACGGAGAACGAAGCCGTTGACGGAAGCAACGTCCGAGCTGCGGGCATCGTTGCTGACGGCGAGTGGCATATTATGATCGTTGATCTGTCGGGACTGAAGACCTATACTCCGGGAGATGACGGAAATTATAATCCCAAGCATCTAAGGATAGATGTTATTGACCGGAAGAATGAAAGTACATTTTTCATAGATTTCGCCTTCGTTGCAATGCACGACGATCTTGACGAGATAATTGCTTTTTGTGATGAGAGCGACCACATCACGTTGGTGAATTCCGACGCTAGCTATACGGTAGTGGAAAAATGATCTGACGATTGATAAAATCAAGGATTGCCCCCGAAGACCTTTTGCGGTCATTCGGGGGCAATCGTGTATTATAAAAACGAAAAATTTTGTTTTTTGTTATTAATATATTTGATTATTGATACCTGATATTTTTGTCCGCGGACGGAATATACGCCGCAGGCTCGTTCTTTTTCAGTGCGTTCACGTATCTGACGGGGGACGAGCCGAAGTGTTTTTTGAAGGCCTTGCTGAATGCCGCCGCCGTTGCATAGTTTAACTGCTCGGCAACCGATTGTACCGTTTCGCCTCTGTATAGCTTTTCAGCCGCGGCGTTCATACGGCGGGCGTTGAAATAGCGCATTGGCGTGACCTTATACATCGAGGAAAAGGCTCTTGTGATATGCTCGCGGCTGTATCCCAGTGCGTGGCTCATAGCCTTGGTATTCAATTCATTGCCTTCAAGAGAGTCGAGATATTGCTTTGTTTGCTCGGCAACAGTGCTTTCGGACAGAAAGTTGCCTGCTATTTGCGACAACAGAAACTGTATAATATTAGAGATCAGCTCGTAATTCTCGCTTCTCGCGTATTTTCTCCAAAGAGAGACCGCGTCAGATAGAGGAGTGTCGTCCTTGACCTCGATCTCGGTAAACCGTGACACCTCGGGAAGCGTGATTATATGAACGTAGGTGTGCAAGAGCTTGTCGTCGGCGTTTTCGTAAAGATCGAATGGTGTATTGACGGGCGTGAGATAAAGGTGCCCCTTTTTGAATCTCACTGCATGGCCGTTCTCCTTATAGTAGGCCTCACCGTCAATTATGTAATACAATCTTGAAAATCGGACGTTTACGTTGTGAAATTCCCAATTGGTATGGGTATATGATTCGGATGAAAGTAATAATTGTTTGATTATCATAACAGTTTCATTATATATGAAAAAAGCGCGTATGTCAACAGAAATGTCAATTATTTCATCACAAACGGATATTCTCTGCAGATATTATTGTCTGTTTTTTCTGTATTTCAAAGGAGTTGTTCCCGTATAAGCTTTAAAGGCGGTACAGAAGCGTGTGTGATCGGTGTATCCCACGGTGAGAGCTATCGAGCCTATCGACAGATCTGTGGCGGTGAGCAGTTGAGCTGAAACACGCATTCTTTCCTTGATAAGTGCCTGATGCATAGTGATGCCCGTGTGTTTTTTGAACATTCTGTTGAGATAATAAGAATGGTATCCAAGCTCTGCAGAGATGCGGGAATTGTCGATGTCCTTGTCGTAGTTTTGATGGATGTAGAGCATGGTTTTTTGAACCAAAGGCGGCAATTCTGATGCTTTTGTGTGGTGCTTTTGCGCAATAAAACAGAGAATATCCTTCAATATTGCCGAGGTGAATCCGTCGGAAAAAGCGGAAGGGTAGTTGTATTGAAGCAGACAATTCTTCAGCTTTTCCTCGATGTCAAAGGCTTTTTCGATAATTATAACACCCGAGAGCTCCTCGGGAGGATCATTTTCAAACACCAGCGACCTATCGAAATCAAAGACCGTTTTCGATGGGGAGAGAGGTGTTTTTTTGTTTGATTGCAAGCGTGTCATATCGAAATTGAGAACGATGACCTTGACGTTTCCATCGAAATAATAGGGCGTTTCGGGACGAAAATAGATCAGCATTCCATCTTTGACGGGCACTGTTCTGTCAGCAAAGACCAAATCGGCTTCGCCCTCCAATATATAGAATATTCGGTAGTCGTAAGAGCAGCTCAGGGGTGGACAAGACAAGACAGACGGCTGCAATTCTGCGTATCTGAGAAAGGGATTTATATCGCAAAGCTTCATTTTGTCCTCCGCGTTGGTTTGTTTTTAAAACTTTTTCGTTTGTTTTATGCATTGATTATAACATATAAAAGATGTATAATCAAGATATAAACCGAAATTTTATAGTTTTATGTTGGTTTGTTTGTCACAACAAGAGCAGGAGTGATTATGAAGTATATTGT
>JBGVHJ010000031.1:0-2393 GCA_045122255.1 Eubacteriales bacterium | reverse complement strand
TGTAAAGGGAGCTGTCAGCGAAGCTGACTGAGGGATTGTTTTGCTGTGAAATATTACTTTTACAATCCCTCCGTCTCGCTACGCGATCCACCTCCCTTTACACAAGGGAGGCTTTCGTTAGCAATCGTCTCACCGATAAACCGCAATTTATCAAAGCCCAAGCTTTGCAAACACCTTGAAAATATCTCCCGCGCCCATAATGATGATCATATCGTCCTTTTGGGCGTTATTTTTAATAACCTCTGCAAGAGAATCAAGTCCGCCGCCGTAGATCGCCTTATCTCCGACAATCGCGGCGAGCTTTTCCGAGGAGATTCCGTAAATATTCTCCTCCCTCGCGGCATAAATATCGGTGAGAATGACCTTATCCGCCTCGGCAAACGCGCCGACAAACTGCTCGGCAAGCGCCGCGGTGCGGCTGTAGGTATGGGGCTGAAAAACGCAGATAAGCCTGCCGCGGCAAGCCTTTTTCGCGCCCTCAAGGGTCGCCTTGACCTCGGTGGGATGGTGTCCGTAGTCATCGTAGACCACGGCGCCCGAAAGCTCGCCCTTATATTCCATTCTGCGCCCCGCGCCCTTAAAGGCGGCAAGACCCTTCACGACCGTTTCCCTTGAAATTCCGCAAGCATTTGCTGCGGCAATAGCGGCGAGCGCATTGTAAACGCTGTGCTGGCCGAAGGACGGCAACGACACGTGTGCGTAAAGCTCTCCGCCGATGAAAGCATCGAATTCGATCGGGAATCTGTCAAGGTCAATGTTAGTCGCTCTGACCTCAGCCGCCTCGGAAAGACCGAAGCTGACCTTATTCGCATCTACCCTGTCAGCGGATATCACCGTATCGGGGTCATCGATATTGTAGATCACGGTTCCGTCGCGGCCTACGAGAGATGCATAGCTTGTAAATGAATCTCTTATCTGCTCAATGCTCTTGAAATAGTCCACGTGCTCGATCTCCTCATTAAGCAGGATCGCCACGTTAGGATTGAAATCAAGAAAGCTGTCCATATATTCGCAAGCCTCGAAAATAAAGCTGTCCTTCTCGCCGAGATAGTAAGCGCCCCCCATAGGTGCGTAGGTCGCGCCCGAGACGATGGTAGGATCGGCACTCTCTCCCTCCTCAGCCGCGGTCAGGAATATCTGCGCGCACATAGAGGTGCAGGAGCTCTTTCCGTGCATGCCCGCAACTCCGACGCGGTTCTTGTATTCGGTCATTATGTATCCAAGATAGTCGGCGCGCGAGATGCAGGGTAACCCCTCACTCTGCGCCCTCGCGTACTCGGGATTGTCGGGCGAGATCGCCACGGTGTACACCACCGCGCCGCAATTCTCTCCAAGATTCGTTTCTGCGTGAGAATAAAACATATCGATCCCCGCATCCTCAAGCTTTACCGTCAGCGCGGTTCGGGTTCTGTCCGAGCCTCTGACCGCAAAGCCCGCTCTTTTGGTCAGCAGAGCCAGAGAGGACATCATTATTCCTCCCGCGCCGATGAAAAATACGTCCTTATTTTGGCAGCGCGCCATTATTTCGCTGATCCTTTCGCTTCCGAAATGGGTGTTGGGTGTAGACATAATATCTCCGTTCCGCCGCCAAAAAGGGTAGCCCCGCAGGCGGCACAAATAATAATCAATGGATTTTGCCCTGTACAAGCTTCAAAGCAAAATGCTTTAAGCAAATTTCAGACTATAAATAGCCTTCACGCGTCTCGTTTCTATCCGAAAATCCGACACAAGTTTTATGAATTTTGATTTTTTAAACAAAAAACCGCATATTTTTTTGTTTAAAATACCAACCTTCACAAAAATATTACAATTTCTTTGAATAGCCGTCACAAAATATATTTATAATTGTATGCATAAAAGTTTTATGCAAAACTGTGGAGGTCACTTATGCAGATCACTGATATCAAAATCAGAAAGCTTTTCCAGGAAGGACCTATGAAGGCAATCGTTTCGGTAACGTTCGACGGCCAGCTTGCGGTTCACGACATCAAGGTAATCAACGCTCGCGAAAAATTCTTTATCGTAATGCCCAGCAGAAAAAACCCCGATGACACCTACCGCGATATTGTACATCCCATTAACTCTCAGTTCAGAGGCGCTCTCGAGCAGCAGGTTCTTGCCGCTTACGAGGAGGCTCTCACTCACCCCGAGGACTTCATTCAGCCCGTCGAGGAAGTTGCCGAGGTTTAATGAAAGAATTCAAGGAAGATGAAAGTCTTCCTTTTTTCTTTTTCAAATTTTGATTTGTCGGTTAGCCTTCTCCAGCGGAGAAGGGGGACCGCAACGCGGTGGATGAGGAGATCATTTGCAGATTTATAAGATGGCTTTACAACCGACCTCACCCATAACAATCCCTTTTAGAATAACGCTATTGGTGAAAATCTTTTAAGACA
>JBGVHJ010000030.1:0-41426 GCA_045122255.1 Eubacteriales bacterium | reverse complement strand
CCTCTTATCCGGCGAGATAATCAAATTAAAATTGCAACATAATAATTATAGCATAGCACAAGCGATTTTTCAATGGCGGAAGGAAATTTTTATAAAAAAAGTGCAAAATAAAAAGTGCCCCTTGACAAAGGCTCAAAGCGTGGTATAATATTATTTGTCAGTCGCACTCGTGTGCGCGAAAGAAGAGTAAAGATTTTGGCGTAAAGTGCCGACGGGACGGGGAGTTGCCGGTCGGACGAAAACAGACAGCTTTGTTAAAAGGACATCGAGGGGTTTGTTGCGGTCAGAGTCTTGCATCCCGCTTCATACGGCAATAAAAGAGCATTGCTCTCCTTTCCTGCCATATGCTGCGAGGAAAGGAGATTTTTTATGTCAAAAAAGAAAAAAGAACAAAAGATAGCTCTTTTCGGAAGCTTGAAGGTGCTGGTTACTGCGGCGCTTTTGGTGGCGCTGAGTATTGTTTTCGGAAAATATCTGCAAATACCCGTTGGCGAGGTAATGCGCTTCAGCCTTGAAAATCTGCCGATATTTATCGCGGGCATGGCATTCGGCCCTGCCGTCGGAGTTGCGGTTGGCATTGCGGCAGACCTTATCGGTTGTGTTATGATGGCGTATACCGTAAATCCCGCGGTCACTCTCGGCGCGGCGATTATCGGTCTTTGCGGCGGAATGCTCTTTTTCATCTGCCGAAAAATGCCACTGCTTCCGAGAACGGTTATCTCCGTGACCGTGCCTCATATCTTAGGCTCGGTGGTTATAAAAACGGTAGGTCTTGCAAGCTATTACAACATGCCGTTTTTTGAGGTTATGCTCTGGAGACTTTTAAATTACGTTATCGTTGCGGTGCTTGAAACTGCGCTGATCTATCTGCTTATTAAAAACAATGCCATCAAACGGCAATTGGGAATGGAGAATTGAATGAATGAATTACAATGAAGCTATTGAATATATCCATTCGGTGAACTGGATGTTTTGCAATCCCGGGCTTGAGCGCGTGAAGACACTTTGTCACGCTCTCGGCGATCCCCAGGATTCCTTGAGCTTCATACACGTGGCGGGAACTAACGGCAAGGGCTCGTTCTGCTCTATGCTGGACAGCGTTTTGCGCGCGGAAGGGTACAGAGTCGGACTTTTCACCTCTCCTTATATAATGGAATTTGGCGAGAGAATGAGGTTTGACGGCGAGAATATTTCCGAGATCGAGCTTTGCTCTTTGGTTGAAAGAGTCAAGCCGATAGCCGACGCTATGGAGGACAAGCCCACCGAATTTGAGCTGATAACTGCTCTTGCGTTCTTGTATTTTGCTGAAAAGAAATGCGACTACGTGGTGCTTGAGTGCGGGCTTGGCGGCAGGCTTGATGCTACCAATATAATTAAAACTCCTATTCTTTCGGTCATTACGGGAATCGCTCTTGATCACGTCGCTATTCTTGGCGACACCGAGGAAAAGATTGCCGCCGAGAAGGCGGGGATCATAAGGAGCGGCGTTCCGGTGCTGTGGTGCGGATCGCACGAGGGTGCTGAGCGAGTTATTAAGGAAAGGGCTGAAGAGGTCGGCGCTTTCTTTGCAAAGATCGACCGCTCGAAAATGAATATTAAGAATATGACCCTTGGCGGCACCGATTTTGATTTTGGTGCGCATACAGGCATGCACATTCCGCTTCTCGGCTCATATCAGCCCTTGAACGCTTCAAACGTGCTGACGGCGATAGACATTCTTCGCGATCTCGGCATTAAGATAAGCGAGGACTCTGTTAAGGCGGGACTTGCAAGCGTGGTTTGGCATGCGAGATTTGAGATAATTAACAAATCCCCTCTGATTATCGCGGACGGAGGGCACAATCCCGAGGGAATCGACGGAGCGGTGGCAAGCGTAAAGCAGTATTTTGACGAAAGGGTCGGAATAGTCACCGGAGTTATGGCGGACAAGGATTACAGATATATGGCAGGTCGCATCGCTGAGGTTGCGGACACGGTTTTCTGTCTGACTCCCGATAATCCGAGGGCGCTGAAGGCTTCGGAGTATGCGGAGGTATTTGAGAGATTGGGAGTAAGCGCATCTTCCTTCGACACGGTTGACGAAGCAGTTGCCGCCGCAATGAAATGGGGAAGAGAGAGCGGCAGACCTATTGTTTGTCTCGGCTCGCTTTATATGTACGGGGAGATAAGAAGGTCGATAGATAAATGAAAAACGTATGAGATGCGGAATATGCGTGTGTGGACTGAATGGAAGTGGTAAAACAACACTTGCCGTTGCGCTTGCTAAGGAATTAAACTTCAAGCATATTGATATAGAACAATATTATTTTACATCTACCGATAATCCCTATGCCTCATCAAGAACGAGGGAAGAAGTTGAACGGTTGCTTTTAGAAGATATAAAGCAGAATCCCTGTTTTGTTTTCTCAGCCGTTAATGGAGATATGACTCCGGAGATCAATGAAAATTATGCTCTTGTTGTATATCTTGATGCTCCTCTTGACTTACGGATGAAAAGAATAAGGCAAAGATCCATTGATAAATTTGGCAATAGGGTTCTCACCGGCGGTGATATGTATGAGCAAGAAGAAAAGTTTTTTTCACTTGCAGAAAAAAGATCACCCCAAAAAATTGAGGAATGGTTGAAAGCACTATCGTGCAAAGTCATTCGACTCGATGGAACAAAATCGATACAGAAGAATGTTGAATTTATAAAAGCCTCCCTTGTGTAAAGGGAGGTGGCACGCGAAGCGTGACGGAAGGATTGTAATGCAGAGAAAACACAACAAAGATATTGTTCCAACAGCAAAAATGCTGCGAAAGAATATGACGAAAGAAGAAAAGCATCTTTGGTATGATTTTTTGCGCACTTATCCTGTCCGCTTTTCTCGTCAAAAGGTTCTTGGCAAGTATATTGCGGATTTCTATAGTGCCGAAGCAAAGCTCGTTGTCGAGCTTGACGGCTCGGGGCATTATACGGAAGAAGGAAAGAAATACGATGAAGAAAGAACGGCTTTTCTTAAAGAATACGGATTGACAGTTATCAGAATACCGAATACGGAAATACATAAGAACTTTAGAGGCGTTTGTGAATATATTCATCACATTGTAGAACAATCCCTCAGTCAGCTTCGCTGACAGCTCCCTTTACACAAGGGAGCCTTTTCTTTAGACGTTTCTTCTGCTTATAAAATAAAGTTCCCTCAAACCGTTTGATTGGTCTGAGGGAACTTTGCGTTATGGCGATTTCTCCAATAAGAACATCATCCATAGCGTGGATTGTTTTTTATAGTGGAATATTATGCTTCGGTCTCAACCTCGGTTTCGGTTTCAGTCTCGGTTTCGGTCTCGGTTTCGGTGGTTTCCTCTTCCGGTTCCTCCTCGGCGGTATCCTTATATATTACGTTGCAGGAGTCTGCAAGAAGGGTTTGCACCTTGTCGAAGAGTGCGTTTTCCTTGATGAGTCTTGAGCCCAAATTTTCTTCGATCTGTGCCGCGGTGTAGTTATATCCCTGATTCTTGTAGTAGTTTACGTAATAGTTAAGGCTATTCTGATAGTCGGTCTGGGTGAGAGTGATATTTTCCTGCTGTGCGATATAGTGGAATATGAGGTTCTGAGTAACGTCGATCTCGCTCTGCTCGCGAGTAACTTTTTTCCAGTCCGCGCCTTCCTCAAGTCCGAGGTAACGGATAACGAACTCGTCGAGGCTTGCGAACTTCATACCGAACTGCTCGTAATACTTTTTGTAGCTCTCGTACTGCTCGACGTAAGAATTGTAATAATAATCAACCTCGCTCTGGGGGTAGCTCTTGATCACAGCCTTATCAAACAGGGTGTCCCAGATAGAATTGAGAATTTCGGTCTTTCTTATAGACGGGAGTATTTCATCCTTGACATATTTTTCGAAGCTTGCCTTGATATCGGAGTCCTTTGTTTCGTATTTGAGGGTCTTTGTAATGAAATCCTCGTTGTACTCTGCGGGAACGTATTTGGAAATGTATTCGATGTATACCTTGAATACTACGTCCTTGCCTGCAAGCTCGGCACTGTGATAGTCCTTGGGGAAGGTGAGGTTAAGGTCGACAAGATTGTCTCTGCCGGTTTCGGAGGGAACGATGCCGATAAGGGCATCCTCGAATCCGGGGATAAACGCGCCCGAACCGATCTCGAGCTGGTAGGGCTTTGTGTCATTCATATTGGAGCCGCCCTGAAAAGCGACGCCGTCCTTATAGCCCTCGTAGTAGAGCATTACCACGTCACCCTTTTTAACGGGGCGGTCGGTTATCTTTTCGCTGGACAGAACCTTATATTCGTTACAAAGCATATCGATATATGCCATAACGCCCTCGTCGGTT
The DNA here is from genome assembly GCA_045122255.1 of Eubacteriales bacterium. Lineage (GTDB taxonomy): Bacteria > Bacillota > Clostridia > Oscillospirales > CAG-272 > SVTX01. The sequence goes on along the minus strand of JBGVHJ010000030.1, from coordinate 37,091 downwards.
GCCTCGAACATTTTGTCAATAGTTACCGTAGTGCCCTTATAATCGGATACGTTGATCGAGATGAACTGGCTTACGTCGTTGTTGAAATAGTCGAATCTTTCGACGGGCTTTTTGTCTTCTGTAGGGGGATCTTTTTTGGAATCATCGGAGGTAGACTCGCTTTCGGAGCCGTTTTCCTGGTTGTTTGAAGGTGTGCAAGCGGTAAATACCGTAGCGCACATGATTGCCGCTAAAAGTATTGCAAGAAGCTTTTTTAAATTCATTTTTGTGTCCTTTCGTGTTTTATAAACATACTGTAATATAATAACCGATTTTTAAGTGTAAATCAAGTATTTTTTGAAAATTTTCTTGCATTTTTGCGTCACTGTTGACACGGAACGTTAAAAATGGTATAATATTTTGGGTGTGGAGGGGAATGAAACCTTCTCTACCGCAAAAACCAATTCACCTATTAATACAAAAGAAAGGAGAGACTTATGCTTAATTCCGAGCGCTTGACAAGCCTTATGGGCGACTTTGCCCGTGTTACGGTTTTTGATATTATTGACTCCACAAATACTGCGGCTAAAAGGATGGCGCAGGATCTTGCGGAAGAAGGTGCGTGTGAACCCTGTCTATTGGTTGCAAGAGAGCAGACGGCGGGGCGGGGCAGAATGGGAAGAAGCTTTCTTAGCCGAGCCGACCGCGGTATATTTATGTCTCTTCTGTACTTTGTGGGGGGCGGTCTGTCCGACGCGGTGTCGGTGACCACGGCGACCGCCGCTATCGTTGCCGAGGAGATCGAGCGTGTGTGCGGAAAGCCAATGAAGATCAAATGGGTAAACGATATATATAATGACCGCGGCAAGGTGGTGGGGATCTTGGCGGAAACGCTTCCCGTGGGCGGTGGAAATTTTGCCGTGATCGTGGGCATTGGAATAAATATCGGAGAGGATATCTTCCCCGACGAGCTGAAAAATATCGCGTCCTCCATAGGAGATATCGAAGGAAAAGAGGAGCTTTTGATTTCTGAAATTGCAAAGAGGATACTTCTGCATGCGTCGCATCCCGAAGGTCGCGAATACATGGCGGCTTACCGCAAGCGTTTTATGCTGGAGGGAGCAGAGGTCAACGCGCTTCAAAATGGCGAGATAATAACCTCGGGCAGAGTGGTTGGAGTGGACGATGACGGAGGGCTTTTGCTTGTTCCCGACGGAGAGAGCGGTACGGTTACTGTTCGGTCGGGCGAGGTAAGCATACGAATAAAATAAAACTGAGAAATTTTGCAGAATTTCTCAGTTTTATTTTTCGGCGAGGTTGATGACCTCGATATTTTTTTGCAGGGCATAGGAATACGTGTATGCCGTGCCTCCATTACTGTGCTTGAGATAGGCTATGCAGACCTGACTCTCATTGACCAGCCGTCTGTTTCTTTCGTGCATGCACCAAGGGGTATAGCTTTCGGCGACGTATTCGACGCTTGACGCTTGCGAGAGGATATAATTATAGACGGTCTTGTCCTGATCGCTCCAGTTTCTTGTCTGATCCCTGCAGGGAAGAACGAGCTCAAGCGAGATATCGGGATAGGTCTCCTTCAACTCCAGCACACAAAGCGCTGCGACGGTGTCAAAGCCGATAGCTCCGCCCGCACGGAATCTGCGCGCGCCCTTTGCGATAAGCTCGGTCAAAAGCGCTTTAAGACGGGTGGGGATAGCAAAGGCATCTCTGCGGTCTATGTATCTGTGACCGGTAAAGCATACCGCTTCGATATTGAATTGATCCATTCTGTCGCCTCCTCTCGTTTGATATAATTGATTATAGCACAAGTGTTCGCATTTGTAAAGGGCTTTTTTGAAAAAAACTCAAAATCGTTCGACAAAAAAATCTATGAAAGCAAGGAAAAAGCCACGATGCATCAAAGACGGCGACAGCTTTCAATTTAAAGTGCGGATTTTCGGCACCCTGCGACAAAATAAAAGAGTTTTTTGCCCGTAAGATGCGACAAATTCCGCGCCCCTTGTCCATTATAATATACATGTATCGAAAAACTAAAAAACAGCGGTTTTTTTGATAAAAAGTGAAATAATGAAGAGGACGAAAAAATGCAGTCAAGCGAAAAAAGCAAGGGATTTGAAAGAGATAATTATGAGATAGATGAAAAAAAGCGGAATGAAAAGCCGAATATTTTCAAAAGGCTTTTGGATTTTTTTAAGGGGCGGCTTGCCGCAAAGGGGGAAAGAGAGGTCAGGGGACGCTTGAGTCGCATAGTGCGATTTTTGCTTTCGGTTGGTGTTTCTTATCTTATTTGTGGCATCGAGTTTTATTTCGGTACATACCCGTTTTCCATAGCCCTTGCCTGCTTTCCGAGAAGGCATATTCCTGCGGCGGCGATCGGCATCGCGCTTTCGGTCATATCGGGCACGCCGCCGATATATGCATACGTTTGTGTGGCAATTCTTTTTGCGAGGGTGCTTATAACGCTTTTGCCAATGATCTTTTCGGATAAATTTTGGGGAGCAAGGACGAAAAGTCGGGCGATTATCCCATATAAGAGCGATGCGATCGAAAAAGCGGAGAGCGGAGGCGAGGGAGCGGATGCTTACATAGTTTCATATATATCAAATATGTTTTGCGAAAAGCTATACGTCCGTGTGCTTTGCGCGGCGGTGGGCGGCGCGATCTGCGGAGTGCTTTTGCTGATCGGGAGCAATTTTTCGGTCTACGATGCCTGCGCCACCCTTGTTTTGACGGCGGCGGCTCCGATCTCGTCTCTTGCCCTTGGGGGAGTGTTCGGAGAGGGTGAGACTAAGCGGAGCAAATATACGCTTTTGTCGCTTGGAATTATCTTTTTCCTGGTGGTTTACGGCGCACGGGATGCAAGTGTGCTCGGGATGCCTCTTGCTCCTTCTTTAGCAACCGCTATAACCCTTTACGTCTGCTCCTGCGAGGGAATAGTGCTTGGGTGTGCGGCGGCGCTGATCTGCGGCTTGGCTTTTGAGCTTACGTATCTGCCCTTGCTGGTGCTTTCTGCGGTAATATTTTGCCTTATTTCCGCGGTCAAGCGCAACGCGGGAATTGCCGCCGTATGCGGTCTTGCTCTTGTGTGGTGCTATTACATCGGCGGCGAGAGAGGACTTGTGCGCGTCCTGCCCCCGATGCTTCTGGCAATACCTATTTATATGCTGGCGGATAAATACAGAGAAATGATGAGCGCGCCCTTTAAAAGAGGAACGGTGGCAGAGGGGATATATTTTGCCGCGGCGGTGACCGAGCAGAATAAAAACGCGGCGGTGAAGGAACGGCTGGCGGTGCTTTCCGACACATTTTCGTCGCTTTCCGAGACATTTTATAAGCTGAGCAACCGATACCGCCGCTCCGACGTTCTTGGAATCAGAAAGATAACCGATGCCGCATTTGAGAAATCCTGCGAGGGGTGCAGAGAGAGGGAGCGCTGCTGGGGACCCGATATGTCGCGGACGCTTGATGCGGTGAAGAGGGTATCGAATGCACTTTACGTAAACGGCTCTGTGACCGAAAACGATTTTACGGAGGAGTTTTCTTCGGTTTGTCACAGACGGGAGCGGATAGCCTCAGAGATCAACGATATGACCGCCAAAGCCACGGAAAGGGTGATAGACGGCGGCAGAGCCAATTTCTTTGCATCTAATTACGACGATATAACCTCGATACTGAAGGACGCGCTTACGGGAGACTGTGAGGAGTACGAATGCGATCTGGCTCTCGGTGACAAGATCTTCGAATATCTTTATGCTTCGGGGATAAATCTGAAGGGGGTCGTGGTTTACGGAAAGCGTTGCCGTCACATCGTTGCCAAGGGTGTGGAGGGGATCGACAGCCTGAGCGCGGAGAAGGCTAAGGAGATCTGCGCCAAGGTGGGCGAGATGCTTGAAGCCGAGCTGACCTTGCCGGTCATTGAGGTGGGCAAGGACGGAAACGTGATGGTTATGCATTCAAGACCCGGTGTGAAGGCAAGCTGTGCTCACGGAAGAATATCGGGCTCGGGAAAAAGATATGACGAAAAGAATGAAGAGGGATATGTTGATCTTTTTGGAGAAGAGGAGCTCTGCGGTGATATGACCGAGGCGTTTATTACCGACAATTCTTACTTTTATTCTCTTATAAGCGACGGAATGGGAAGCGGAGCTACGGCGGCATATACCTCGGGAGTCTGCGCCATGTTTATTGAAAAGATGCTTTCGGCGGGAAACAGAGCGGATATTACCCTCCGGATGCTCAACAACGTTATACGCTCCGAAAATATGGGCTGGGGAGACGAATGCTCGGCGACGGTGGACTTATTGGAGCTTGATCTTATGCGGGGAAGTGCGGCATTTATAAAGAGCGGCGCGGCACCGACTTATATTGCGAGAGAGGGCACCGTATACAAGATAAGCTCAAGGACGATGCCGGTGGGCATTATCAAGGATGCAGACGCGAGGATCACGAAGTTTGACACGAAAAAGGGCGACGTTATCGTGATGATGAGCGACGGCTGCTGTCACGACAGCGACGATTGCCCTTGGCTTGTGGAATATCTTTGCGCGTATATGACGAATTCGAGAAGGACGGTGACGGTGGGTGAGGAGCTTTGCGAGAGACTGAAGGAGGAGATACTCAGCGAGGCTTTGAAAAATGCGCCCGAGGGAGAGGAGAGAGACGATATTTCGGTCTCGGTTATAGTTGTGGGCTGATATTTTGAAAATGTCCCGATTTTAGAGTTGATTCCGAGCGGCTTTTGTGGTATACTGAAGAAAATAAAGGTCGTTTGGACGGAAAGAGGCATAAAATGCTTGACGTTACCGCTTATACCGGCAAGAATATAGCCGACAGACTTGAGGGCATCGAAAGAGAGTGTTATCTTGCCGCATGGGATTGGATGGAATACGCCTGGGGAGAAAACGTGGAATTTCAGAGAATGAGATCTCATATCTTGCTTTGCGATGAAACGAGGGCGTATCTTTACGGCGGCGAAGCGCCGAAATGCCGATACGTAAGAGGAACACGTCCGGTTCTCGATAAGCTCGGAGACGAGATCTGTCAAGGACTTGAAACCGAGCGCGAAAGGGTGCTTGCCATTCTTTGCTATATCCGCGATATGCACGAGAGAGTAGGAGGAGCCGACTATTTTTACGGGGGCACCGAGGAGGAGCTTATCAAAAAGAGCGAATGGTTCTGCGAGAGAGTCGCCAGAGTTATGGTGGCACTTTGCGAGACGCAGGGAATTCCGGGAAGAATAGTTTTCCATATCGGAGCGGGGCACGTTACCAACGAAATATATTTTGAGGGTGGATGGGCTTATTTCGATCCCAGGTGCGGAATGTTCTGCATTGATGAAAACGGTAGGTTTATGTCTGTCGATGAGATCGTTCATGACCGGGACGCTATATACCGTCAGCCCGAGTGGGTCACCGACTATCACGCGAAATACTGGAGCCTTGATTACCGTCAGCACAGAAATTATCATTTCTGCTTCAGCCCTTATGAGCTACAGTGTATCGGAGAGTATTCGCTTGCCGATGCGGACAAGTACAATTTCGAGTGGGTCGCGCCGTATACGGGTAGTGGGAACAAGAAAACGCCGCAGGACAGATATGCCGAGACCGGGCTTATGATGCTGATAAAATAGTGTGATCACCTCAGCTTGATCGGTGTAGGCGGAAGCTTTGGCGAAACGTCGCAATAACGTTTCTTGATAATATGAAAACAGGCAGGAGTACCGTTTGAGCGGTGCTTTTGCTTGTTTTTTTATTTGTGATTGTAAACAATTTGTAAACAGTTCAAAAAACGTGTCACAAAATCGGGATTTTTTTGTTATATAGGGTGAGGTAAAAATATTTGTTTGATTTATTCAAATAAATCACCATTGTTTTGTACAAAAAGCAGAAATTCGCATATACGAACTGCGCTTCATTGACAAAGCGTATTGTGTATGCTATAATGTATATAGATACAAAACTTTTTCATATAAGGAGGGATAACGAAATGAAAAATAAGCCCATCAACAAGATGCATAGAAATATCCCTCTGCTCTTTCGCAGTTATGCTCGCTGATGCGGGTTAAGACGGATTTTAAATATATTTAAAATTGACGAAAGGACAGAAATTATGAAAAAGACTATTAAACTTTTTGCTATTATATTGGCAACCCTGATGCTTGTCTCTTTTATCCCCCTCGCAGCATTTGCAGATGAGATAGAGACAGGAGAAGAAAATACTGAAACCGAGACGGCGGAAACCTTAGAAGAAGGCTCTTCGGAATCCGTTGAGGCAACTTCGGAAAGTGAAATCCCTTCCGATACGGAAAACGAAGAAACCGAAACTATAGTTTTTGAGTTTATCGAACCGGAAATGCCCGGCAATTCGAGAATCAAAGACCCAACTATGGAGGATTTCGGTCCTTCTGACGGCGATACCAGCTCTGATTATACGCAAATAACCTCGGCAGTCGTTCCCGACGGCGTATATTCTCTGAAAAACTTAGGAAATGCGGGCTTGTGGATGGATATTGAGCAGAGCAAGACCGACGCAGGCTATCACGTTCAGCAGTACGCATATTCCGTTAACCCTGCTTCAACCTCATTGTTTGACCGCGCAGGCTTATTTAAAATATCGAGAAAAAGCAACGGACTTTACGTTATCAGACTTATGCTCAACAACAGGCTCTCCTTCGGCTTTGTCGATAACGAGGTAATAACCAAGGAAATACCTACCGTTGATGAAGAGGTTCCTGACGCCAGCTGCTTTACAATAACCTGCGAAAACGGCAATTATATCATAAAGCCATACGGCAGCTCCTACGCTATCAGCGCACAAAACTCCACTGCATCGGGGCTCTCGGGCGCGCCCGACTCCTATCTGATAAAGCGCACCGCAAGCGAAGCGGGCTCTCGCGCTAAATGGCAGATGTACAAATATACCGGAGCGGACAGGGGCGGTACTTCGTTTTCTTACTCCCCATCTTGGAAAACCGTAGGAATACCCGTTGGCACTACGGGCACGATGAGTTGTACTACCTGGACGACAAAAATAGGCGCGAATACTCCCTTTAAGCGCGAGGCAGCTAATTCGAGTGCAATAATCTCAACAAGCTTTGATTTTACAACATTTACAATGAGCTTTGAAGCACTGAGCCCTGGAAAAGCAACGATATATTCAATGATACTCGAAGGATATACCGAGCCTTCCGTAGATACAGCCTATTCCTATTTTCAGATAATTCCTCAAGAGGGTACTTATTTCATACAAAACAGTGCTACAAAAAAGTATATTGATATCGAAGGTCCCTCTACCGACGAAGGTGCGATAATTCAGCAGTGGTCATTCAGCACAGCCGATCAAAAGAAATGGAAAATCGAGCATGTCTCCGGCGGTGAAGGCTTTGTAAGAATAAAATCCGTATACAGTAATAAATATATAGCCGTTGATTCAACAACAAACACTATAATTAAGCAGACAAGCACGCTTGACGATTATTCTCTTTGGAAATTTGAGAGGACGAGCTTTGGTAGACTGATACTTGTGTGTAAGGCACTTTCGACATCACTCGTCTTGTCAACTCCTTCTATTTCAAGCGGAAGCGGTGAAAATCTGACGACACTTGCCTATAGCGAGGATTATAATTTCCGTGACGAGTGGCAGCTTTTTGAGAACGTGAGCTTTGAGGATATTGCCTTAGATGTTGACGATAAAGAATTTGCAAATATCCTAACCGATTGCCCGATCAACAAAACGAACGTTACCGATTATACTTACACCGTAACGCAGGGCGAGGAATATGTACGCGTTAATAATGAAACGGGAGAAATTACCGCGCTTGCTGCTGGTTCAGCAACAGTAATAGCTACACACAAGGTATTGGGTGCAACTTATCAATTCACGATATTTATAAACACATATATGAACGAAATGGTTGATTCGTTTGAATTTAGCATAGATGAAGCCATATTAATATATGGTTTATACGAGCGTATAAATAATTTATATTCTAATGATGGGTATACATTAAACTCTTGGAGATATTCGAGACTGCTTGGCGGTATTGTATATGCCAACGATGAATCAAGTTATACCTCCGCATTTAAATGGAATGATGTTGCGGGAGCTGTCTATTCGGGGAACGAAGAAGATTATTTTGTGAACACTTTAAATTATTCCGAAAGTGAATATACAATGCTCAGTGACGCAATTATCAGACAACACCGTAATGCTGATGAAACTCAAAATATACTTGATTTTGCTCATATGCAAATTACTCTGTCCTCACGTTTAGCCTATAATTTGAATAAGGATGGTATATTTTCAAATATTGGAACATTTTGTTCTGATGAAGATGTTTCACATTTAGCTGGTTGGCTTGGTGATTGTACATTAATAGTTGGTAATGGAACGACAGTCATTGGTGATGACGATTATCAAGCTGATCTTGACGCTGAAAATATATATCAATTAATTATTGATGGGAATGATATTTTATCTGCAACAAATGAATATTATACTTTGATAAATGGAAACAATTCTCGTGCGCATATCTTTTTAGAACATATTAGTTACAATACAATTCAATCAAAAATATTCGATCGTTTAGATGCTCAATCAATCGAATCCCAACATCATGATACATATAATTTTATGTGTAGCATAAGAGATGGGTTGAACAACATGGGTAATTATCAGTGAGGTTATAAAAATGAGATTAACTATTAAAATTTTACTGTTCATATTATTAGCCGTTTTCCTTATAACCACCGTATACACTTTCTTCTTTTTGTTTCCTCAGGAGCTTGCCACGGCTAACAACTCAGGGGACAAATTGGGTTATGCTTTAACTTTACCCTTTGTTTTAATTATTTATGCCCTTGCGGTATTTTGCGAAGTTGAGCTTTTCTTTGGACTAAAGCATTTGTTGTCAAGCATCTCTAATAAAAAAACAGCTAGTATAATTTTAAGCGCATTGATGATTTTTTCTGTTTTAACAGAAATTACATTAGGAATTTTGCTTGCAACGGGAAACTATAATCTCGATTATTTTGTGTGGATCGAATTGGCATTGCTCATTTTCCCCATATGCGCTATCGCATTGCACATATTTTTGTTTTCAATCAGTATCGTTTCAAAAATTCGGAATTCATCGCAAAAAACAGTATAAACAATACATAATCTAAGTGGAATCGTCAGTCCAAACCTTTGGGTACGGGCTGACGGAGCAAGAATTTTTTAGGGATATTTGCAATAACACCGCACACAGAAATAAACGGATACTCAAAACTTTTAGGTAATGAGTATCCGTTTTTATTTAATTTAGCCGACTCGGTTATTTATTGCAGCTGCAGGTGCCTAAGATGCGGCAGAGCTGATCGAAGGCTTCGTCGTAGGATCTGAATTCCACGACGTAGTCGCAAAGCTCGCCGTTCTGGTCCTCGTAATCGATGGCGCAGAGGCGGTTTACCTTATCCTCAATAGAGGAATTTTTGCGCAGGATGTTTTTCATCAGCGCCTTTTTGTCTCTCTTGAAGTATATGGCGACCACGTTTTTGAAGTGGGTCTTCAGAGACATCGCGCCGCATATATCCATGGTGGTAAGCACCTTCTTGCCGCCCGAGAGGATCTTTTCTACGTCGGATTTGCGCGAGCCGTAGCTGTGTCCCGAATACATGGTGGACTCGAACATTTCGCCGTTTTCAAACATTTCGCGGAATTTTTCTACCGAAACGTAATTATACCAATCGTTTTCCTCAACGGCGGTGGGGTCCTTTGTGGTGTAGCTGACCAGCTTTTCGTAGGAATCCACTTTATTTAAAAGCCTTGTTGCTATCTTGGATTTTCCGCTTCCCGAGGGGCCTACCAGCACCACTATGTCGTGATCTACCGGCTCGCTTGCGCTTGCCTTGGGAGCATAGCTTTCCGCGATGACCTCAACCACCTTCAGAAATTCGTCGTAGGTGTTGACGGCGAGCATTCCCGTGGACTCAGCGTTCCAGGGGCGGCGCATAAGGATCGGGTATTTTGCGCCCGAATTGAGGATGTTATGGAGTCCGTCGTCGAAGAGAATGTCGGTGTGTATCTTGTCCTTGCGCGAGCCCATATAGATGTGGTCTTGGGGGATCTCGGGGAATTCCTCAAGAATTCTCTGGGCGCGGATGCCCATAAACTCGGGGGGAACTGCGGTGCAGATATACACCTCGGTAAGCTGAGAGAGCTTGCGTACGAATTCGTGTGCCCCCTCGTATACCGGTTGGGTACGGTAAAATTCGGGGTCGGAGAAGTAGGGATAGATAGTGTCGGCGCGAGTGCCGCTCTTGCCCCAGCGATCCTTTTCATAGATCGTCATAGGCGGGTCAAAGCCGTATTTTTCGTTTGCTAAGCGCATGGCGTAGGACGTGCATTCCATCAAGAGGTCATCCACGTCGAGTGCGGTCGATAATCTGTATTTCTTGTTCATAAGTATTCCTTTCTTGCAATTTTCGGTTTTTTCGGTTATTAAGTCTGATCAATATTCGGTCAAAAAAGCAGCCTGCTGTGTTTGATACAGAAACACAGAAAGCTGCACTTATTATTTAAGCGGTTATTTTGGGGCGAGATGATACGGCTAAGGATTAAATTTTCAGCCCACTCATATATTATAACACACTTTACACAAAAAAGCAATAGTTTTTATAAATTTTTTGTGCATTTTTAAAAAATGAGTATTTTAATTAATTTTCTTGACAAATTTCGGTTTCAAAGGTATAATATAAAATGAGATAATATTTATACTTAAAGATTTTTCATAAGCTTTAAGTAGATTGGAGAATTATATGACAAATATTCCCGAAATATTCGGCTGTATGGTATTCAACGACGCGGTCATGCGCCAGAGACTTCCAAAGGACGTTTACAAGTCGCTTACCGAGACGATCCAGACCGGTAAGATGATAGACGTTTCTATAGCCAACGTGGTGGCGAACGCAATGAAGGACTGGGCGACCGAAAAGGGCGCGACTCACTATACTCATTGGTTCCAGCCCCTGACCAGCGTGACGGCAGAGAAGCACGATTCCTTTATCTCGCCCATCGGCGGTGACAAGGTGGTTATGGAATTTTCGGGCAAGGAGCTTATAAAGGGTGAGAGCGACGCGTCGTCCTTCCCCTCGGGCGGTCTTCGCAAGACCTGTAACGCTCGCGGATATACCGCTTGGGATCCTTCCTCCTATGCCTTTATAAAGGACGGAACGCTCTACATACCCACGGTCTTCTGCTCATATACCGGTGACGCGCTTGATACCAAAACACCGCTTCTCCGTTCTATGGACGCGGTCAGCGAGCAGGCGCTTCGTATTCTTGCGCTCTTCGGTGATACCACCGCAACGAGAGTTAACACCTCGGTTGGCGCGGAGCAGGAATATTTCCTTATAAACAAAGAATATTACGACAAGCGCGACGATCTGCTTTACACCGGAAGAACGCTTTTCGGCTCGCCTGCCCCCAAGGGTCAGCAGCTTGAGGATCACTATTACGGTCACTTAAAGACCAAGATCGGCAAATATATGGAGGAGCTTGACCGCGAGCTTTGGAAGCTTGGTATCACGTCCAAGACAAAGCACAACGAGGTAGCACCCTCTCAGCACGAGCTGGCTCCCATTTTCTCCACCACAAACGTGGCGGTTGACCAGAATCTGGTTATTATGGAGACCATGAAAACGGTTGCGGAAAGACACGGGCTTGTCTGTCTGCTTCACGAAAAGCCTTATGCGGGCATCAACGGCTCGGGTAAGCACAATAACTGGTCTATCGGTACCGATACCGGCAAAAATCTTCTCAATCCGGGCAAAAATCCTGCATCAAATACCCAGTTTCTGATCTTCCTTGCGGCGGTCATCGAGGCGGTTGACGATTATCAGGATCTTATTCGCCTTTCGGCGGCAACTCCCGGAAACGATCATCGCTTGGGTGCTGACGAGGCGCCCCCCGCTATCGTTTCAATCTTCCTTGGTGACGAGCTGGAGGAGCTTATCGACGCAATTGCCGACGATTCCAATTATATTGACAGGGATAAGAAGACGATGGATCTGGGTGTACCCAGCGTTCCTACCTTCCGTTACGATTCCACCGACCGAAACCGCACGTCCCCCTTTGCTTTTACGGGCAACAAGTTTGAGTTCAGAATGGTGGGCTCGTCACAAAACATTGCCATGGCAAACGTTATGATAAACACCGCCGTTGCAAAGGTTTGCCGTGATTTTGCCGATGCGCTTGAAGGCTCTGAGGATGTTGAGATTGCGGCAAGGGCACTTATCAAGAAGGCCTTCAAGGAGCACAGACGCATCATATTCAACGGCAACGGATACTCGTCCAAGTGGCCTGCCGAGGCAGAGAAGAGGGGATTGCTTAATCTCCGCACCAGCGTTGACGCGTTCTCTTGTCTCACCGAGCAGAAGAATATAGATCTCTTTACCGAATTCGGCGTTATGAGCGAGGTGGAGCTTCGCGCGAGAGAGGATATCCTCTTTGAAAACTACTCCAAGGTCATTGACATTGAGGCGAAGACTATGGTGGATATCGCCAATAAGAAGATAATCCCCGCGGTGGAGGAATATATCGGACGAATTGCCGAGATCGCAAAGAACAAGATCAAGGTGCTTGACAATCCCAACGGTGCGAGACTTGAAAAAACGGTCATTCTGAAGCTTTCTGACCTTAACGCGAGGGCATACGATCTGGCTGAAAGGCTTAAGGCTGCGGCTGATTCCGCTTATGCGGAAAGGGCGAGAACAAGAAAGTATATGGACTCTGCCTTGGCATACAAGAACAACGTAATTCCGCTTATGGTGAAGCTCCGTGAGGCGGTGGACGAGATGGAGGGCATCGTTCCCTCGGCGCTCTGGCCCCTGCCTTCCTACGGCGAGATGACCATGAAGCAGTAAAACATAATGGAAATGAGGAAGGGCAATATGATGAAAAAATTACTTGTCGTTTTTCTTGCACTTATAACAATGCTTTCTCTCGTTTGCTGTACGGGCAACGAGACCGAAAAAGAAGAGTCGTCTTCATCTGACATAGAGAGCCTTGAATCCACCGAGAGCTCGGCTGACACCGAGGACGAAGAGACCGAAGAAAGTGAGGTAATTGTTGGTATGATATATCCCGAGGACGGAGCAAGGGTAGTTCTTGCAAACGACGAGGTCCACACTTGGTGGAACACATACAAATTCGGCAAGACCGATTCCAGCCCTTATTACAGACACGAGGATATTTATTATCCCAATTCGTTGACTTTCAGCTGGGAAGCAGACGAAGCTGCGGATTATTACAGACTCTTTATCTCCACCGACAAGGATTTTGCCGCGGACAAAACCGAGAGCTATCTTGTCAACACCAATTCCTTGACTCTGTCGCATCTTTATACGGGCACGAAATATTATTGGTTCGTATTATATACCGAACTGACCGAGGACGGCGGAGAATTCAACATGAGTTCGGTCCATACCCGTAGCTTTACCACCGCAGAAGACCCCCGTTGCTTTAAGATCGATGGTGTGAGTAACACCCGTGACATCGGAGGATTTGAGACAACTAACGGATGCCGCGTAAAGCAGGGAATGATCTACCGCGGCGGCAAGCTTGAAGGCATCACCGAAGAGGGGAAGGAATATTTCCGCAACGTTATCGGAATTACCACCGATCTTGACCTCAGAACTCCCGGTGAGGGTGGCGCGGGAAGCAGCTCTCCTCTTGGCGAGGATATCAATTACGTAAACATTAACGGAAGATACTACGTCGGCGATATGGGAATAAATACCGAAGAGGGCAAGGCGGTATTTGCGCAGGAGATAAGAGTTTTTGCAAATCCCGACAATTATCCTATCTACATCCACTGTTCTCTCGGACGTGACCGTACCGGAACTCTTGCGATGGTTATCGAGGGACTTCTGGGTGTAAAATTCAACGATCTGATGAAGGATTACGAGGTCTCGATATTCTCTGTTACCGGCACGCTGGACAACGCGGGCATTGAGGCGATCAGAAACAATATCAAGCAGACTTACGATTATATCAGCAGCAATTATGAGGGCGACAGCTTCGCCGAAAAGACCGAAAATTATCTTCTTTCCATCGGAATCACACCCGAGGAGATCCAGAGCATCCGAGACATTATGCTCGAGGAGGTAAAGTGATATGAAGAAAATCATACTTTCCTTTATTCTCGTAGCAGCGATCGCACTCTCTTTCGTCAGCGTGTATGCTACCGATGCCAAGCCCTATTATACCTTCGAGGACGGCATGGGCAGGGAGGAGATCCCTTACGGCGAGGATGACAACGTCGGCACGGTATACGGTTATACGAGCTTCAAAATGATGAACGAGGAGCAGGCCGCAGCTGCGGGTGTTCCCGCAGGATATTCGGGCTGGGTATTAGCTCTTGATGCTACCGCTAACGGCGCCAGCATCGGACTTGATCTTACAAACATCAGGGTCGACGATATCGAAAGAATAACCTTCAGAGTTTGGTGCCCTGAAGGAACCAAGACTGACGGTGTGCGCATTACAAATGACAGCAAAACCTCTTGGATAATGCTTGCAAATCCCGGAGCTACGGGAAAATGGGTTGAGGTCGTGCTCGACAGGACCCAGAATTTTAATACATCGGAGAGAAATTTCAGCGTATTTGACGACGGAAACGGCTACTGCAAGCCCGTCAACTTCTGCTTCAGAGGAAGTAATATTGGCACAGCGTACATCGATTCTATAACCGTTGAGCTTGACACTACGCCTCCCGTTATCAGCTACGAGGGAGATAACGAAATAAATACCACCGCAGGAAAGATCTTCTCAACTGAAGCTACCGCATACGACTGGAAGGACAACGCAAGCATTGCGCCCGAATATATCTTCGGCGATGGCGCTGTTGACGAAAACGGACTTCTTCTCGAGGGAGAGCACACTTGTATTGTAAGATTCACCGACAAGGCGGGAAATTCTACAGATATTGAATTTGTGCTCAAGGTTGAAGCTAAGGATACGACGGCACCCGAGCTTTGCGAATTGCCTGCAAAGCTCTATGCAAACACAGGGATGAGACCGGTGCTTACCGTTACCGCGCAGGATGACAGAGACGGTGAAATCAAGCCTACTCTCACATGGAGCGACGGTGCGCTTGATTCGAGAGGCAGACTTACCGAGGGAGAGCACACCTTGACTGTTACCGCAACGGATTCTACCGGAAACAAGACCGAAAAGGTAATTCCCGTGGTCGTTACGAGCGGACTTCCCGCTAAGGGCTAATTAAATATTAAAAAATGCGAGCCTTTTCCCACTTTTGGGAATGGCTCGCTGTTTTTTTTGGACTTTTTAATAAAACCTATTGACATTGTATCTATGTAGTGCTATAATACAGTTGTAACAGTTAATACAGATAATGCAGTTTGAACGATAATTCGACGAAGGGAGTGGTTCTATGCGATTTAATTTTTCGGGCAAGCAGGACGTATATATTGAGATAGCTGAAAGATATCGTGAATATATACGGCTTGGCATTATTAAGAACGGCGAAAAGCTACCGTCGGTCAGAGAAGCCGCCGAGGAGCTTGGCGTTAACCCAAACACTATTGCAAGGGCTTATCATCTGCTTGAAGAAGAGGGGTATATAATGGCATTACCCAAAAAGGGAGCTTTTGTTATTTTTGGACAAGAAGCTGCCGCAGGGCGAGAGAAGGGAGAGCTTGCAGACGGGAAAATCGTGATACGCGCTTTGAGAGAAAAGGGAATCGACAAAAAAACTGTTTTGAAATGGATAGAGGAGGTGTATGAGGAATGATCGAGGTAAAGGATCTATCCTTCGGCTTTGGAAAAAAGAAGGTGCTTGACAGAGTTGATTTTACAGTCGCGGAGGGCTCCGTTACCGGGCTCGTTGGTATTAACGGCGCGGGAAAGAGCACGCTTTTGCGCCTTATCTCGGGTGTTTATACCGCAAAGACGGGCGAAATACTCTGCGACGGCGAAAAAGTGAGCGAGGAGAGCGCGGGCAAAAAGATATTCTTTCTTCCCGACGACCCGTATTTTACGTCGCACACCACGGGAAAGAGCCTTTACGAAATGTATAAGGTATTCTATCCCAAAATGGACAGATTTGTATTCGAAAAATATATGAAGGAGTTTTCTCTTAACGAAAAGAAACCGATACGCAATTTTTCAAAGGGTATGAGACGTCAGCTTTACGTTGCTTTGGCTCTTTCGGTGAGACCTAAGTATCTGCTGCTTGACGAAGCCTTTGACGGACTCGATCCCTTGGCGCGTCTTGCTTTCAAGAGAGCAATAAATCGCGCGGTTGAGGAGGATGGCACGACGGTTATTATCTCCAGCCACTCGCTCCGCGAGCTTGAGGATTTTTGCGATTCATATATTCTGTTAGATAACCAAAAGGTGGCATCCTCGGGAAGTATTGCCGATAGAGTTGGCAGCTTCTGCAAATTCCAGCTGGCATTTGCCGACGGCATTCCCGAAAACGCATTTGAAGGGTTGCCGCAGGTGTCTCTTGAACAGACGGGCAGATTTGTCCGCATCGTGCTTGAGGGAAACGACGATGAAATGAGAGAAGCGCTTGAGGCGCTTTCGCCTACGGTCATCGAGCAGATGCCCATGGACTTTGAGGAAATGTTCATCTGCGAGGTTGAGCGCAGAGGCTACGGAAAGGAGGTAGGATAATGAAGACCTTCGGAAGATATTTCGGTTATATAACGAAGAAATCTATTCTTAGGACGGTTATATTTACTCTTATCGCATTGGCTGTGGTGTGTGCAAGTATGTATTCCGGGATAAATGAACGGACATATTGGGTGGATAATGATGGGACGGTGCACGATAATCGCGTCACGAACCTTGGTGAAATTTCCACGGTGCTCGGATTTGTTTGCGGTATCATTCCAATAATTGAGCTTGCCGGATTCAAAAAACGCAGAAATCTTGATGCCCTTTATTCATTCCCGATCAAGCGCGGGAAAATGGCGACCGCTCATTATCTCTCGGGTATCCTTCAGATAACCGCTATTCATTCGGTGTGCTTTTTTACTTCATATATATATTATTTGATAAATACCGACTGTTTTGCCCTCGAGTATATGATACCCTATTTCTTTGCTTCTTTAGGCTTGGGAATTATTATGTATTCGATATTTATGTTTATAAATTCACAGGCAAATACCGTGGTTGACGGCGTGTTGTTCAGCGTTTTGTGGATATTTGCGTTAGCATTTCTTTTGGAAACCGCTGTTTCCGTTGTTTGCTTATTTGAGGGTAGGCCCCATGACCTTCTTTATGATTACGGTTGTATTGGGGCTTGGGGAAGTATATATGGTCCACTTAATAATGTTACGGTTATTTTCCAAAAGCTAATTCATATAAACGATACCGACAGTGGTACAATAATGCAAAAATATATATCACAGTCATATATGATTTTGGTTTGGTTGGTGATCGGTGCAGGCGCAGGTGTAGGGTATTTCGTGACGTTTATCAAAAAAAGTGCGCACAAAATTGGTGAAATATCGGATTCTTTCTTTGGTTATAGGACGCT
This sequence comes from Eubacteriales bacterium, assembly GCA_045122255.1. Lineage (GTDB taxonomy): Bacteria > Bacillota > Clostridia > Oscillospirales > CAG-272 > SVTX01. The sequence goes on along the minus strand of JBGVHJ010000030.1, from coordinate 19,546 downwards.
TTTGCCTATTTACTGTTTTACTTGCATTCTGTTATTGGGCGGGTTATTTGGTTTGATGACGCCAGTGATTTTTATTGCGATGACGATAATAGGATACGTTATTTTCCGCAGAGGCTTCCGCTTCAAGCTACCCGATATTCTGAGTATGGTAGGTTCCTTGATCGTAGCTGTAATATTAGTATTTTTTTTGAATAAGTAAAATAAAACGCGAGACTTTTGCTTTTTGTGAAAGTCTCGCGTTTTGTTGATTCAATTTTATTTTTTAAGCTCTGCAAGTCCTTGCTTGCCCGCTTCGGTTACCGGTCTTATCCACTTTCCCGAGAACCAATAGATAATGAAGAAAATGGCTTTCGGAATGTCCTCGCAGAGATACATGATGGCGTAGACCGCAAGGAAGGGAAGTCCCCACACGTTGGCGGCGATATAGGTCATTGGTACCGCAAAGCACCAAAGTGCGCCTATCTCGATAACCATTCCCATTACCGTTTCTCCGCCCGGTCGCAATATGCCGACCACGGTCAGGTACGGAACGTTTCGCACCATTGTCCAGATACCGTATATTACCAGTATCCACTCGGCGGTGCTTATGGTGTAGGCAGAGATGTTTTCGCTGAAATTGAAGATGGAAACAAGGGGAGAGCGGAGAAGTATTACAGTTCCCCCGACAATGGCGGAGATGATAGGGAATATGACCATAAAACGCTTTGAATCGCGTATTCCCTCGCGGATATTTCCCGCGCCCACGTTTTTTCCGATCATAACGCAGCAGGCGTTACAGAGTCCTAAGAAGAAGCAGAAGGCGAAGTTTTCAAAGGTTCGCACGATGGTTATTGCGGCATATTCATCGGAGCCCATATTGGCAAATATGATCTGATATGCCACCGTTCCCATACCCCACATCGTTTCATTGATGATAACGGGGGATGCTTTCTTGAAGAACTCGATAACGTGCTTAAGCTTAAATGAGAAGTATGCCTTGAGCGGTGCGAAGAGGACGTTTTTCTGAAATATCGAAAGAGAGATCAGAAGCACGGGGCCGATCCACGCAGAGATAGCGGTAGCTATTGCCGCACCCTTTACTCCAAGCCCTGCGGGGAAGATCAGCGCGTAGTTAAGTCCTACGTTTGCCACGGCGCAGATGCCCGAAACCGCCATAGGCAGCTTGGGGTGCTCCGCAGAGCGCAAGATAGAGCCCAGAATGTTGGTCAGCGCCATTGCGGGATAGGAGAGGCAGGCAAACACGAGATACTCAGAGCCGAATTTTATTATTGCGGACTCTTTGTTGAATATATAGATGATATTTTCGGGGAAGATCAATGCCGCTATCATAAAGATGAGCGAAAGCATGACTCCCGACGTGACCGCGATTCCGGTCGTGCGGTGTATGCCTTTAAGGTTTTTGTTGCCCCAATACTGCGAGACGAAGACCGCCGCGCCCGAGCTGATGCCGAAGAGCACCATACTGAAGAGCCAGCTCCACTGTCCTGCCATACCCGTAGCGGAAAGCTGGTCTCCGCCGAGCTGTCCTACCATCAGGGTGTCGATGAGAGAAAATGAGGCGGAAAGCATATTCTGAAGCGCGATAGGTATCGCCAATGTCAGCGTAGTTTTCCAAAACCCCTTGTCCCATAAGGACAAGGGGAGTTTTTTAGTGTTGATATTAAATCTTGACATAGATTATTTTTTAGTAAGCTTTTCCTTGTGATACTGAAGGGTGTAGAGCTTATAATAGCTACCCTTGTTAAGAAGAAGCTGGTTGTGATTACCCTGCTCAAGGATCTTGCCGTGAGAGAGCACTATAATATTGTCGGCGTGCTGTATAGTTGAGAGTCGGTGCGCGACCATAAGCATTGTGCCTATGTTCATCATTTTTTCAAGAGAATCCTGAATGAGCACCTCGGTCTCGGTGTCGATATTTGCCGTTGCCTCGTCGAGGATCATAACGGCAGGTTTGTGGATTATCGTTCTCGCAAAGCTGATAAGCTGTCTCTGTCCTGCGGAGAAGTTGTTACCTCTTTCGCGGACTACCTCGTCAAGACCGCCCGAAAGCTTGTCGATGAAGCTGTTGGCATTGACGTACTTGCACGCTTCCATGACTTCCTCGTCGCTTACACCCTCAAGACCGAGAGTGATATTGGAGCGAATAGTTCCCGAGAAGAGGAATACGTCCTGAAGCATCTGACCGAAGTGGCGACGGAGTGAGCTTATCTTGATCTTTTTGATGTTGATTCCGTCGATAAGGATCTCGCCCTTCTGGATATCGTAATTGCGGCAGATAAGCGAGAGAATGGTGGTCTTACCCGAGCCCGTTGAGCCTACGAAAGCCACGGTGTCGCCTGCGTTTACCTTGAAGGAAACGTCCTTGAGCACCCACTCGTCGGGAAGGTAGGAGAACCACACGTTTTTGAACTCGATATTGCCCTCGATGTGATCCAGCTCGATAGCATCGGGCTCGTCCACTACCTCGGGAACGATGTCGAATATCTTATAGATCTTTTCCGCAGATGCGAAGCACGCCTGGAGGCGGTTGAACTGCTCTGCGAGATTCTGTATGGGATCGAAGAACTTTCTTATATACTGATAGAACGCAACGATAACGTTGACCTCGATGATCTGTCCGAAGAGTCCCCAGCCGTCAAGCACTCCTCTTGCTCCGAAATAGAAGAGGCAGAGGATCGAGGAGATATAGAGCATATAGACCATCGGGCGGAAGATACCGAAAACGAAGATCTGCTCGGTCTTTGCTTTTCCAAGCTTTGCGTTTCTTTCGTCGAATTCGCTCTTTTTTCTTGCCTCGCGGTTGAATATCTGAATGATCTTCATACCGGAAAGGTTTTCGGAGAGGAAGATGTTGATATTGGTGGTGCCGTCCTTTACCTTACGGTGGGCGCGGCGAGAGAATTTACGGAAGATAACGGTGAAGAGAACTACGAAGGGAACGAAGCAGAGAACCACGAGGGTCAGCATATAGTTGAGGAGGAGCATCGCCATAAGCACACCGAATATTACGAAAATATTCTTGACGAGGTTTACCAGAATGTTGGTAAAGGTCATTGAAATGGCGTTGGTATCGTTGGTAACTCTGGTGACCAGTGTTCCGACGGGGATCTTGTTGAGCTGATCGTGAGAAAGGCTTTCGATGTGGCGGAAGAGATCCTCACGGATATTGGATACTATCTTCTGACCTACCTTCTGGAGTATGAGCGACTGAATGTAGGTACAAACGAGAGAAAGTATCAGAATGTCGGCGTAGATGATGATACGGCAGATAAGACCCGTAAGGGTGAATCCCGAATCACTGCCGAGAAGCTCGATGACGTCACCCATGATAAGGGGGGAGATTATCTCGGAGGCGATAGAGAATATCATCAGTATGAGAACGAAGATAAACCAACCGAGATAGGGCTTTGCGTATTTAAGAAGTCGGCGGATAATGACCGAGTCCTTCATGTCTCTGTCAAAGCCGATAGCCTCCTTCTTGTCTTTCATAGTGGCATAGGCGATTATAAATACCGTGGCGAAAACTCCGATGATGGCGCCAACGATAAGCAAGGGGTAGAAATCATGAACAAATGCCGGCATTTTATTCTACCTCCTTTCCTGCGTCCTCGTCCGCATCGTCAAGCTTCTGGAGATCGACCAGAGTTTTGAATTCGGCAGAGCCTTCAAGCAGCTCGGAGTAGGTTCCGCAAGCGGCGACCTTGCCGTCGTCAACGAAAATGATCTTGTCCATCTGCTCTACGGTGCTGACTCTGTGAGCGATAAGAATTGTAGTTTTGCCCGCTCTTGTTTCGCGGAGGTTTTCGAGTATTGCCTTTTCGGTCTTGACGTCAACGGCGGATACCGAGTCGTCGAGAATGAGGATAGGCGCGTTCTTCATAAGCGCGCGAGCGATAGAGATTCGCTGCTTCTGTCCGCCCGATACGGTAACGCCGCGCTCACCGAGAATGCTTTCGTATTTTTCGGAGAACTCGGATATGTTATCGTGCACGTCGGCAAGTATCGCCGCGCGCTCAACGTCGGAGTGATCTCCGCCGTCGGTGGCAAAGCTTATATTATTTTCAATGGTATCACTGAAAAGGAAGTTGTCCTGAGGAACGTATGCGGCGGCGGCTCTGACGCTCTTGATCGGGATGAGGTTTACATCCTTGCCGTCGATAAATACGGTGCCCTCGGGCACGTTATAGGTGCGGAGGATAAGGTCCACTATGGTGGTCTTACCGCTTCCGGTTCGACCGATAATGCCTACGTTTTCGCCTGCCTTTATGGAGAAGGAGACGTCGGTGAGAACGTCAAACTCTCCGTCGGGGTAGCGGAAGGTGAGATTTTTGAAATCGATATCGCCGCGGATCTCGCCGATCTCCGCTACGCTTTCCTTGTCGAAAACATCGGGGGTCGCGTCGAGAAGCTCGCTGATACGCTTAAGAGATGCCTTGCCTTGCGCGTGCATACCGATCAGCTCGCTGACCGCCATAACGGGCCAGATGATAGCAGAGAAGTAGCCGATAAATTCAACCAGCTTGTCCGCGCCGAAGGGGACGTCGGGGTTGAGCACCAGATATCCGCCGTAGCCGAGGATGATGCAGACTACCGACTCGATGAAGAGGGTGAGGCACACGTGGAGGAATACCGAAAGCTTGGTATACTCGACGTTTTTGTCCTCGTTATTTTTGCAAAGCTTTTTGAATTCAAGCAGCTCGTGAGCCTCCTTTACAAAGGCTTTAATGACCGCGATTCCTGCGAAGGTCTCCTGAGAGAAGTCGGAGAGGAGCGAGAACGCCTCCTGTCTTTCCTCCCATTTCTTGCTCATATACTTTCCGACCACCAGCGATGCTACCAGAAGCAGCACCATGGGGATCATTGAGAGGAGAGCCAGACCTACGTTCATTCTGATCATTTTGATCAATGCCATAATGCCGAGAAGGACCGCGTCGAAGAACATCATAATTCCCCAACCGAAGCATTCCTGAACCGTATCGAGGTCGTTGGTGAAGAGCGACATCAGGTTACCGACCTTGTTGACCTGGTAATATTGCTGAGAGAGATCCTTGCAGCGGTCGAACATCTTTCCGCGCAGATCGGTCTCAAGTCTGACGCCTGCCCCGAAGAAGCAGACTCGCCACAAAAATCTTCCGAACACCATGCAAAGTATGACGATAAGCATCGGTGCGCAAACATCGTTCAATAGAAACTCGAGGCTCAAAGTGTTTTCATTAATGCTTTTTATTACCGAGCTGTATATCTCGGGAATAATAAGCTGCATATAGTCGACGAGAAGAAGTGCGCCTGCGCCAAACAGAAGCATGGGTAAATATTTAAGATAGTATCGGTTTATGTGTTTTCCAAATATCAAAAATATCCCTCCCTTTGGTAAAAAAACGTAATTTTCTTATAAAAATAAGATTAACACCAATTTTAGCACACACACGCCAATTTGTCAATATATTTTATATATATTTATACAACTAAAAGTAGAATTTTTGAAAATCGGGCTGTTTTGCCGATTTTTGAAGTGAAAAAGTGGATTTTTGTAAAAAAAGATCCGCGAAACAGGTTCCGCGGATCTTGCGATTCAAATTGTTTGTTCCTCAAACGCTTCGTTCAGCGTTTTGGCGATCGATGTCATTCTTTCGGGGTCTACCTTGAGCACTTGACGGTCGTATGTCAGAAGTCCGTTTGTTTCGTCCTCGACGTCGCTGACCTGAGTATAAACTGCGGCGGAAAGTCCGCGCTCTATCATGGGGATGACCTCATTGAGATAAAGGTTCTCAAAGGCATCCTCGAATTTTTCGCGGTCGGTGAAGAAGCTATATCCGTAGGTCTTGTCGAGATTGAAGGAGTGTCCTTCTATCTTGTAAGAGTAGCCGCCGAACTCGGACAGAACGAGGGGCTTTGTGGGATCGTTTTTGAGATTCAGCTTTTTGAAATAGATATGCTCGCTTTGCACATCGCTCTTGCTACCCATAAACCAGCCCGAGGTTGCGTCCCATACGCGGGAGGGATCGAGAGCTTTGAGACGGGTGTATTGCGCGTCGGAATCGAACTGTCCCCAGCCCTCGTTGAACACGGTGTAATAGACCACCGAGGGGTGGTTGTAAAGATAGTCGACGGTCTCGGTGCTATCATTTTCAAATGCCTCGCGACGGCGACGGCTTGCCTTGTGCGATATGCCTTTTTTGAGTCCTGCGGTCGGCAGGGCGGTGTCGATAAGGAAGCTGTAATCGCCGCTGTTGACCATATCCTGGAATACCGCCATTCCGTGCTTGTCGCAATAGTAGTAGAAGAGCTTGTGCTCGATCTTGATGTGCTTGCGGAGCATATTGAATCCGCACTTTTTCATAGTGAGAATGTCGTTTTCAAGGGCTTCGGGGGTGGCGGGGGTATAGATTCCGTCGCTGAAATATCCTTGGTCGAGAAGACCGTGGAAGAAATAGGGCTTGCCGTTGAGGCAGATATAGCTTCTGCCGTTTTTCTTTTCCACCGTGACGGTGCGCAGCGCGAAATAGGAATCTATCCTATCATTGCCCGATTCAAGGGTGAATTCGTAAAGATAGGGGGTCTCGGGAGTCCAGAGCTTGGGATCATCGACCTCGATATAGGTCTCGTCACCCTCAAAAATATACTCTTTTTTGCCGTCCTTGAGGGTAAGCTTTTTTTCATTTGCGCCGCCCTTGACCGAGATACGGACACCGTGAAGGTTGGGCATAAGCTTTATGCCTTCGATGCGGGTTTCGGGAGCTCTTTCAAGCCACACCGCCTGCCAGATCCCGCTTATGGGGGTGTACCACATACCGCCGCGGTCGTATCTCTGCTTGCCCCAGGCGAGGTCGTGATCGAGCTTGTCGGTGACGGTGACCTTGAGAGTGTTTTTGCCGACGGTAAGGGCGTCGGTTATATCAAATTCGAAGGGGAGATAGCCGCCTGTGTGTTCTCCGATAAGCTTTCCGTTTACGAAGACCTCTGCGATCTGATCTACCGCGCCGAAATGCAGGATAACGCGCTCACTCAGCGGCTTTTTGCTGATCTCAAAATCCTTTTTGTATATATATCTTTCGCCCTTTTCAAGAAGTCTTTCGATTCCGGAGAGCCTCGACTCGGGAGGATAGGGAACGGTGATCTTTCCAAGGGGCTTTATACCCTTTTTGCTTTCAACCGAGAGCTTCCATTCGCCGCAAAGCGAGACGAAATCTCTGCGCTTCATCTGCGGATCGGGATGGACGTCCCAAGCGCCCTTCTTATTGTTTTCGAATGGGGTGCGAAGGTTTCCGTTGAGTCTCGGCATTTTATTGAGCTGTGTAACGATAAGGACGGTGGCGAGGATCACTATCGGAATGAGGGCGGCTAAGAATATGTTGGCATTGGGCACGAAAAATTCGGTTCCGTCGCTTTCGTTAACGCGCTTTTCGGCATTTGCCAATATCATAGAGCCGATCTGAGGACCGATAACTCCGGGGATGAGCACCTGAGAGAAGATCCTTATTCCCTGAAGTCTGCCCGCCTTGCCCTCAGGGGTCAGGTCGCGGATCTTTGCGCCGAATACCGCCATTCCCGCAAGGTAGCCGCACATCATAAGGAGCGAGCCGATGAATACGGGGATAGTGGTGCGTGTGAAATAAAGGACAAGGAAGCCTGCCGCCAGCCAGAAAAGAGAGAACCAGGAGCTGAAGGAGAAGCCCTTTTTATCGTAGACCTTACCCCAGAATGCCGTTACGATCGAAGCCAGAACTATGGCGGGAGCCATAATGAATACGTAGTCGGTCATTTCCAGCGATACCTCGTAATAGATGATGAGGTATGGCATAAAGATCTGGATGGCGATATTGAAGATTATGAACAGAACAAGGTAGAAATAGAGCGAAAGGTTGGCTTTGACGGTCGAAGGACGGAAGCCGTAGATAAGATTGCTCCAGAAGTTGGTTCTTGAGGGAGCGAGGGGCTTTTCCTTGATAATGAAGATGCCGAGCACGCCGATAAGCACGGTCACTCCGCCGATTATAAAGAAGACAGCCGTCCAATGAGAGGCTTGATTGAGATCGAAGAACATAAGTCCGCCGAACACCACGAGGATCGCCACGAGGGGCATCATAGCGTTGATACCCTCGGCACTTCCGCGGTTGGAGTCGTCGGTGGAGTCGGTCAGCCAGGCATTGTATGCCGCATCGTTTGCCGACGAGCCGAAAAAGGTCATAACGCAGTCGAGAATTATTGTCAGCGTAATGCCAAGTGCCGCGCCGCTTGCCACGGGGAAGACCGATTCAAGCCATTCGACGCGCAAAAGTCCAAAGGCGAAGATCGAGATACCCCACAGGATGTATCCACCGCATATAAATATCTTTCTTTTGCCTACCTTGTCGGAGAGCGCGCCTACGAGGAGCGTAGTCAGCGTTGCCGATATGGCGCTTGCCGCCACCATTGCAGAAATGTCATCGGGGGATGCGCCGAACATTTTGTAAATAAATACGTTCAGCTGCATATTTTCGATTACCCACGCGACCTGTCCCATAAGCCCGAAAAGGGCGAGGGAGAGCCAGAAGCGAGAGCCGAGCTTTGTCTTTTTGCTCATAAGGTTTACCGCCTTTCGTTTGATAATTTAATTTTAACATAAAAATTTATTGGTGTCAATGAAAAATACGCGAAAGTATACGGAAGTGTACGGAATCTGTTGACTTTTTACCGATACGGTGCTATAATTTTATAAAACATCCAATAAAGGAACCGAATATGGAATTCAAATGTTATCTTGAGGAACAATTAAAAAAACACCCTTCAATTTTGCCGCAGGACGTTGCGAAAATATGCTATCAGGCGGCGATGGGAGCGGAGCATCTGCTGTCCGACACTGCGGCGGCGAGAAGATATTTTGACGCGGAATTTGAGTCGGTGGAGCCGAGGGACGGCGAGCTTTTTGAGTGCCTTTCCGACGACGTCTGCCGCGTGGATCTCGGTGTGTGGAAGCGCACGGGGATGCCCTCTGAGTGGCTTTTTAATATGTTCGTTGAGACCGCAACCGTAAAGCGCGGAGGAAAAGACGTGCTTGAAGGGTATCTTTCCTGTGTGGAAGACCTACTGATGGATGCCGATGCCTGCTTTTCTCCCTCGGAATGGGGCGAATTTTTGGGAAAATACCGTGATCTCGGTATGCCTGCCGTGCATCACAGTGCGGAATACAGAGATAGCGAAAGGCCCGCTTACAGGATCGTTGACCGAGCTTTTTTGCCTTGCTTGCCGGTGCTTTTGGCGGCGGCTGAAATAAAGTCGCGCGATGCTTGCGTGATCGCTATCGACGGCAGAGCGGCATCGGGAAAGACTACGCTTGCCAACAGGCTTTGCCGTATTATGGGCATCGCAGCTGTCAGGATGGATGATTTCTTCTTGCCACCGTCAATGCGCACCGAGGAAAGACTTAAAGAGATCGGCGGCAATATTCATTATGAGCGCTTTTGCGATGAGGTGCTGCCGAATATAGGCAAGGCAAATGGATTTTCTTATGGGATATTTGATTGCGGAATAATGGATATGTCGGGTGAAAGACGGATCGACGGGAGTCGATGGAGGGTCGTAGAGGGCTCTTACAGTCACCATCCGAAATTCGGGCATTACGCCGATCTGCGTGTTTTCTGCTCGGTAGAAAGCGAGGAGCAGATGAAGAGGATAGTTTCCCGAAACGGCGAGAGAATGGCGATGCGCTTCAAGGAAGAGTGGATACCTATGGAGGAAAAATATTTCTCCGGGTATTCTATTAGCGAGAGCGCAGATATCGAGATGCAAGCCGGCAAGTGCTATCGGGGCAATACAGACATCTGAATCAGAGATTTTTGTAAATTTGTAATCAAAAAATTTCTTTAATCTTATTGACTTATCTGAAAGAGTGTGGTATAATGTACCCATAAATCTATATTTATCGGAGGATAAATGCTATGAAGCGTATTAAGACTATTGAAACCAAGAATCTTTGCGAGACCGCTAAGAACGGTGGATGCGGCGAGTGCCAGACCTCTTGCCAGTCTGCTTGCAAGACATCTTGCGGAATTGCTAACCAGCAGTGCGAAAATAAGAAATAATTCGACCTTCTAAAAATCCGCGTATGCTTCGTTGCTCCTCGCAAGCGGCTCGACTTACGTTAAGTAAGCCTTCGCCTTGCTTGCTCCGGTGCGCCTTGCCTACGCGAATTTTTATCGGTCTCCGTTATTTTTGAAAAGATTGTGGGGGAAGGAAAAATCTTCCCCCATAGTACTGTAAATCTGATTGCGTTATTAGGAGTTATAAATATGGTACATTGTTATAAATTGGGTGGGCTCAATATAGTGCTGGACATCTGCTCGGGATCGGTTCACGTTGTAGATGAGGTGGTATACGATATTATTGAAGCGTACGAGAGCCGCACCAAGGAAGAAATAATTGCGGATATGCTCGAAAAGTATGCCGCTGACGAGAGCGTGACACGCGAGGAGCTGGAGGGCTGCTTTGAGGACATCGAGGGCTTGAAGGCGGACGGCAAGCTCTTTTCTCCCGACAATTACGAAAGCATGGCGGGAAAGCTGAAGGAGAAGAGCGCGGGCGTTGTAAAGGCGCTTTGCTTACATATCGCTCACACCTGCAATCTTAACTGCTCTTATTGCTTTGCAAGTCAGGGTAAGTATCACGGCGACAGAGCGCTTATGAGCTTTGAGGTAGGTAAGCGTGCCCTTGATTTCCTCGTTGAGAATTCTAAGGGAAGACACAATCTTGAGGTCGACTTTTTCGGCGGCGAGCCGCTTATGAATTTTGACGTTGTAAAGCAGCTTGTAGCCTATGCGAGAAGCATCGAAAAGGACGCAGGCAAGAATTTCCGCTTTACACTTACCACCAACGGTATGCTTATCGACGATGACGTGATAGATTTTGCCAACCGCGAGTGCTATAACGTAGTTCTCAGCCTTGACGGACGAAAAGAGGTGCACGACCGATACAGAGTCGACTATGCGGGCAGAGGAAGCTGGGAGAAGATAGTTCCCAAGTTCCAGAAGCTTGTTGAGGCGAGAGGCGGCAAGGGCTACTATATGCGCGGAACCTTTACTCACGCAAATCCCGATTTTCTGAAGGATATTGAAACTATGCTCGATCTCGGATTTACCGAGCTTTCCATGGAGCCCGTGGTAGGTCCCGAGAGCGATCCCTCTTCGCTTACTGCGGAGGACCTTCCCATAGTGCTTGAGCAGTACGAAAAGCTTGCCGAGCTTATGCTCAAGAGACACAAAGAGGGAAGACCCTTTACCTTCTACCACTATATGATAGATCTCAAGGGCGGTCCTTGCATATACAAGAGAATTTCGGGCTGTGGCTCGGGAACAGAATATATGGCGGTAACTCCTTGGGGAGACCTTTATCCCTGCCACCAGTTCGTGGGCGAGGAGAAGTTCAAGCTGGGTAACGTCTTTGACGGTGTAAGTAATTTCGAGGCGCAGAACGATTTTGCCGCTTGTAACGTTTACTCCCGTCCCGAATGCCGCGAGTGCTGGGCAAGACTTTATTGCTCGGGCGGCTGCGCGGCAAATGCATACCACTCTACCGGAAGCGTGCGCGGCGTTTATAAATACGGCTGTGAGCTCTTCAAGAAGAGAATGGAATGCGCAATTATGCTCGAGGTCGCAAAGACTCTCGAAACTGAAGAATAATACAAAAAAGGGGACTCCTTATGAAGACACCGATCTGCGATTTTGTGGAAAGATATGCCCGCGAGGGCAAAACGCGATTGCATATGCCGGGACACAAGGGCGTCCCCTTTTTGGGCATTGAAGACAAAGATATAACCGAGATCGACGGAGCGGACGTTTTGTATCACGCGGACGGCATTATCGCCGAGAGTCAAGGATATGCGACCTGGCTTTTCGGAAGCGGAAAGACTCTTTACAGCACCGAGGGCTCGTCGCTTTGCATCCGCGCTATGGTGTATCTCGCCGCGCTTTGCGCTAAGGGTCAGGGAAAAAGACCGCTGATCCTTGCCGCGAGAAACGCGCACAAGACATTTATATCTGCGGTCGCGCTTGCGGATGCAGACGTTGAGTGGATTTACGGAGAAGCTGACGGTCTCGTTTCCTGCCGTGTTACGGCAACCGATATCGAAAAGAGGCTTTGTGAGTTGGAAGAGCTGCCCGTGGCGGTATATCTTACCAGCCCCGATTATCTCGGAGTTGTATTGGATATTGGCGCGATCTCAAAGGTCTGCAAAAAATACGGAGTGCTGCTTTTGGTAGATAACGCTCACGGTGCATATCTGAAATTTTTGCCCGAATCAAGGCATCCTCTTGATCTTGGCGCGGACATCTGCTGTGATTCGGCTCACAAGACCCTTCCCGTGCTTACGGGCGGTGCTTATCTGCATATTTCGCAAGTCGCTCCCGAAATAATGCTCGGTATGGCGGAGCAGGCGATGGCGCTTTTTGCCTCCACCAGCCCCTCTTATCTTATAATGCAGTCCCTCGATATGGCGAATAAATATCTTTCGGAGGGCTACAAGGAGAAGCTTGTAAGAACTGCGGAGCGCGTTTCTGCGCTGAAAATGCGACTTGTGGATATCGGATTTTCGCTTGTGGGTGATGAGCCTATGAAAATATGCATCGAGACGAAAAAATACGGTTATTTCGGACTTGAAATTGCAGAATATCTCAAAGAAAATAATATAATTTGCGAGTTTTACGACAAGGATCATCTCGTTATGATGTTTACTCCCGAGATAAGCGGAGAGGATTTCACTCTGATCGAAAAAGCCTTGACCGATCTGCCGAGAAAGGGAAAGATCGAAGAATATCCCCCCGCTGTCGGAAAAACCGAAAGGAAAATGAGCATCAGAGAGGCTATAATGTTGCCGTCGGTGGAAACAGAGGTGGAAAACGCTCTCGGAAGAGTGCTTTCCAACGCTACCGTTTCCTGTCCGCCCGCGATACCGATAGCCGTTTGCGGTGAGCTGATCGACAGAAATACAATAGAGCTTTTCAAGTATTACGGTATCGAAAAATGCCGTGTGGTCAAATAAGCAAAGAGAGCAAGAGTACAAGGAGATAATCCTTATATTCTTGCTCTTTTTTTATTAATGTGTCGATCATTCGATCCTGAATCTCTCGGTCAGCCAGAGATTGAAATTAAGCAGGTCGCCGTCATATTGCTCCGACAGCAGCGACGGATGGTTGCGAATGACCTCGGTATACTCTATATCAGCCGATCCTCCGTTAAACGTCAGAACGCAATCGGAGTGGATCATTATATTGTGCGGTACGTCACTCTCCAAACCGTAGGTTCTTGAGGTAATGCCGTCGGTTAAGGTGAACGAACCGGCATTTCTTGAGGTGATCGTAAGATATATGACCGAGCCCTCGGAACTCTTTTTTACGGCTATAGTGTTACCGTCGGCCTTTGAAAGGACAGAGATGTCGGTATCGAGGGGAGAAGCATCGCATCGGTAATAAGACTTGCCGTTTTTGGTGACGTATTCCATATCGGAGGAATATTTTTTGAGATACGGGTAGGCGTTAAGATCGTAGATTCGATATTCGCTTTCTCCGCTTCCGCTTTTTACGTATATCAATGCGTCGTCATAGGAATATGAATGTATCGTTTGGCTGCTTTGGAGGTTAACGCTTACATTGTGAGTGGTAAGGCTGCTTGCAAGTATCATTATTACAGCCACCGAAAGGATCGCTATGGCTCCGTCGTAGGAGGAGAGCTTGAGCTTCTTTTTCCTTATCGCGCCGATGAGGGGACGCGGGGAAGCGTATTTTAAAAGAGGCGCGATAGCATTTCCCACGCCGAAGAGGATCAGCGAGAAGATAAAGCAATAGACGTGTGCCGCGCTGAATCCGATTGCAGAAACGGTAAGAAGCGAGATGGGAAGAATGATAGGAAGATAAAACGCCGTTGCGATCAGCTCGAGGTGAAGCTTTGACATATCGTGCTTTTTCACCAAGGTTATTACAAGCTCGTTTATCATCAGCATAATTCCGCTGATCATAAACAGATAGCTTGCGGCGGGAAGCGCGAAGGTAAGTATAATTCCGAGAGTTGTGTGAATGTATGCGAGGGCTCTTGTCACGTCTCTTCTGTCTATGCCGTCGGGAGAGCATTCGAATATAACCGCGAATGCGGAGGAGGCAAGAGATATCAAAATGAGTGCGACGGATATTGAGACGCTTGAATAGTTTACAGATCCGAGCGTGTGCAGGTCGATCTTGCCGAAGACCGCGGCTGAGAGCTGGAAAAGAAAATACGAGGCGGCGGCAATGCCTGCGCTGACGAATGAGCCTCCTATGATCAGGGCTATCGACTTGGCTGTCTTTTTTATATTCTTCTGCTTGCGATAAAATTTAGACAGCAATATGTTTGCAGACATAAGCGCGATGCCGATAAGTGCCAGAATCAGGGCGGTGCCGTTGCCGTATACTACCGTTGCAAGGTCAAGATACGAAAAATAGATAGCGGAGCGTTCGGCGCGGTTGAGCCCACTAATGTCGCTTACAGAGAGCTTTTCGATAAGATCTTCGGTTATTTGAGATTGCTGAGATATGTGTTCTTTGGTGACTGTGTCAGCGTTATCGTTTTGGGTGTGGTAATTTTCGTTCCCGCCGACGTTGGCTATGTTTATGCCTTGATAGGATTTCTTCAAATTTGAAAAATCCGTGGAGTTTGGCATCGTACTGTAGATCAAGTCGGTTATAGAGCAGGCATAAACGGTTTTGTTAATATCGGCAAACAGCTTTACCGTGTTCTCGTTGTTTTCGGCTGTCTCGAACATAACGAGCGTTCCGTTTGTGCCGCGCGATTCAAAATTGACCGCGAAATCTATGCGCGAAGTAACGTTATTGAATCCTTTGAACTCGTTCATAAAAGCCCGTGAGCCTAAGAGGTCGTATTCTTCGCCGTTTACAAAGCAAAATATAAGATCGTTATTGGTTTTAGCCCCGTTTTCGATCTGCTCCGAATAATATCTTATGGCTTCGAGCATAACGGCGCAGGCTATGCCGTCGTCTGCCGCTCCGAAGCTTGTCGGAACCGAATCGACGTGAGCCATAAACAGTGCCGCGCGTCCGGTGGGTGCTTCTGAGCTTGCCGGTATGTAAGCTATGACGTTTTGTAAATAGAAATTCTGATACAAGCCCTTGGTGTCCTCGGCTACGTAATCCTGAATGAGATATGCGAAGGAGTCGGTGAGATCGCCTTTTTGCGCGCCGTATTTTTCAAGCTCGGAGGCGATATATTCTATGGCTTTACTGTTGGCATCCTTATCGATGATCGAGCGGGGGCCGTTTTCGGTCAGCTTTTGGATGTGGGCGTTAACTTTTTTCTGATCGAGGTCGGTTTTGGCGGTCGTTTCCACCGTTTCAATGACAGAAAGAAAGAGGAAAAGGCAAAAAATGATGATGCCTAATGAAAAAATGATTCTTGTAAGCGCTTTCATTTTGTTTCTCCTTTCGTCCTTTTATTATCATGTTATATTTATTATACCATAAGACTCACGATATGTCAAAGGATATAGGGAAGATATTTTTTGAGGGGTGTAATAAGGGGTTGAACTTAAACGGTTTCAGCGAAGCATCGGCTGCGCCGAAGTGATGTAGTGCTATCGCACAGTGATGTATTGCTCCTTTGTCGCAAAGTGATGTGATGTTTGCCCACTTCGCCGCAAGGCGAAACATCACTCACGTAGTGAACATCACTGACGAAGTCAACATCACTTGCCCGCAAGGGCAAACATCGTTGAAAAAAGACCAAGTCGAAATCGACTTGGTCTTTTTTCTGTATAAAGGCTACGAAAAAGATATTTTTTGCGGTTTGCCACTAGGATTTGAACTCAAACGGGGGAATATTTGGCGATTGTAATTATTGACGGTAAAATATATGCAATGCGTTATCACCAAAGAGAAGTTTCCGACAATTCAACAATATCTCCGCCGGAAAAACCTGCCGCAGCAAGATAGTATTCTGTCTTGGTGCGGTCATCTCCGTATCCGGTGTGTGAATCCGAACCGTAAGTAACAGGAACTCCCAGTTCAAACAGACTTCTTAGGAATTCTGCATATTGATGTCTGAATTTTTCGGTCGCGTGATTGGTATGGAAAAAGTGAGAATTACACTCCACGTATTTTCCGTTCTCCTTTAATGCCGCGGCAATATCCGCATTCATGGAACGCGGTATTACCGAAAAGTCCTCATACCAAATGCCCTTGCCGTGATACCAAGGGTGTCCGAGAACAGTAACTCGTTCGTCACACGCCAGCCACATCTGCTGGCGATACCATTCCTTTATGCATGCATCAAGGTCGGGGGCAAGACTTTTAGCATACGGCTTATCAACTCTCCAATGGGATGCGCCAATGGCATAACGTACTCCCAGAGCCATCAGTTCTTCCTTGGTTGCGGCAAGCTCGATTTGAAATGGCTCATCTTGTATTGGGGGAATGTAACCGTCTCTTACAGACGTTTTGGAAATGTAATCGAATTCAGGCTTCTCTATTGGAGTTAACTCAACGCCCAGCACCATAAAGGGATATTTTTTCTGTGCTTCCCTTACAGCGGCAGCCGAGGCGTATAGGTCTCCCATAAATTTTTGGTCGTTAAAATTTGCGTGGTCGGTGATTCCAACAAAGAGAAGATCTTGGGCGATTGCATTCTGCGCGATGGTTTCAAGCGTTGTCGAAGCATCGTAGGAATATTCGCTGTGAATGTGCCAGTCGGATCTGATCATAAAAAGTCCTCCCCGGAAATTGCATTGATTTTTCTAATTTTATCACAACTTTGTGAAAATTGCAAGGCTTTCGCAGCAAATCACGGCACAGAAAAACGATCTGCTTTGCAAATTCTTTGGATTTATCTCTCAAAATACTTTCTGCCATTGTTATCACCTCAAATACAGTATATCACAAAAGTTATGAGTTGTAAAGAGCTTTAGTGATATGCTGACTTCGTCAGCGTGATATTTTTGCTCCGCAAAAGTGATATTGCTCCACTTCGCTCCGCAGTGATATTATATTCGCCTTGTAATTTCTAACGCGCGAAGCGCATATCACGTCCGAAGGACATATCACGCACCTATGCATAGAACTCGCCGAAGGCGAATATAACTGAAAAACTCCATCTTGCAAAGCAAGATGGAGTTTTTCTGGCTGGGGTGCAGGGATTCGAACCCCGGAAATGTCAGAGTCAGAGTCTGATGCCTTACCGCTTGGCGACACCCCAATATTTTGTTCTTGTCTTGACGACCTACATATTATATCAAATGGTTTTTGGTTTGTCAAGGGTTTTTTGGAAAAAAATTAAAAAATTCTGAAATTTTTTGTTTTTCTACATTTGATTTTTTGCCAAGCTGTGTTTTTTTATGCAATCAATACAAAAACTGTTGACCGCTCCTTGACATCAAGGCGCGATTATGATACAATTATAGTGACTTGGGAGGGGGAGAGATATGAAAAAATTTATTGTCGTATTTTTACTTATACTAACAATGCTCCCGTTGTTTTCGGCGTGTTCTTTTTGGGGCGGCGGAATTGAAGTGCCGACTGTAAAAATAGACTATACCTATGAAAATGATAAATGGTTGGTTATAGATGATCGTCTGATCAACAAAATTGACGGCACGGTTCATTGGTTGGATCTCAACCGTGATATAGCAATAGAGGGAGTTGCTGACTTTTATTCCGACAGCGCAAACGTTTACAAATACGAATTTGAAGAATCGTTGCTCAAGCAATATACTTTTTTAAGGGTTTATCCCGAGAATTCAAGGGACGTCATGTATTATGAGTACGTAATTACGTTTAATTATGACGGCAAAGAAACCGAGCGTTCCCAGATAAGTGAGCTGTTAACGAAGGAAGAGATGCAAAAGGAATACGGAAACAGAACTCAAAGCATTGAAGCTTTCGGATTCTGTGTGCTTAGCGGCGGTAACGGCTTTGTCTCGGATAGGTTTGGACTTGTTGACAAAGAAAATGCAAGTGATGAAGAACGGATCGTTTTGGATTTTGCCGAAGATCTATACGAGATGGAGTCCAACGGCGGATATTACTCGATAGACGGCATAGCAAGGCCTATAGGAAACAAGCTGTGGTTTTCTACTGCCGGAACCAATAGCAGAGATAACCTGCGAGCAGACCCGGCGATCGGCGGTATCAGCGAAACAAAAATTACATCTTACGATTTTACAACGAAAGAATTTGAAACTGTTTTTGAGCACAATGAAAAGGAAACGCTGATAATTGACTTTGACGAGAAGGGGGCATATCTTCTCTCATCGAGCGGCAGACTGAGTTACGTTGAGTTCGAAACGAAAAAGCAAACCGAATTATACGAGTTTTCAAGCATATACGACGTCACGGTGACCGATAAATATATCTGCGTAAAATATCGGCTCAACGGCTATTCTTATTTCGTTTACGAAAAAGGCGGTTCTGTTGTCGCGAACGATTCCGCTTTGGATTGACCTGTCGGGAATAACGTGACATATAAAACGGTCATAAAAAACGTTTGAGTTGCGCCTGTAATTTCATAGACAAACAATCGTTTTTATGCTATAATTAACCCGGAAGGTGGTGGACGCATGAAAAAGATCTTGGTTTTGCCTGCTGTTTTTTGCTCGGCGATCTCGCTGTGCTCCTGCGAAGTTAACTGGTTCGGGGAGACTGTAGACGTTCCGTGGTACGCTATTGCGATTCCGGTTGCCATAATTGCGGTGGTCGGATATATTATTTTGATGAATATGACCTTTGTATGTCCGCATTGCGGAGCAGAATTCAAGCCGAAATGGTATCAGCTTTCGGTCTGTGTTCACATCAACCGAAATCGCCTTGTCAAATGCCCGAGGTGCGGAAAGACAAGCTTTTGTAAGAGGAAAAAGAGAGAGTGACTATAATTATCACGGCGAAGCCGTGCATGGAATCCGTCGCAGACGGAATGGAATCAACACGGAGTGATGTATGGCATCAAGCCGCTGATGATATGCACCTTCGGTGATGCCATGCGCCTTTGGCGATTCCATACACGCTGAAGCGTGGTTCCATACCAAGCCTGCGGCTTGGATAAAAAACGACAAAATTCCGTCGAATTTTGTCGTTTTTTGGCCTACCCGAACGGATTCAGAACCCATACGCACGCTTCGCGTGGTGTTACATTTCTCTGTACCATACGAATAGAGCAAACAAATAGCAGGAGGACAAGCCCCCTGCTATTTGTTTGGCCTACCCGAACGGATTCGAACCGTTGACCTTCAGAGTCGGAGTCTGACGCGCTATCCAGCTGTGCCACGGGTAGTTATGTTCAAGTAAGTATTAGTATATCACAATTTTTCCGCTTTTGCAAGTGCTCACATAAAAATTCTTTCGACAGGTTTTTTGTTGGTGTGCTGTAACAAAGTGAGGATTTCAAATTTTGATTTATCGGATAGCCTTCTCCAGCGGAGAAGGGGGACCGCAACGCGGTGGATGAGGAGATCATTTGCAGATTTATAAGATGGCTTTACAACCGACCTCACCCATAACAATCCCTTTTAGAATAACGCTATTGGTGAAAATCTTTTAAGACA
>JBGVHJ010000029.1:0-7126 GCA_045122255.1 Eubacteriales bacterium | reverse complement strand
TCAGTCCTACCGCGACCTGCCCAAGCTGTATAATCAGTGGGTAAACGTCGTACGTTGGGAAAAGACCACGAGACCCTTCCTCCGTACCAGTGAATTCCTCTGGCAGGAGGGTCACACGATGCATGAGACCGAGGCTGAGGCGAGAGAAGAAACCTTGCGGATGCTGAAGGTTTACGAGGAGTTCTATCTCAACTGCCTCGCAATCCCCGCCATTACCGGTCAGAAGACCGAGAAGGAGAAGTTTGCCGGCGCGGTTGAGACTTATACCATCGAGCCTATGATGCACAACGGCGTAGCGCTTCAGGGCGGTACCAGCCACTATTTCGGTCAGGGCTTCGCAAAGGCGTTCGATATCACCTTTACGGGCAGAGACAACACCGTAAACTATCCCCACCAGACCTCTTGGGGCGTTTCCACCAGAATGATCGGTGCGATCATTATGGCTCACGGTGACGATAACGGACTTATCCTGCCCCCTGCAATTGCACCTATTCAGGTTGTTATTATCCCCGTTGCACAGCATAAGGAGGGCGTTCTTGAGAAGGCTAACGAGCTCAAGGCACGTCTTGCGGCAAAGGGAATCAGAGTCAAGCTTGACGATAGCGATCAGTCCACCGGCTGGAAGTATAGCCAGTATGAGATGAAGGGCGTGCCCGTTCGTCTCGAGGTCGGTCCTCGCGATATCGAGAGCGGCAACTGTGTTCTCGTTTCGAGAGTTTCCAGAGAGAAGAACTTTGTTTCTATGGATAACCTTGAGGCTGAGGTCGAAAAGATGCTTCAGTTCGTTCACGACGAGCTTGTATCCCGTGCCGAGAAGAATCTTGCCGAGAAGACCAACGTTGCTACTACCTATGAGGAGTTCCTTGACGTTGCAGAGAATAAGCCCGGCTTTATCAAGGCAATGTGGTGCGGTGACGTTGAATGTGAGGATAAGCTGAAGGACGTGACCGGTGGCGTTAAGTCCCGTTGCATTCCTTTCGTTGAGGATCATCTCTCCGATAAGTGCGTGTGCTGTGGCAAGCCTGCTAAGCATATGGTTGTCTGGGGACGTCAATATTAATTGGTTTTTGTGGGGAAAGGGACAAACTTTTCGAGAAAAGTTTTTTCCCTTTCCCCACACCCCTATCTCTTTTCAAAAGCTTATATATTAGTAGCTGATAAATTGCGATTTATCGGGGAGAATAGCCTTCTCCAGCGGAGAAGGGGGACCACGCAGTGGTGGATGAGGAGGTCGCCCTTTAATGGATAAAATGTCTTAAAAGATTTTCACCAATAGCGTTATTCTAAAAGGGATTGTTTTGGGTGGAGTCGGTTAAAAGATATATTATGAATCTGTCAATGATCTCCTCATCCACCGCGTTGCGGTCCCCCTTCTCCGCTGGAGAAGGCTAACCTACAAATCAAAATTTGAAATTAATTAATGAAAGGAGTGATAGCGTGTTTGCGGCAATCGGCAAATATATAAAAAATTGCATAAAGAGCGTTGACCCGATACTGTTCTTCTGCACGCTGGCACTTTCTTTCGTAAGCATTATAACCGTCTTCGGTGCGATGGACAATTTCGGAACGCGAAAGCTTATCATGCAGGTGGCGATGACCGCCGCCGGTGTGGTTGCCACACTGATAATCGCAAATATCGATTACCACACCATAGTGGATAAGCTCTGGATCTTCCTGCTTGCGGGCTCGGCGCTTATTCTGATAATAACCCTCGTTGTGGGTAGCTCGGGCGAAAATATGGAGACCGCCAACCGCTCGTGGCTCCGCATCCCGGGTGTCGGGGTTATGATCCAGCCCTCCGAGTTTGTCAAGATCGCCCTTGTGTGTACCTTTGCCAAGCACGTTGCAACCGTGAGAGAGCGAATAAATCACCCAAAATCTCTGCTTTTCCTTGCGATCCACGCAGGGCTGATCGTTGGATTGATCCTGCTTTCGGGTGACCTTGGCGTTGCCCTCGTCTATATGGCTTTCCTTGCCATAATGCTCTTTGTGGGCGGACTTTCGGGTTGGTATTATCTTGGCGGCGTTACCGCCGTCGTCCTTGCGTTCCCCCTGCTTTGGGAGTTCTTGGCACCCTATCAGCAGGAGAGAATAATCGTTGGCTTTAATCCCGAGCTTGACCCAATGGGTAAAGGAATGCAGCCCTTGCTATCAAAGCAGTGCATCGGTAACGGCGGACTTCTCGGAATCGGACTTTTGGGCAAGGGCGACTACGAAATCCTACCAGCATCCCATACCGACTTCATTTTCGCCACGATCTGCGAAAAATTCGGACTTGTAGGCGGTATCTTCGTCATAATCCTGCTTGCCATAATGGTCGTGCGGATACTTGTGATCGCGCGCGAGTGCGGCAAGGACTATGGCGGACTTATCTGCGTAGGCGTTGCGGCGATAATCGTGGTTCAGACCATCGAGAACCTCGGTATGTGTCTTGCGATGCTTCCCGTTGTCGGCATCACGCTTCCGTTCCTGTCTTGCGGCGGCTCCTCGGTGCTTGCCACCTACGTTTTGCTCTCTCTCGTTCACAGTGTCAGGGGACACAGATCGAGAATGCGCGAAAACTCATTTGATATGCCTCAAAGGCGTTGATTTGCAGATCGATTGATCTGTAAATTGACGCTTTTTTATTGTATTTAACATAATTTCCGCACAAAACTAATATAATTTAATAAATAAAAATTCATTTTTTGGAGGAAAATATGTTTATTTATTCATTACGCGCGTCAACGCTGAAGCTTTTGGGAATAATTTCGGTCACGCTGGTAGCCCTTGTGGCGATAATAGTTTTCGTTCCGGTATATGCCGACGGAATGGGTGCTATCGGTACGTCCGCCACGGTGGAGGGAAGCAAGGAAGTCAATTACGATAAGGTAAAAAGCGCATCCGATGCAGTCAATTTTCTCGCCCAATTCGGCTGGACTGTCGACGGTGGAAAGCCCGAAAGCAAGAGCGTGACGATACCTGCCGAATTTGACAAGGTCTTTGCGGCTTACAACGAGATCCAGAAGGCGCAGGGGCTCGATCTTTCCAAGTATAAGAAGAAAGACCTGACCCGTTATACCTTCGAAGTAACGAATTACGAGGGTTACGAGGGCAAGGTGCTTGCCAACGTCCTGGTCTATCGCGGACGGGTGGTTGGCGGCGATATCTGCTCCGCCGACGTCTCGGGCTTTGTCCACGGGTTTGAAAAATAAATTGGTGTTTATGAGCCTTCTCCAGCGGAGAAGGGGGACCACGAAGTGGTGGATGAGGAGGTCGCCCTTTAACTGATAAAATGTCTTAAAAGATTTTCACCAATAGCGTTATTCTAAAAGTGATTGTTTGGGGTGGAGTCGGTTAAAAGACATATTATGAATCTGTCAATGATCTCCTCATCCACCGCGTTGCGGTCCCCCTTCTCCGCTGGAGAAGGCTAACCTACAAATCAAAATTTGAACTTAAAAAAAATAAAAAGTGCGACGACCGAAGCCATCGCACAAAAACGCAGACTCCGATAGTCGCCAAACCAATTCAATATAGTTATCGAGTATAAGCCATACACTAACATCCAATGAATAGAATCTGCATTTTATCAAATTCATTATTGAATGTAGTGTATGGCAAAAAAGGGTACAGTTATCCCATACTCTAAAAAAAATGATATTGAATTGATTTGGCACTATCATTTTACCACGGTTTTCGGGAAAAAGCAATAGTTTTTTGAAAAAAACCGTTGGCAAGCGTTTTAAGTGAGGATTTTTCCGTTTGTCTCTTTTATAGCAACGAAAAAAAGCAAGAATAAAAGGAAAAATCCTGATATTCTTGCTCTTATTTTCTATACGTCGGCTTCGTTTATAAGATTACTGAGGACGGGAAATGATCGAATCGATCCTGCCCATATTTACAAGATCGCTCTGACCGCCTGAACGAATATTTGTAAATTGCAGCGTGTTTATCGTTCCTTTGTTGACTATGACCGGCATATCGCCCTTGTCGGTGCGATTTTCCTGAGTCACGTCGTTGACTATCATGTTCTCCACCGTAGCGCACTGACCTACGTAGATAGTCTCAACGGGGGTGTCGGTCTCGATGCGGTGAACGTTTTCGATAACAAGATTCTTCACCGTCAGATCGTTCTGAACGTAGAGTAGGGGATAAATATAGCCGTTGCCCTTCATATATTCGGGTTTTCTCTCTGCCTTGGAAATGTAGAGGTGGTCAAGATGTATGCCGTCGTAGCGTCCGGTTGCCTCACCGGGATAGAATTTGGTAATACCGATGCCGTACTGATAATAGGTGCCGTGGACGTTGGTGATGTGAATATTTTCAACGTTCTCACCCACCGCAAGAAGACGGACGGCACTGTGGCAATTCTCGGAATATATTCCGTCTATGGTGATGTTGGTAATGTCGCCGCGGCTGCCCTCGTGAGCGTTGAGAGCCACGAGATCGTCGTAGCAGGTGCCCTTGAGGTTGCGGATAACACCAAAGTGACAGTTTCCGTTGAAATGCACGCCGTCAAGATTGACCGCATAGGGGTTGCCCAAATTGTAGTCAAAGTTGATGTTCTCGATTGTGAAATATGAAACTCTGTCGTAGGTCGCGCCGTAGTGGACGGGATCCTTGAAGGTCATATTAGCCATTCTCAGTCCCTTGACACCGTAGAAAAGCATACCGTCGCCCGAATATCCGTAGGGCTCGAGAACGCGAGTCTGCTCGGGGTTGGCAAGCTGATTCATATTGTTGAAATTCCAGATCCCGCCCTCGATCTCGATGTTTTCGGTCATGATCTCGGGTGAATACTTGTTGACGTGCGCCCAGAGCTGATAGGGAAGCCCGCCGAAGATAGTTTTGTATTTTTCACCCACGCGCTCGGCGTAGTCCTCGGTCATTTTGTTCGAGATCATGGGACAGTTGGACATATCCATAAGACGGATCTCGGCAAAGCGGGGAAGCGTCAGCTTGAAGTTGGAGGGAAGAGTCAGTGTTTTTGATATAAGATAGCACTTTTCGGGCGCGGGCAGGGAGACCTCGCACACACCGCTGTCGATCATTTCCTGTATGGCGGGGTAGTCGTCGTGAATACCGTCGCCGTAAAGTCTGTTTTGAAGCTTGCTCATTGTATAATCCTCCTCGGTTGGGGTCAAATCTATTATTGCATAAAAGAAAGCGCTTGTCAAGTCAAAAACAAATTTTTGATGAAATTAACTTTGTGATTTAGTCACTGAGGCTATTGACTTTAATTTGTGGATATTGTATAATTAAAGCATAAAAAGATAAAGGAGAATACTTTATGGATACGGTTATTCTGAGAATGGTTCTTCTGACCTCTCTCGGCGTGGGCGGAGCAACGGTCATAGGTGCCGTTATCGGCTTTATATTTAAAAAAATATCACACAAATTCAGCGACATAGTCCTGTCCTTTGCAGCAGGCGTAATGCTTGCGGCGGCGGTGCTGGGACTTATTATTCCGTCGGTAGAGCACGGAGCAAAGCACGGCACTCCCATCGCTCTGCTTATAACCGTAGCGGGAGTTTTCACGGGTGCTGTCTGTCTCAGCCTTGTGGACAAGCTGGTGCCTCACATGCATAAAATAATGGGCGGCGACATCGAGGATCATCAGAACAACGCAAAGCTTGGCAAGGTGATGCTTTTCGTGCTTGCTATCGCCATCCATAATCTTCCCGAGGGAATTGCCGCAGGTGTGGGCTTTGGATCGGGAAATACCGGTGAGGCTATGCTGATAGCGGGCGGTATCGCGCTCCAGAATATCCCCGAGGGAATGGTAATAATCGGTCCTATGCTGGCGGCAGGAGTTAAGCCGAGAAAGACCTTCCTTATAGCTCTTGCTACGGGCCTTGTCGAGGTGGTAGGCACACTTCTCGGATACTTTGCCGTAAGCGTATCCGCCGCTATTTTGCCCTTTGCTCTGGCATTTGCGGGCGGCACGATGCTCTACGTTATCAGCGACGAGATGATCCCAGAGACCCATGCTCACGGAAGCGAGAGGGGAGCAACCTATTCCTTGCTCGTCGGATTTTGCCTGATGCTTGTCTTCGACGTGCTCTTAGGTTGATGCTTTTGTGAAAAATATACTATAAATATTTTTTTGAAAAAGGGTATTTTTTACTGTTTTTCAGTAAGTTTTTCTTGACATATCGGCTTTAAAATAGTATAATATAACTGTAAATTTTTTCGGTACCGTAAAATAACGGACATCCGCGGCATTTTGCCCGGTTAAAAGGAGTAATTATGAATCCGCTTTACAAAGGTAAGACAAAAGACGTTTATGCTCTTGAAAACGGCAACGTTCTTCTTAAGTTCAAGGACGATTGCACCGGTAAGGACGGTGTGTTCGATCCCGGTGAAAACAGCGTAGGACTTACAATCGACGGTATCGGAAAGGCTAATCTTCAGACTTCTATTTATTACTTCGAGCTCTGCAAAAAGGCAGGCATCAAGACTCACTATGTAAACGCAGACGTTGAAAACGCAACTATGGAGGTTCTTCCCGCAGAGTGCTTCGGTAAGGCTCAGGGCGGTAACGGACTTGAGGTTATCTGCCGTCTCGTGGCTACCGGTAGCTTCATTCGCCGCTACGGTGAGTATATAAAGAACGGTACTCCTCTTGAGGGCGGCTACGTTGAGTGCACCTTTAAGAACGACGAAAAGGGCGACCCCCTGGTAACCGGTGAAGGTCTCGTAGCTCTCGGAATAATGACTCCCGAGATGTTTGAGAGCCTTAAGGCACAGACTCTTGCCATCACCAAGATCGTTGCCGACGACCTCAAGACCCTTGGTCTCGACCTCTGGGATATCAAGTTTGAGTTCGGCTATAATAACGGCGAGGTAATACTGATCGACGAGATCGCTTCGGGCAATATGAGAGTTTACAAGGGCAGCGAGATCGTTGACCCCGTTGAGCTCACCAAGATCATTAATAACAGATAATTTCAAATTTATAAAAAGCAGAAGCCGCGAGGCTTCTGCTTTTTGCTTTTCGATGGTAAATTGCAGTTTATCGGTGAGACGATTGCTAACGAAAGCCTCCCTTGTGTAAAGGGAGGTGGATCGCGTAGCGAGACGGAGGGATTGTAAAAGTAACATTTCACAGCAAAACAATCCCTCAGTCAGCTTCGCTGACAGC
>JBGVHJ010000028.1:0-3914 GCA_045122255.1 Eubacteriales bacterium | reverse complement strand
CGGGTAACGTGAACTTCTGCTTCGAGGGCATTGAGGGCGAATCTCTGCTCTTGCTTCTTGACGACAAGGGTGTGTGCGCATCGTCCGGCTCTGCGTGTACGTCGGGCTCGCTTGATCCGAGCCACGTGCTTCTTGCCATTGGCAGAGTACACGATATCGCGCACGGTTCGCTCCGCCTCTCCTTGTCCGAGGAGAACACCGAGGAAGAAATAGACTACACGATAAAAGCAGTAAAGGAAGTTGTAGAATATCTGCGCGGCATCTCTCCCATCTGGCGAGATCTCTGCGAAGGCAAGAAAGAATTTATTTTGAAATGAGGTTATTGAAATGGCATTATACAGTGAAAAAGTAATGGATCATTTCCGCAATCCGAGAAATGTAGGCGTGATCGAAAATGCCGACGGAATTGGTGAAGTCGGCAACGCCAAGTGCGGAGATATCATGAAGATCTATTTGAAGATAGAGAACGATACTATCGTCGATGTAAAATTTGAGACCTTTGGTTGCGGCTCTGCGATCGCTTCCAGCTCAATGGCGACCGAACTGATCAAGGGCAAACCCGTATCCGAGGCACTTACGCTAACCAACAAAGCGGTCGTAGAAGCACTTGACGGTCTGCCTGCGCACAAGCTGCACTGCTCGGTGCTTGCAGAAGAAGCCATCAAGGCAGCACTCAAAGACTATTATGACAGAAACGGCATCGAATACGATCATAAAATTTTTCCCGATTGCGCGTCCTGCGGACATTGTTGTCATAGCGAATGAAAACACTAATTGCTATGAGTGGCGGTGTGGACAGCAGCGTTGCGGCGTATCTGATCAAAAGTCAAGGGTATGATTGCATCGGTTGCACGATGAAGCTCTACGATAACGAGGACATCGGTATTTCACACAACCGCACCTGTTGCTCTCTTGATGACGTGGAGGATGCGCGTAGCGTGGCATACAAGATCGGTATGCCGTACTATGTTTTCAATTTCAAAGATGGCTTTCGCGAAAAGGTGATCGAAAAATTTGTGCGGTGTTATGAGTCGGGAGATACGCCTAACCCGTGTATCGATTGCAACCGTTATATGAAGTTTGACAAACTCTATGAACGGGCGCGGCTTCTTGGTTGTGAGTATATCGCGACCGGACACTATGCGAGGATCGAAGAATATAATGGCCAGTATGTGCTAAGGAAAGCTCTCGATGAAACAAAAGACCAAAGTTATGTGTTGTATTCCTTAACTCAGGAGCAGCTTGCACACACGCTCTTTCCGCTTGGAAATATGAGGAAGACAGAGGTGCGTAAGCTTGCAGAGGCAAATGGCTTTTTCAATGCGGATAAGCCCGACAGCCAGGATATTTGTTTTGTTCCAAATGGCAAGTACGCAGAATTCTTGGAGAATTATACGGGTAAAGCCTATCCCGAAGGAACTTTTCTTTCTGTGGATGGTACGGTTTTAGGCAAGCATAAAGGAATCGTTCGTTATACGGTAGGGCAGCACAAGGGGCTTGGTATACCGTCGGAGAAGCCCTTGTATGTTAAAGAAATAGATGTGATAGAAAACGCAATAATTCTATGTGAGGAAAGAGATCTATATAGCAAAGAGGTTACGGTTAGTGACTTCCATTGGATATCAGAAGAATCGCCGCAAAATGAAATGCGTTGCAAAGCTAAAGTTCGTTACCGTCAAAAAGAGCAATCGGCAACGGTAATACCCATCGGCAATAACATTGTAAAGATTGTTTTTGACGAACCGCAGCGTGCCGTTACACCGGGACAAGCTGCGGTGCTGTATAACGGCGATATTGTTCTCGGAGGCGGAACGATTTCTAAATTCGGTACTTGAATTACCTACCGACTTGTGGTATAATTAAAACAATGATAAATTGGAGGAATGTTATGATCATATCAACAAGAGGAAGATACGCCCTGCGCGTAATGCTCGACCTTGCCGAGAACGGAAACGGCGAATATATTGCTATGAAGAAAATAGCCGAAAGACAAGGTATCTCGCTCAAATATCTGGAGCGCATCCTGCCCGTGCTGACACAAAATAACATCGTCGAGGGCGTTCAAGGCAAGGGCGGCGGATACCGCTTGACGCGTAAGCCCGAGGAATACAGGGTTGGCGAGATTCTCCGCTTAACCGAGGGTGATCTTGCACCCGTATCCTGCCTTGAATGCGGAGCGGAGCTCTGCCCGAAGCGCAGTGAGTGCCGCACGCTCCCTATGTGGACGAAGCTCCACGATATGATCGGAGATTACCTTGACAGCGTGACGCTTGCGGAGCTTTTGCAAGGGAAAGCTTGATTTTTTCATACAGTGAATGCTTCGGTTACAAGCTGAGATGATTTCGCTCTTGATTATTCCTTGCCCCCAAGGAAAACATTTATGACAACAGTAGCTCTAATATCAACTTTGGACGAAAAAATCTAAAAAGAAAAAAGTCGGAAATTGCTAACAAATATATGAAAGAAACACACGAATTTTTATTTCCAAATTATTATTTGAAGTTTTCCTGTAAGATGGGTGCGTGCCGCTCGGCTTGTTGCGAGGGCTGGCCCATTTCTATCTCGATGAAGAATTACTTCTATTTGTT
The DNA here is from genome assembly GCA_045122255.1 of Eubacteriales bacterium. Lineage (GTDB taxonomy): Bacteria > Bacillota > Clostridia > Oscillospirales > CAG-272 > SVTX01. The sequence continues at coordinate 1,326 of JBGVHJ010000028.1, read as the reverse complement.
AGGACTTGATTGTAATGCAGATCTGCGACACCGTTTGGATTGCGGGGTTCGCGTCATCAATCATCCTACGGCGGAGGAATATGCGCGGTTTGAGCCCCGCTATGACGGAAACTGCCCATTGCGTATGCAGGATGGACGTTGTGCGCTCCATGCCGAGCTGGGAGAGGAGATCCTGCCCGATGTGTGCCGTCTGTATCCGCGCGGGATCCGAGCTGATGACGGGCTGTATGAATGTTCCTGTGCCAATAGCTGTGAAGCTGTTTTGGAATTGCTACTGGAGCAAGAGGAGCCCATAACGTTTATACGCCGTGAGTTGATGTTAGAGATGCCGCCTTTGATCGGGCGACAATCCTTTTTTGAAACCTTGGGTGTTGAACAAAAAATAAGGTTGTATCTGATCTCGGTTATTCAGGATCGAAGCATGACACTGCCGCAAAGAATGATGTGTCTTGGAGAGGTATTGGATGACATGGATCTTGCCTTTGCAAGGAAAGACAAGGTGATGCTGGAGCGGATTTTGAGCGAGCGGTGGACGGCTTTTCAGGCTTGCACCGATATCAAGGAAATCAACGAGGATCACCTGAAATTCGGACTTAAAATCGTGGAGCAGATGATCGCGATTTTGGATGAGCGCAGTCAAAGCATACGTGGATGCGGAGAAGCGGCACTTGCATATTTCGGAGAAGGTGACGGCGCGATCCACCGTTACCGCACCGCAAGGTCGCAACTTGAGACTCTAATACCGTCGTGGGAGGTATTTTACGAGCATATGCTGGTCAATCATATGTTTTTCTCATTGTTTCCGTTCCAGGACAGACCCGAAAGTATGCACAGTGAGTACATAGCACTCTGCGCGGTTTATGCGATCATGAGGTTTCTCGGTCTTGGCAGTATGGCTGAACGCCAAGAAAAAAGCGGCTTGATCGACGGAATGGCCGCGGCATTCCGCCTCATTGACCATACCGAATTTGACCGACTCGCCTCACATCTGTTACATCGGCTGAATTGTACATCTCGCGTACAAATGCGTGATTTGATTTCTCTATAAAATACGCTTTGATGCGAAGGAATGCTGCGGAGCAATTCTTTCGATATACGGATTTGATGTCAACGCCGCCGTTATATACGGAAAGGTAGATATGACGACATTTTTTCTGTTTGCTACACTCAGCGGATTTCTTGTGGTCTTTGCAACCATGATCTATGCAATGCATAAGATCAAAAAAGAAAATCCCATTGATGCGCTGAAAAATGAAAACATTTAACAACAAGGGTGTCGCACTCACGCGACACCCATCCTTTTTGCCTTTATTATAACTTTAGTTT
>JBGVHJ010000027.1:0-15735 GCA_045122255.1 Eubacteriales bacterium | reverse complement strand
GTAAAGGGAGCTGTCAGCGAAGCTGACTGAGGGATTGTTTTGCTGTGAAATGTTACTTTTACAATCCCTCCGTCTCGCTACGCGATCCACCTCCCTTTACACAAGGGAGGCTTTCGTTAGCAATCGTCTCACCGATAAATCCCAATTTACCGTTATTTATAACCGTGAGTTCTGATATACTCAAGCACGGCGCGGTAGCCTTCGGCATTGAGGTGCAAGCCGTCGCCCGAATCGTATTTTTTGTCGAGATAGCCTCTTGAATTTTTGAGGCAGGAGGCGGTATTGAGATATTTTACACCGTGCTCCTCGGCAAGCTCAACTATCCACGCGTTGGCGCGGTCGATCTTTTCCTTGGAAATGCCCTGAGTCTTCCACTCGTATACCCACGAAACCGGGAGCACCGATTGGAGCATAATTTTCGTTTCGGGGGATGCGGCTTTGATAGCCGTTATAAGCTCGGAATAATAGCTCTTGAACTGCTCCTCGGTGCAATATCTTACGCCGTTATTCATGCCTAAAGCAATTATGAGATACTGTGGACGGTTGCGCTCTGCCGCTTCGGAAATATATGCGCCCGAGTCGGTCTCGGGGAGAATGATCTCGGTCTTTGTAGTCGCTTTGGAGAGGGGAAGATCGCCGTCACTGCCCGTCCATATCTGACGGGTCTCGGCTCCGTCGCGGAGAACGTCCGAATCTCGCATTTTAGCCAGCGTGCTATCGCAGAGATATATGATGTTGTTGACGTAAAATTCGCCGTAATCGGGAGTCTTTCCGAGATATGACGGAGAATCCACGCTGTCCTTGTCCTCGCCGCCGTCGAAAAGCATCGGTCTCGGTCCGTTTATGCAGAGCATTACAAGCGAGACGGCGCAGACGACCGCCAATATTGCCAATATCGGCGATATAATTTTAGTTAATCTATTGAGTTTCAATTTGAGCCTCTTGTTTGGATTTGATTTTTAGGAAAACAGATTTTGGTAATCTTCTTTTTTAGTCTTTTTGCTCTTCTTGGTCTCGGCTTTGATCGGTTCTGCCTTGTTTTCGACCTTTTTTTGCTTGATCTCGGGCTTTGACTGAGAAATTGCGTCCTTTTTGTTCGGTCTGAAGGTCTTGTAGAGAAGTCTTACAACGACGGTGCATGCCGTGTAGATTGCGGCAAGAACGAGAGTGCCTATTACCACTCCCTCAAATTTCATACCGCTGAGCCACAGGAAAATGGCAAAGCCTGCGATATACGTGCCTGCGTGGAGGCAAAAGGCGATAGTTTTATTGAATTCGAAGCCCCAATAGAGAGCAGTACCCAATCCCATGATGAAGGATAGCATCAGTATCAGGAGAAAACGGTCGGCGCGGAGCAGCTGATCGGAGCCCGAGAGCGAGATCAGAAACATAACGGCGGATATGACCGTAAAATAGGATGATCCTACCGTCCAGAATATTTTTAAGGGTTTAGTAAATGACATTGAAATTACCTCTTTTCAAACACTATCTATATTTTAACATAAACGGAGATTTAATGCAATACGTTTTCAAATTTTTTATTGCGGTTTGCGAAAAAAGTCGTCTGCCGCAGAATGTGCGGTGAAATAATGCACCGATTTTTATAATACAGTTTGCGAAAAAAGTCATCTGCAGCAGAATATGCGGTGAAATAATGCACCGATTTTTATAATACGGTTTGCGAAAAAAGTCGTCTGCCGCAGAATATGCGGTGAAATAATGCACCGATTTTTATAATACGGATGGCAAAAAAGTCATATTCCGCGGAATTAGTTGGCAAAAAAGTCATATTCCGCGGAATTATATAGCAATAAAATGCACAAAAAATGCAAAAATCAGCCCGCAAAATGAATATTTTTTCATTTTTTTCACTTTTTGCATACAAAGTTATCACATTCCCTTGACAATTTCCGATTTTTTATGTATAATATATAATTGACTAATTGTATAGTTGTACTATTAATAAATATTTTATATGAGTCGCCGAAGAGCGACTCAGGAGGTCAGATCAATGGCAAAAATAACAAGACAGGAAGCAAGAAATATTCTTTTCGGTCTGCTTTTTGAAACCGAGTTTCACGGCGGAGAAAACCCTGCGGCGGTGTTTGAGCTCGCCTGCAACGACAGAGAGATCCCCGCAGACAAGTACATTCGCGAGAGCTTTTTCGGAATTCTTTCGCGCTCCGAGATACTTGACGCGACCATAAGCAGATATGCAAATGGCTGGAGAGCAGACCGTCTTTCCAGAGTTTCGAGAGCGGTCATCCGTATTGCGGCTTACGAAATGCTTTTCGTTGAGGATATTCCCATGAACGTTTCTATCAGCCAGGCGGTAGAGCTTTCGGTAAAATACGGTGAGGACAAGGCAAAGCAGTTTGTAAACGGTGTGCTTTCGGGACTCTTTAAGGACATTCAGTCCAAGGGTATCGAGGTAGTTCTCGAGGAGGCACAGGCTGAGCTTAACGCAAAGGCTGAGGCTGACGAGGCAGAGGCAGTTGAAGCCGAGGCTGTTGAGAGCGAGACTGAAGAGGCAGAGGCAGAGGAGATTTCTGCCGAGAGTGAAAATGTCTGACGGGCTGATCCTTGGGATCGACACCAGCAATTATACCACGTCTGCGGCTTTGTGCACGCTTGACGGGGAGATAGTTGCGAATTTTAAAAAGCTATTACCCGTTGCCGAGGGCGAGAGAGGGCTGAGACAGAGCGACGCGCTTTTTGCCCACACCAAGAATCTTCCCGAGATAATGGATGCTCTTGAGCAATTCTTGAATGAGAATTACCCCGAGCGAAGCATCGTGGCGGTGGGATATTCCAAGACACCGCGCGACGTTGAGGGCTCTTATATGCCCTGCTTCCTTTCGGGAGTGGCGACGGCTTCGGCTATATCGGCAACGCTGGGTTGCCCCAAATTTGCCTTCTCGCATCAGAGCGGACACGTTATGGCGGCGCTTTATTCGGCAAAGCGACTTGATCTGCTTGACTCTGACAAGCCCTTCGCGGCATTTCACGTGTCGGGCGGCACTACCGAGATACTGCTGATAACTCCGCATAAGGACGGATTTTCGGTAGAGCTTATCGGTGGCACTGCCGACATCAACGCGGGACAAGCCATCGACCGCACCGGAGTGCTTATGGGAATGAGATTCCCTTGCGGAAGGGAAATGGAAGCGACGCTTATAGGCAGGGAGATATCTCCCGCAAAAACCAGAATTTCGGTCAAGGGACTTGAATGCAACCTTTCGGGTCTTGAAAATCTTGCAAAAAAGATGTTTGAGGAGACTAAAGACTGTGCGGCGGTATCGGCATATTGCTTTGATTTCGTTGCCGATACGCTTCTCTCTCTTACGAAAAATCTTCGCGAGATACATCCCGATATTCCGATAATATACGCAGGCGGCGTTATGAGCAACAAGCGGATCGGCGCGCGCCTTGCAAAAAATGAAAACACTTATTTTTCGTCTCCCGAGTTTTCCTCGGACAATGCGGCGGGGGTAGCGCTTCTTTGCCGCAGAGCATATCTTGAAAAAGTATAAGCAGGTACAAAATGCAAAGGGATACCACCTTCAGTGTCACGCAGATAAATGAATACGTCAAGATGACTCTGGAGTCAAATCCCGTGCTGAGTGACGTGTGGCTGCGAGGCGAAATATCAAATTTTAAAAGCAATTATTCCTCGGGGCACATGTATTTTTCCCTGAAGGATGAAAATTCGTCGATACGCGCGGTAATGTTCCGCGGATATGCGGCGCGACTCCGTTTCCGCCCCGAAAGCGGAATGAAGGTCGTGGTGCACGGAAAGATCTCGACCTATACTGTCAGCGGAGATTATCAGATCATCGTTGACGGAATGGAGCCCGAGGGGGCGGGAAGTCTTGCCATCGCCTTTGAGCAGCTAAAAAAAAGGCTTGGCGAGGAAGGACTTTTCGATCAATCGAGAAAGAAGGCTCTGCCCGCTTTTCCGAAAAGCGTGGGTGTTATAACCTCGGCTTCCGGAGCGGCGCTTCACGATATTTTGAACGTATCGGGCAGACGATCGCCCGGCACGAGAATAGTTATTTATCCCGCATTCGTTCAGGGTGAGCTTGCTCCCCGTAGCTTGGCGGGAGGAATAAAATTTTTCAACGATAAGCATCCCGTCGATCTGATAATTATCGGTCGCGGCGGCGGCTCTGCCGAGGATCTTTGGTGCTTTAACGACGAAAATCTTGCCCGTGTGATTGCGGCGAGCGAGATCCCGGTGATCTCGGCGGTGGGACACGAGGTGGATTTCACAATCTGCGATTTCGTTGCGGATATGAGGGCTCCGACACCCAGCGCGGCGGCTGAGCTTGCCTTTCCCGACACGAGAGAGACGATGGCGAAAATATCCCATCTCCGCCACAAGGCTGACACGGTGATCTCTCGCAGGATATACATGCTTGACAGCAGGCTTGATGCTCTCAGAAAGAGCGCGGAGCTCCACTCTCCCGTGAGAGTGCTTGAGGGCAAGAGCGCGGCGCTTCTGCGATTGCGTGCGAAGCTTGACGTGCTTGGAAAGGGTAAGGTTGACCTTGCTGACAACCGTTTCCGTATGCTTTGCGCGAGGCTTGAGGGAGTCAATCCGCTGTCGGTGCTTTCCCACGGCTACGCTATGGTGCAGGGTGAGGACGGCAGGATAGTATCAAGCGTCGGTGACGTCAGAGTCGGCGAGAGAGTTGAGATAGGACTTCGTGACGGTAAGATAATTGCCGCCGTTGAAGAAATGAAAGAGAATTCAACAAAAGAGGACAGATAAATGGCAGAAAAGAAAAAGCTGAGTCTTGAGGAGGCTATGGCGCGCCTTGAAGAGGTGGTCGCCGAGCTGGAAAACGAAAAGCTGCCCCTTGAAAAGTCATTGAAGCTTTACGAGGAGGGAGTTAAGCTTGCGTCACAGTGTGCGAGCGAGCTTGAGACGGCAAAAAGAAAAATACAGATACTTCAGCAGGGTGCTGACGGCGAGATCGAGGTCGTTGACGTTCCCGAGGGAAGCTTCGGCTCGGCTGAATAACAGGTGACAGTATGACTTACGATAAAGATCTTGCTACGTCCGCGATCCGCAATGCGGTGAATGCCGTTGAGCCCGAGCTTGGAAGGATATATCCCGAAAAGCCCGAGGGAGGAGCGGCGGAGCTTTACAATTCAATAAAATACAGTCTTCTTTCGGGAGGCAAGCGTATCCGTGCTACTCTGGTCATCGAAACCTGCAGGATGCTTGGAGGCAAGGTGGAGGCGGCTCTGCCCTTTGCCTGCGCGGTGGAGATGATACACACCTATTCGCTGATACACGACGACCTGCCCTGCATGGATGACGATGATATGAGGAGAGGAAAGCCCACCAATCACAAGGTGTTTGGCGAGGCACTCGCTACATTGGCGGGCGACGGACTTCTTACCGACGCGTTTTCGGTGTGCGCCATGAACCCTCACGTCAGCGGTGACTGTGCGGCGACCGCGGTGGCGCTCCTTTCGGGCGCGGCGGGAAGCTTCGGCATGGTCAAGGGACAGACGGTCGATCTTTACGGTGAGATGAACCGACTTACCCTGAACGAGCTTGTGGAGCTTCATATGGGCAAGACCGGAGCTATGATATGCGTTTCGGTTCAGCTTGGCTGTCTTGCGGCAGGGTATGCTCCTAACAGTGAAACCACCGAAAGGCTGACTAAATTTGCCCAGAACATCGGTCTCGTTTTCCAGATCATCGACGATATTCTCGACGTTACCTCGACAAACGAGGAGCTGGGAAAAAATATCGGCTCTGACAAGGACAGCAATAAAACGACGTTTATGAGCTTTTTTACTCCCGAGGAGGCAAAAAAATATGCCGACGCGCTGACCGCGGATGCTATCTCCTTCCTCAAGGAAGAGGAAAACAGCGAGACGCTGGTGGCATTAGCACTTCATCTTTGTGACCGAAAAAAATAATACATATTTGTGAGGATGTAAAATGGGAAGCTTTTTTATAATCATTTGCGCGGCAACCGCGTGGTTCGTGGCACAGTTTCTTAAGGTATTTACCGGAATATTTAAAGTTAAAAAATTTTCTGTCGCAGAGCTGCTCTTCGGTACGGGAGGCATGCCTTCCTCGCATTCCGCATCCGTTTGCGCGCTGGCAACTGCTTGCGCCATCAAATGCGGATTCGATTCGCCCGCCTTTGCCATCAGCCTGGTGCTTGCACTGATCGTTATGAGAGACGCTATGGGAATGAGACGTCAGGTCGGTGAGCAGGCTAAGGCACTTAACAAGCTCTTCGAAACACTTTCCAAAAACCTCAACGATCCCGAGCTTACCGAAAAGACATTGGAGGAGCTTGCGGGTCACACACCTCTTCAGGTGTTGGCGGGTATGCTGGTCGGATTGCTGATCCCCATAGGACTTATGTTTATTCCCGTATTCGAGGTGGGTCCTAATTTCGTTGAGGCGACTTCTTCTGCGATCCACGGCTTTATCTTCAGCGTTGTATGAGAATAGACCTGTATCTGGTTGAAAAGGGCTTTTGCGAGAGCAGGAGCCGTGCGGCAAGGCTAATTTCCGAGGGAAAGATAATTCTTGACGGAAATAGCGTTACCAAGGCTTCTCTTGACGTTGACGGCGATGAGCACGAGATCGTGATAACTGAATCCGACAGATACGTCGGACGCGGCGGACTCAAGCTTGAGGGAGCTTTAGAGCGTTTTTCTATCGACGTTAGCGGTAAGCGTTGCATTGACGTGGGAGCTTCTACGGGCGGCTTTACCGATTGTCTTTTACAAAGAGGAGCGGCGCACGTGTGTGCCGTGGACTCGGGCAGAGGACAGCTTCATCAAAGGCTTCTGGAGGATATAAGAGTCACGAGCCTTGAGGGATTTAACGCGCGCGCGCTGTGTCCCGAGGATTTTGGATATTTTGACGTAGCGGTAATGGACGTTTCCTTTATCTCGCAAACTCTTATTCACAAGCCGCTTTCCTCGGTGCTCAATGAGGGGGCGATCTTCGTCAGCCTTATAAAGCCTCAGTTTGAGTCGGGAAAGAGCGCCCTCGGAAAGGGCGGTATCGTCAAAAAGGCATCCGACAGAGCGGCGGCGGTTCTGCGCGTGCTCGAATCTGCGGCAGGCTGCGGCTTTGAGGCTATGGGAGTTATGCGCTCTCCGATCGACGGCGGTGACGGCAACCGCGAATATCTTGCCGTATTCAAGAGAAGGGACGGCTTATCCGAAATTATAGATACCTCCTTCCTCAAAGATCTATGTAAGGATTAAATCATGGAAAAAAGCATTAAAAAAGTTCTGATAATTACTAATTTTAATATATACGATAAGGCGCAGGCGGCTCTTCGCGTGGCAGAAAAGCTGTCAAGCATGGGCTGTGAGGTCTGCACGCTCGTTTACAACAAGGATAAGATCATAAGGCTCAAAAGCAGAGTCTGGTTTACGTTCTTTCCTGCAGATGAGGCATACCGTGAGGTTGACGCGGTGGTCGTGCTTGGCGGCGACGGTACCATATTGGAGTCGGCAAGAAGATGCGCACCCTTCGGCACTCCGGTATTAGGTCTCAACCTTGGCAGACTCGGTTATATGGCTGAGATCGAGCTTGGAGAGATCGATAAGCTGGAAAATATCGTCAGAGGAGATTACACCCTTGAGACAAGATCGATGATAAATATCGAGATACTTAATGCAGACGGCGGCGAGGTCAGAAAGAGTGAATACGCGCTTAACGACGCGGTGCTTTCAAACGGAAGCATTTCTCGCGTGGTGGATATTGAACTTTCCGAGGGCGGAGTGCCGATAGCAAGCTACCGCTCAGACGGTATGATCGTATCTACCCCCACGGGCTCTACCGCTTATTCTCTCGCGGCGGGCGGTGCTATCGTTGACCCGAGACTTGAGTGTCTCCTGGTAACTCCTATATGTCCTCATTCTCTTTATGCGAGACCTATGGTGTTCCCCGACAGCGCTTGTCTTGAGATCAAAAACACCTGCCAGAGAGAGAAGACTCTCTTTTTGACGGTGGACGGAAGAGTGAATTACGAGCTTTCCCTCGGTGACGTGGTAAGGATCACTCGCTCACCTCTCAAGACCTGCTTTATAAGGCTTAAGGACGCCAGCTTCTACGAGAAGCTCAGACAGAAGATGACCGATAAATAATATTTGGAGATTTATTATGAAAAAAGGCAGACAGGAAAAAATAATTGAGCTTATAAATAAATACGAGATCGAGACTCAGGATGAGCTGATGGAGTTCCTTAACGAAGAGGGATATCAGGTCACTCAGGCAACCGTTTCCCGTGATATAAGAGATCTTAACCTTGTAAAGGTGGCTCTCCCCGGCGGAAGCTATAAATATATCGTGTCCGGCGTTTCAAAAAAGTCGGGCGGCTTTACGGGAGTGCTCAATCATTCGATCACGGATGCCGCGCATTCGGTAATTTGCGCGCAGAACATAGTTGTTATCAAGACCGCGCCCGGAATGGCGCAGGCGATCGCGGTGTCTCTTGAAAGGGTCACTGATCCCCAGATGCTGGGTTGTGTTGCCGGCGACGATACTATTTTAGCGGTGGCTTCCGACAACGATGCGGCAATTGAGGTTGCGTCAAGACTGAAAAAATATCTGTCATTAAATTGATAATTACGGCAACGCTTTGCGTTGCCAAGATTTTGCAAGGAGCGGCTTATGCTGAAAAATCTGCATATTGAAAACGTGGCGGTGGTCAAAAGCGCCTTCGTTGAGTTTCCTACGGGCTTTACCGCTCTTACGGGCGAGACCGGAGCGGGAAAAAGCGTTATAATAGACAGCATTAATATGCTCAGCGGCGGCAAGGTCTCGCGTGACGTGATCCGCGCAGGTGAGAACTACGCCTTGGCTGAGGCGGTGTTCGATTCTATCTCTCCCGAAATCTCGGAAAGGCTTGCCGAGCTTGGGGTTGAGATTGAGGACGGTGAGATAGTTATCTCACACAAAATGACGGTTGACGGTAAGTCTACCGCTCGCATCAACGGCAGAGCGGCTACAAAGAGCCTTTTGCGCGAGGTGGGAAGGCTGCTGATTTCGATCCACGGTCAGAACGACAGTCGCGTGCTCTTCGATAAGGGCGCGTACGTATACATGGTTGACTCCTTTGGGGATATTGAAGCCGAGAGAGGGGTTTACGAGGCGATATACTGTGAGCTTGATTCCTATCGCAAGAAATTGCGCGATATATCCACCGACGAGGAGCAGAAGGCGCGAGAGCGCGATATGCTTGAGTATCAGATCAAGGATATCGACTCTAAAAAGCTGAAGGACGGCGAGGAAGAGGCGCTTGAGATCGAAAAAATAAGGCTTTCAAGCCTTGAAAAGATAAACAAGCACGTAAGCTTTGCCGAAAGATGTCTGTCGGGCGGTGAGAAGGGTGCTTCGGCTTCTTATCTCTTGTCAAGAGCGTCGGAGTCGCTTAACAAGATCGCCGACGTGATCCCCGAGGCGGCTGAAATTGCCGAAAAGCTACTTGATATGAGCTATGAGGTCTCGGATATTTCCGAGAGGGTCGCGGCTTTCGGTGACGACGGCGGCGAGGACATAGACACAAGGCTTGATAAGATCGAATCGAGGCTGGAGGCTATTTCGTCTCTGAAGCGCCGATACGGTAAGGATATAAAGAGCATACTCGCCTTCCGCGACAGAGCGGTCGAGCGGCTTGACGAGATAGTGCTTTCGGACGAGCATGCCGTAGAATATGAAAAGAAGATAAAAGAGCTTGAAAAAGAGGCAAGGGCTGCGGCGAGAGCTCTGACCGACAGGAGACGGTCTGCGGCAAGGCTGGCAAGCGAAAAAATAATGGAGACCTTGACATATCTCGATATGCCGAAGGTCAAGTTTGAGATAACTCTTTATAAGACCGAGGATTTTACGCCTTCGGGTTGTGACAGAGTGGAATTTATGGTTGCCACCAACCCCGGTGAGCCGATGTCTCCTATGAGCGAGATAGCGTCGGGCGGTGAGATGGCGAGAATAATGCTTTCTCTGAAGAGCGTGCTTAACGAAAAGGACGGCGTGGGCTGCGCGATATACGACGAGGTGGATACGGGAATTTCGGGCAAGACCTCGCGTAAGATCGGCGTAAAGCTTCGCGATATCGCAAGAGATTCGCAGGTCATCTGCGTTACTCACTCGGCACAGATCGCAACTCTTGCCGACAATCATTTCCTTATTTCCAAAAAGGAAGTGGAGGGAAGAGCGCAGACCTCGATCAGGTTGCTTTGTCACGAAGAGCGTATAGAGGAGGCGGCGAGAATTCTCGGAGGCATCAATATTACCGAGGCGCAGAGAGCCGCCGCGATAGATATGCTTGAGAATATCAATGAATAATTATGGCACAGAAAAAGACACCTAAAACTAACGCTATGCGAATGCTTGACATAGCGAAGATACCTTATGAAATAAAGGAATACGAGGTTGACGAGAGCGATCTCTCGGGCACTCATATTGCCGACCAGATAGGGTTGCCCTATGAAATGACCTTCAAGACCATCGTGACAAGGGGTGATAAGACGGGATTTTGCGTTTTCTGTCTTCCTTGCCACAAGGAGATCGATTTTAAGGCGGCGGCAAGGCTTTCGGGCAACAAGAGCATCGAGCCGCTTCACGTCAAGGATCTGCTCGGTGTTACGGGCTATATCCGCGGCGGCTGTTCGCCCGTGGGAATGAAGAAAAAGTTTCCGACCTTCTTCGATGCTTCGGCTGAAGGACTTGAAAGGCTTACGGTCAGCGCAGGGATGAAGGGGGCTCAGCTTTTGGTGGAGTCTAAGGCAATTTTGAAGTACACCGAGGCGACACTGGGAGATTTTGCCATCGATCCCGTAAAATAGAGTAAAATTTTTGCGGAATTTTTTAGATTTGTATTGAAATTCCCATTTGATTGTGATAAAATATATAAGTTGTGAAAAAATAGAGAGGTTAGAGTAAAAATGTTAAAGATCAAATTACAAATAGCCGAAAAAATACTTGTGGGAGTTCACGGCATCAATCCCGACGCGCCCTTGACGGCAGCTGAGATCGCGGATATGCTGGAATATCCCCCCGATACAAGCATGGGCGACCTTGCGTTCCCCTGCTTCAAGCTTTCCAAGACTCTGCGCCGCGCGCCCGTTCAGATCGCGGCAACTATCGCGGAGGGTCTTGCGGGCGGTGCCATCGGCTCTGCTGAGGCGGTAAACGGCTACCTGAACATAAAGATAGATAATGCGTATCTTGCGGAAAATATTCTGCCCGAGATACTTGAAAAGAAAGAAAGCTACGGCGCGCCCCAGCTGGGTCAGGGAAAGACGGTCGTTCTCGACTATTCCTCCCCCAACGTGGCGAAGCCCTTCCATATAGGACACCTTGGCACTACCGTTATCGGTCACGCGCTCAAGCGTCTCCACGAGTTTGCCGGATACAAGTGCGTTGGTATCAACTATCTCGGCGACTGGGGTACTCAGTTCGGTAAGCTTATCGTGGCTTACAAGCTCTGGGGAGACAAGGCGCAGATCGAGGAGGGCGGAATCGACAAGCTGGTCGAGCTTTACGTCCGCATCAATAACACCATAAAGGGCGACGAGGAGAAGGGGATCCCTGCAAGAGAGGATCTTGCCGACGAGGCGAGAGCCGAGTTCAAGAAGATGGAGCTTGGCGACGAGGAAAATATTGCCCTTTGGAAGTGGTTCGTTGAGATCAGCCTTGCGGAGTATGAAAAGACATACAAGCAGCTTGGAATTGAATTCGACAGCTACAAGGGCGAGAGCTTCTACACCGACAAGATGCCCGCACAGGTAGAAAAGATCCGCGAGATGGGACTTATGAAGATCGACGACGGAGCCAGCATCGTTGACCTTGAGGAGTACGGTATGCCTCCCTGTCTTATTCTTAAGCGTGACGGCTCGACGCTGTATCCCACCCGTGATATTGCGGCGGCGGTTTACAGAAAGAACGAATATAATTTTGACAAGGCGATCTACGTCACAAGTAATCAGCAGATTCTCCACTTCAAGCAGTGGTTCAAGGTGGTTGAGCTTATGGGATACGATTGGCACGATCAGCTCGTTCACGTTCCTTACGGCACCGTTTCTCTCAACGGCGCGAAGCTTGCGACCCGAACCGGTAACGTGGTTCTTCTGAAGGATCTCTTTGCCGCGGCTATCGAGAAGGTAAAGGGAATTATGGCAGAGAAGAATCCCGATCTCGCTAATAATGATGAGGTTGCCGAGGCGGTTGGTGTTGGTGCGATAGTATTCTATTATCTGACTAACAACCGTATCAAGGACATCAACTTCAACCTTGAGGACGCTCTTTCCTTCGACGGAAACACCGGTCCTTACGTTCAGTACACATACGCGCGTACCTGCTCGGTGCTTGAAAAGGCGAAGAGCTGTGGCGGCAAGGTAACTATTACCTGTGATGAAGAGGCGGCGCTTCTCAAGACTCTTTGCCAGTACGAGGAGAGAGTTCTGACGGCGATCCGTGATTACGAGCCTTCGACCATTACAAGATTTATTCTTGACGTTGCGGTTGCGTTCAACAAGTTCTATCACGAGTGCTCGATCCTTAACGCGGAGAACGAGGACGTGAAGGAAACGAGAATTCTGCTCACCGAGGCGACCAATTACGTGCTTGGAAGCGCGTTCTCGCTTATCTGCCTTAAGAAGACCGAAAAGGTTTAATTATAATTTAAATTGGTTAATAATTGAAAGGAAATAAATATCATGTCAGGACATAGCAAATGGGCCAACATTAAGCACAAAAAGGAAAAGACCGACGCGCAGAGAGCGAAGGTATTTACAAAGATCGGTAAAGAGATCACTATCGCAGTAAAAGAGGGCGGCGGAGATCCTAACTCTAACGCAAAGCTTCGCGATCTTATCGCAAAGGCTAAATCCAACAACGTACCTAACGATAACATTGAGAGAACCATCAAGAAGGCGATGGGCGGCACCGGTGAAAACTACGAAGAGGTAGTTTACGAGGGCTACGGTCCTGCAGGTGTTGCGGTCATCGTTGAGGCTACCACCGACAACAGAAACAGAACCGCAGGCAACGTTCGTTCCTATTTCTCCAAGTATCACGGAAATATGGGTCAGACCGGTTGCGTAAGCTTTATGTTTGAGGATAAGGGCGTTATCGTCATTGAGGACGAGGACGGCAAGATCGACGAGGATGTTCTTATGGAGACCGCTCTTGAGGCAGGCGCTGAGGACTTCTCCGGCGAGGACGGAGTTTTCGAGATCTACACCGTTCCCGAGGACGTTTACGCTATTGAGGAGGCTCTTAAGGCGGCAGGATACGAGATTGCATCCGCTGAAAAGACCAAGGTTCCTCAGAACACCGTTGAGCTTACAAGCGAGGACGACATCAAGTTCATGTCTCTTCTTATCGAGAAGCTTGAAGAAGACGACGATGTTATGGAAGTTTATCATAACTGCGATAACGAGCTTTAAATTTCACCAGCTCGTCGAGATTTTCCGAATACTGCGTTGTTCCTCAAAAGCGGCTCGACTTACGTTAAGTAAGCCTTCGCCTTGCTTTTTCCGGTACGCCTTGTCTTCGAAAAATCTCGGCGGCTGTTGTTTATAGCCATGAAGAGTATTTGGCTTTTGTGGTTAAAAAATTTATAATATTACGTTAAAGGAGGATAAAATGAAGCAAAACCGTTTAACGAGGCTTTTGTCAAACACGCTGATATTTACCGTGGGCAAGTTTGTATCAAAGCTGATTGTCATTTTTATGCTCCCTTTTTATACCTCGTATCTTTCCAGTGCGGAGTATAGCACGTCCGACCTTATCACCAATCTTTGCAATCTTATAATCCCCCTTGCCTGTCTCGGTGTCAGCGAGGGAATATTCAGAAACGCGGCGACGAAAAACGTGGACAAGGAGTCCTTCTTTACCAACGGCTTTATGCTGATGATATTTGGCTCTCTGGGTTTTCTTGCCCTTTCTCCGCTTCTGCTTCTGACCGGATATTTCAACGATTACGTCTGGCTGATAATCTGTTACGTTTTGGCGTCAAATATACACTCGGTCTGCTCGCAGTACGTCTGCGCCATCGGCAGGACAAAGCTTTTCGCGGGGCAGGGAGTTATCAACACAATATTGACAGTGACTCTCAATATCATTTTCTTAGTGGGCTTTGGTATGGGAATTACCGGCTACGTTCTTTCTATCGTGTTGGCGGACTTTATGACCACAGTCTTCGTTTTCTTCATTGCAAAGCTTTACAAGGCTTTTATTCCCAAGAAGATCAGCGGCGCGGTAATGAAGGATCTTTTGAAATTCTGTCTGCCGCTTGTGCCGTCAACTATTTTCTGGTGGATCACGGGTGTATCCGACCGCTATATGGTAGCGTATATGCGCTCGGATGCCGAAAACGGACTTTACACGGCGGCATACAAGGTGCCGACTCTCTTGACCTACGTTGTGACGATATTCAACGACGCGTGGAGGCTTTCCGCGGTGTCGGAGTCGGAGGACAGGCGGAAATGCGCTGATTTCTATTCGCAGATCTACAAATACTATATCGCGGCGATGTTTGTGGGCGGTGGAATTCTTTCCATCGGCGCGCAGATCTTTGCCAAGATCCTTTTTGCGGAAAGCTATTATGCGGCTTGGATGTTTATTCCCGTGCTTTCGGCGGCGACCGTTTTTACTGCACTTGATACCTTCCTCGGCAGCGTTTATTTCACGGTTAAGAAGACCTATATGTCGCTTCTGACCTCGCTTATCGGAGCGGTGGTCAATATCGCTCTCAACCTGATCATGATACCCGAATGGGGGCTTGGATGGGGAGCTATGGGCGCATCGATCGCGACCTTTGCAAGCTATTTCCTCGTTTACGCTATTCGCGCGCTGACGATGAAGAGCTTCCTGCCCTTCAGAATGTATCACGGCAAGCTGACGGTAAACACGGTGATCATCGGCACTATATCGGCGTTTATGACGTATTACGGATACAGCGGTCACGTGGTGGGGCTTATAGCTTCAATAGTTCTGCTTCTGGTCAGCGTGATATTCAACGGCAGAGACGTATTCTCGGCTTGCAGACAGGTACTTTCGTCGGTAAGAAGCAAAAGGGCGCAATAATATTCGCGGTTTCATATAAAATTGCGAAATTTACAAAAAATTCATATTTATTTGAAAATATCTCTTGCAAAAGGGAATTAAATGTGGTATAATTATACCCGCGTGTGAAAAGCACGTAATAGAACAAGGGTGGTCCGCTGCTTTGCTCGCATGAACATCCGGATTTTAAGGAGGGCTTTATAATGGATCTTATTAAGGCTTTTACAAATGAGCAACTCAAGGAAACTGTACCCCAGTTCAACATCGGTGACACCGTTCGTGTTCACAACAAGATCGTAGAGGGTACCAGAGAAAGAATTCAGATGTACGAGGGTACCGTTATCGCTAAGCACGAGGGCGGCATCTCCGCTACCTTCACCGTAAGAAGAATTGCTTACGGCTGTGGCGTTGAAAAGACTTTCCCCGTTCATTCTCCCAACGTAGTGGCTGTTGACGTTATCCGTAAGGGTAAGGTTCGCCGCGCAAAGCTCTACTACCTCCGTGGCAGAGTTGGTAAGGCTTCCAAGGTTAAGGAAGATCTTTCCAGAGATTGATTTCTTTAAGCTTGAAAAAGCAAAAAATATCCGAGGATTTTTAAAGTCCTCGGATGTTTTTTTGCAAATTTTGATTTGTCGGGGAGAGATAAGTGCAGAATGCAGAGTGCAGAA
>JBGVHJ010000026.1:0-8677 GCA_045122255.1 Eubacteriales bacterium | reverse complement strand
ATGTCGGTATTCGTTGCCGCCATCGGTCGCAGAAGTGAGCCTCCGCTTGTTGTTCAAACACCCAAAGAAAAACGAAACCTGAGCAAACGAACCATCGTGGCATCCATTGCCATTCTCTTGTTCATACCGCTGACCATCTTTGCGGGCATCTTCTACTTGGAGGATCGGCACTACAACTTGGTCGCCGTTCTCGTTCTGATCGAATGTATGCTCCCATTCCTTCTCGTATTTGAAGGACGAAAGCCAAAAGCGCGTGAGCTTGTAACGATTGCCGTGCTGTGCGCCATTGGCATCGCAGGGCGTGGACTCTTCTTTATGCTTCCGCAGTTCAAGCCGGTGTTAGCCCTCACCATTATCGCAGGTGTTGCCTTTGGCGGTGAGGTAGGCTTTCTCGTGGGAGCAATGACCATGCTGACCTCCAATATGATCTTCGGACAAGGCCCGTGGACGCCGTGGCAGATGTTTGCGATGGGTATCATCGGCTTCCTTGCGGGTGTTCTGTTCAAAAAGGGTTGGCTCCGCCGCACGAGAGCGTCCCTTGCCGTGTTCGGTGCATTCACGGCAGTCATTATCTATGGTGGCATTATGAACCCTGCCGCCGCTATGATGATGTCAAGTGAAACACTTAAATGGGAGACCATCCTCGCCTGCTACGTAACCGGACTCCCTATGGATCTCATACACGGCTTTGGCACGGTCATCTTCCTTATGATCGCCGCAGAACCGATGCTGGAGAAGATGGATCGGATAAAGGTTAAGTATGGATTGGTAGAGTGATTTTTACCGAACAAAGCCGCTATCAAAACGTGATTGCCACGCCACGATAGCGGCTTTCTCTTTTTGAAATTTTTGCAAAACCCATTGACAAACTTTCCTTTGTATGTTATAATTACTACGCGGTACAATTGTACCTTGTATAATTTGGAGGCATTTATGAATAAGTGGAGTCCCGAAAGAGCGGAGGCAATCCGCCAATTTATAGACGAATATTTTATGGAGAACCGCAAGTCTCCGACGGTGCGCGACATCGCGGCGGGCACGGGTATTTCCAAGACCTCGGTGCAGAGATATCTCACCGATATGAAAGAACACGGCGAGATTGAGTACAATGGTCGCCGCAGTATCGGCACGAATTTCTCGCGTAATATGTTCGAAACGACACCCGCGATCAGATACGATTCCACCGTGTCCTGCGGGTTGCCGAGCGAGCCGAACGTGGAAGAAGCGGAGATCATTCCTCTCCCCACAGCGCTTGTCGGTGACGGAAAGTTTTTCATTCTTACTGCCAAAGGTGATTCAATGACGGGCATCGGAGTTGATGATGGTGACCTCGTTATCGTGCGAGAGCAGAACACTTGCAGGGACGGAGATTATGCAGTTGTTCTTGTTAATGGAAACGAAACGCTGCTCAAAACGATAACCTATCTTCCCGACAAGAAAGCATATTTGCTTCACGCTGAGAACCCCGATTATGACGATCGTATTGAGCGCAACGTGCAGATTCAAGGTGTTGCAACGCAAGTTATAAAGAAACTTTGACAGCGCTCTGCTTGTCTATCAGTCGTAGCAAGCACTGCTTTTGGATATCCAAAAGCCATTCTTGCTAATATGTCCGTTGGTCTTAGCAAGCATCGCGTTTGTCATGACAAACGGTCTTTCAGTCTTAGCAAGCATCGCCGTTGTGTGCCAAATCCCAACGGAAGATAAAAATACACTCAATGTGTCTGCTTGTCTTAGCAAGCATCGCGGTTGGACGCCCAAATCCAATCGAAAGAAAAATATGAGTCACAGCAAGCTGTTTATCGTACTGATTTGATTAAAGCATAGGAGGTCAGTTGTTGAAAACAAAAGAATTCTTTAAGACCCTTTTCTCTATCCGCGTTTATATAAAACTGCCCAAGATAAATTGGCGAGCTCTTCGCAAAAGAACCAAGGTTATCTTTACAGATAGGCACGCCGGAGATGGCACGGGTTGGGATATCCCCGAAGAAGATATTGAAGCATTGGCTGATATCATCCTCCCCGGTATCATTAAGTTTTATTCCACCAAGGAAGGACGGGAGGAGTTTCTCGCGTGGAAAAAAGAACGTGAGATGAAGTTGGCGCAAGAACAAGAGCAGCATTTCTTGGAGCGCAAGCAAGAAAACGAAAGATTACTGCAAAACAATAAAAAAGATAAAGCATCATAATCGTCACATAGGCGTGACAGAAAGGAGAGCAAATGACAGGAGTAATATACGCCCGCTATTCCTCGGACAATCAGCGCGAGGAATCCATTGAAGGTCAGCTTCGTGAATGTCAAGCGTTCGCAAAGAAAAATGACATCACCTTGCTTGAGCCGTACATTGACAGCGCTTTGTCGGCAAAGACGGATCACCGACCAAATTTTTTGAAAATGATCAAAGATAGCGCGGCTAAAAAATTCGACGTTGTTATCGTGTGGAAGCTTGATAGATTTTCGCGCAACCGTGTTGACTCGGCGCACTACAAATATATTCTTCGTAAGAATGGAGTGAAGGTCATATCGGCAACCGAATACATCTCCGAAGGTTCCGAGGGCATTTTGCTTGAGTCGGTGCTTGAAGGCATAGCGGAATACTACTCTGCAGAGCTCTCCGAGAAGGTCGTGCGAGGTCTGACCGAAAACGCGCTCAAGTGCAAATACAACGGCGGTACACTTCCCATCGGATATACCGTTGACGAAAATCAGTTCTTCCAAATTGATCCCGTTGCCGCACCTGCCGTTCTTGATGCCTTTAAGAAATATGCCAAGGGTGCGACGATGCAGGAGATCACCGACGAGCTAAACATTAAAGGCATTCGCACCGTCAGAGGAACGAAGATCACCCTTAACACTGTAACGCGAATGCTGCACAACCGCCGATATAATAATCCGCCCGTTCAGATATCATTTTATACAGATAGACGCGCCCGCAAGATATGAGCGTTACGACATACTTTTCGATGCTGAGAGGCACGGAATAGAGGCTGCCGCGCTTGTTCCGCACGATATGGAGCTTGTAAATCTTTCGGATAATGCTATGGCACAGGATATATTCAAAAGATGCGACTTTTACCGAGGAAGATGCGACGGTGAAAGCTTTGAAAAACTGCTTACGCATTTGATTTCGGAGCTTTTTTATAATATAGTCAGTTATGCGCGCGTAGCGTCAAACGAGGGCTCGTCTCTGTCGCCCACTATTTCAAAAGCACTCAGATATATAAACGAAAACCTATGTACTCTTGCGGGAGTGGAGGAGATTGCAAATCGGCTTTTTATAAACGAGGGATACCTTTTTAAGCTTTTTCGCAAGGAGCTGCACCAGACTCCCAAACGCTACATTATGGAAAAGCGGCTTCTGCTCGCGCAAAAGAAGATAATTGCAGGCGAAAAGCCTACCCTTGTCTGTGAGCAGTGTGGCTTTGGCGACTATACAACCTTTTATCGCAACTACCTGTCATTTTTCGGTCACTCACCGTCGGAAAGGTGATGTTCGGTTGACAATGGTGAAATTTTGTGGTATACTTTGATACAGATATTATTGGAGGTAACAATATGAGTTTTGGAAAAGTAATGATATTTGGAGACAGCTATTCTACATACAAAGGATATATTCCAGAGGGATACGCAGTCTATTACTCGGGGAGCAGAGCCACGCCGCCCGACGTTGTGAAATTTGACCTTGCCGAGTGCGGCACAGTACTCTTTGAGGTAAAGGAAAGGGAAAAAGTATGATATATTTACAGATGCACGAGCATTCAAGGATGCTTGGGAAAAACGTACAGCTTAATCTGCTTTTGCCTCAAAGCTACGAGGGAAGCTACAAGACTCTCTGGCTTTTGCACGGACTTAGCGATGACCACACGGCGTGGCTGCGTAACAGTACCATTGAAAAGGTGGCTGAAAAGCTTGGAATAGCGGTGGTAATGCCAAATGCCGACAGAAGTTGGTACACCGATACTGTGGGCGGTGATAAATACTACAGCTTTATTGCAGACGAGCTTCCCGCGTTGCTTCGCTCGCATTTTAAGGGAATGAGTGCGAAGCGCGAGGACAATATCGTGGCAGGGCTGTCAATGGGCGGTTACGGCGCGCTTAAATTTGCGCTGACCAAGCCCGAAAACTACTTTGCCTGCATATCTCTTTCGGGAGCTGTTGATATAACACGCAAGAACCGCCCTTATAATCTTGCACTGTGGCGTTCGCTGTTTGACTACTCTATGGAAAGCCCCGATAAGCTTGAGGGGGGAGAGCATGACCTGTATGCCCTTGCGGAAAAGTGCGTAAAAAGCGGTGCTGAGCTTCCCAAAATATATATGTGGTGCGGTACAGAGGACACGCTTATATCCGCCAATGATCGATTCCACGAGCATCTTGACGCGCTTGGCGTAGCGCATACATATAGGACCTCGGAGGGCGACCACTCATGGAAGTGGTGGGATATGCATATTCAAGGCGGACTTAAAAATATTTTAGAATGATTGGGATGAGAGAACAAAATATGAATTTCGGAAAGGTAATAATATTCGGAGACAGCTATTCTACCTACAGCGGATATATCCCCGAGGGATATGCTGTATATTATTCGGGAAAAAGAGAAAATCCACCCGACGTAAGCGATGTTTCGCGCACGTGGTGGCACAGTCTTATAAGTGAGACAGGCTCGGAGCTTGTAATGAACAACAGCTGGTCTGGCTCAACTATTTGCTACACGGGCTATAACGGAGTTGATTGCTCCAAGACAAATTCATTTATATACCGCCTTGAAAGGCTTTTTTCAGACGGGTTCTTCAATCAGAACAAAATAGACACAGTGTTTGTCTTTGGCGGCACAAACGATAGCTGGGCGAATGTACCTCTCGGTGAATTCAAAATCGACGTAGATGATAAAAAGGAGCTTTACACGGTACTTCCCGCCATAGGACATTTCGCAAAACGTCTTAACGAGGAGCTTCCCGAGGCGAGAAAGGTTTTTGTGGTCAATACGAATTTGAAGCCTGCCGTTAGCGAAGCACTTGTGAATGCCGCAAAGCATTTCGGCTTTGACTCGGTCGTTCTCCACGACGTGGATAAGGTCAACGGTCATCCTACCGAGCAGGGAATGCGCGAAATCAAAGAGCAGATACTTGAGGCGTTGAAATAGGTATATAAACTGTCACCTCTAAAAACTCCCTTGCTGCGCGCCTCGCGTGAGTTTTTAGAGGTGACCAATAATTTATCGATGCGCAAAGGGGATGAGTTGGTGACTCATCCCCTTTTATTTTTTATAAGCTTTCGAGATACCTGCATGCGGCGAGGGCGGCAACGGCGCCGTCCGCGGTAGCGGTGGTTATCTGCCTTATGGATTTATTGCGGCAATCGCCTGCCACAAACACGCCCTCGGTCTTTGTTCTGCATCCCTCGTCGGAGGCGAAATATCCGCCCTCGTTGAGTGTTGCAATCTCAGCGAATATGTCGTTTTTTGGAAGAAGTCCGATTGCTACGAAAAGTCCGTCGAGTGTGAGTGTGCGTTCTCCGTCTTCGGTTTTGATGATTACAGCGGTCAGCTCGGGGTCGCCCACAAGCTTCTCCACCGTTGCACCGACGATTATCTCAACGTTGTCAAGGGTGGCAAGCTTATTCTGAAGCTTGACCTCGCCCGTGAGAAAGTCGAGATTCTGTATAACGATTACCTTTTCGGAGGTCTCGGCAAGGAGTATAGCCTCTTGAAGGGCAGAGTTTCCGCCGCCGACAACGCCTACGGTCTTGCCCTTATAAAATGCGCCGTCGCAAACCGCGCAATAAGATACGCCGTTTCCGCAAAGCTCGTTTTCGCGGTCGAGACCGAGCTGTCTGTGCTTGACGCCGACGGCAACGATAATTGCCTTTCCGTCGTATTCGCCTCCCTCGCAGATAACGCGCTTAAAGTCGCCCATATCGCGGACAGCGGTAACCTCGTCCATCTCGATGTCTGCGCCAAGCTCAAGAGCCTGCTCCACCATTTTGTCGGCAAGCTCAAGTCCGCTTATCTGAGGAAAAGCGGGATAATTTTCGATTTTTGGAGAGTGTGTCATCTGTCCGCCAAAGCTGGATTTTTCAATGACAATAACACTTTTTTCCGCTCTTCTTGCGTAAATTGCTGCCGTGAGTCCTGCAGGTCCCGCACCAATTACTATAATATCGTACATAGTTAATTATACGGAGAGCCTTTCGGCTCTCCGTCCTTTCATATAGTTTACGCCTTTATCTGATTTGCGATAAATTCCTTAACGCCTGCGATCTCAACGAATTTTGCTGTGCCCTGAGCGCTCTCAACAACGAGAGTGGGAGCCTGCTTGAGACCGTATCCGCGCGCCAACTCCTCGTTGTCCTCAACAAAGAGCTTTTCGTACTCAATGCCTTCCTTGTCAAGCATGGAAGCGGCTATCTTACACTTGGGGCAGGTCTTTGTCGCGAAGAGCATAACTCTTGTGGGAACGATGGGGCAGTTAGCCGCCTCGGCGTTCTTTGCCTTGATGATGTTCTCTGTAATTGCCTTGTGGTCGATGTTGTAAACAAGTCTGTCCTTGTATTCCTGGCTCTTACCGTCGTTCCAGTTGTTAACGGGGCGGTAGTAACCTGTGATACGGCTGTAAACCTCTGCCGAAGCACCGCAAACGGGGCAGGAGAAGTGCTCGCCCGAAAGGTATCCGTGGGTCTTACATACCGAATACGTAGGAGACATTGTATAATAGGGAAGCTTGTAGTTTTCAGCTATCTTACGGACAAGGTTGGCAGCCGACTTCCAATCAGGCAGCTTTTCTCCGAGGAAAGCATGGAAAACAGTGCCCGATGTGTAGAGAGTCTGAAGCTCGTCCTGAATGTCGAGAGCTGCGAAAATATCGTCGGTGTAGCCAACGGGAAGATGCGAGCTGTTGGTGTAATAAGGCGAGCTGTCCTCGGTCTTTGCCGCGGTAACGATGTCGGGGTAACGCTTGAGGTCGTGCTTTGCAAGTCTGAAGGAGGTAGATTCTGCGGGAGTAGCCTCAAGGTTGTAAAGGTCACCGTACATTTCCTGGTAGTCGGAAAGTCTCTCACGCATATGGTTAAGCACGCGCTTGGTGAATTCCTGAGTCTCGGCGTTTGTCATATCCTTCTTTATCCACTTTGCATTGAGACCTGCCTCGTTCATACCTACAAGACCGATTGTGGAGAAGTGGTTGTTGAACGTGCCGAGGTAACGCTTGGTGTAGGGGTAAAGTCCCTCGTCAAGAAGCTTGGTGATAACTGTTCTCTTTATCTTGAGCGAACGAGCAGAAATGTCCATAAGACGGTCGAGTCTACGCATAAAGTCAGCCTCATCCTCAGCAAGATATGCTATACGTGGCATATTGATCGTAACAACGCCCACAGAACCCGTGCTCTCGCCCGAGCCGAAGAAACCGCCCGATTTTTTGCGGAGCTCACGAAGGTCAAGACGGAGACGGCAGCACATACTTCTTACGTCAGAGGGCTCCATATCGGAGTTGATGTAGTTGGAGAAGTAAGGTGTACCGTATTTAGCGGTCATCTCAAAGAGAAGCTTGTTGTTCTCGGTCTCGGACCAGTCGAAATTGCTTGTGATAGAGTATGTGGGAATGGGATACTGGAATCCGCGTCCGTTAGCGTCACCCTCGATCATAGTCTCGATAAACGCCTTGTTTACCATATCCATTTCCTTCTGGCAATCCTTGTAGCAGAAGTCCATCTCCTTGCCGCCGATAATAGCGTTCTGCTCTGCAAGGTCAGCAGGGCATACCCAGTCAAGAGTGATGTTGGAGAAGGGAGCCTGTGTACCCCAACGCGAGGGGGTGTTTACGCCGTAAATGAAGGACTCGATGCACTTTTTTACCTGATCGTAGTTGAGGTTATCAACCTTAACGAAGGGAGCAAGGTAGGTATCGAATGAGGAGAATGCCTGCGCGCCTGCCCACTCGTTCTGCATAATACCGAGGAAGTTAACCATCTGATTGCAGAGCGTAGCGAGGTGCTTTGCGGGGGCAGAGGTAATCTTGCCCGTAACGCCGCCAAGACCCTCCTTGATAAGCTGCTTGAGCGACCAACCTGCGCAGTAGCCTGTAAGCATCGAGAGGTCGTGGATGTGGATATCCGCGCTCTTGTGCGCGTTTGCAATCTCGTCGTCGTAGATCTCGGAGAGCCAATAGTTAGCCGTTACCGCGCCCGAGTTGGAGAGGATAAGTCCTCCTACCGAGTAGGTAACCGTGGAGTTTTCCTTAACTCTCCAGTCGTTATCCTTAACGTAGTTGTCCACGATTTCCTTGTAGTCAAGGATCGTGGATTTCATATTTCTCATCTTTTCGCGCTGACGGCGGTAAAGAATGTACGCCTTTGCCACGTCGGCGTAGCCTGCCTGAACGAGAACCGACTCAACCGAGTCCTGAATGTCCTCGACTGCAATCATACCTTCCTTGATCTTCGGCTCAAAATCTGCCGAAACCTTAAGTGCAAGCATATCGATAACCGTGGGGTGATACTGTCTCTGCTGAGCTTCAAAAGCCTTGATAATAGCTGTGCTTATCTTGCTAAGCTCAAAATCTACTGTCTGACCGTCTCTTTTGACAACCTTATACATAGTGCTTTTCCCTTTCAAAATATAGTATTTTGCACTTCCAAAAAGTGCTTAGCAGGGTTAATTATACCACAATATAGTGTGTTTGT
>JBGVHJ010000025.1:0-6010 GCA_045122255.1 Eubacteriales bacterium | reverse complement strand
TAACATTTCACAGCAAAACAATCCCTCAGTCAGCTTCGCTGACAGCTCCCTTTACACAAGGGAGCCTATCGCGTAAATCTGCCTCGCTAAACCCACCGATAAATCAAAACTTGAAAGGCTTTCCCATCGGGAGATAAGCTTTAATTTAAATTAAACGACACCCGATAATTGAAGTTTCTTTGCCTACTTTCTTTTCAAAGAAAGTATGGCCGATAAATCAAAATTTGAAAGAAATATTATGAAGAAATTAACCAAGAAAATTTTATTACAAAAAAACAAGGCTATTCCGATCCTATCCTTTCCCGCGGTGAGCATTTTAGGCATCAGCGTGGGTGAGCTTGTGACCTCGTCGGCTCTTCAGGCGAAGGCTATGGCGGCTATATATGAGCGTTGCCCTATGGGTGCGCTTGTCACTCCCATGGACCTTTCGGTTGAGGCCGAATGCTTCGGCGCGAGTGTGAGAATGACCGAGGGCGAGGTTCCTACGGTTGAAAGGCCTATCATTGAGGACATTTCCCTCGTCTTCGACCTGTCCGTCCCCACCGTGGGCGCGGCGCGAAGCGGCATATATATCGAGGGCACGAGGCTTGCCCGTGAAAGCATGCCCGACGTGCCGATCTTCTGCGGCGCGATAGGTCCGTATTCGCTTGCGGGCAGACTTTTCGATATGACCGAGCTTATGATGGAGTGCTACGACAGTCCCGACGAGGTCAAGCTGCTTTTGAGTAAGGTCACCGAATTTATTATCGAATATATCAAGGCGCACAAGGCGGCAGGGGCGCAGGGCGTGATACTTGCCGAGCCTGCGGCAGGTCTGCTTTCGCCTTCGCTTTGCGAGGAGTTTTCCTCTGATTTTGTCAAGAGGATAATCGATGCGGTTGCCGATGAAGATTTCGTTTTCTGTTACCACAATTGCGGAAATTCGGTTTCCGCCTGCGCCGAAAGCATTGCGGCTCTCGGAGCTGATATATATCATTTCGGCAACGCGGTGAAGCTTCCCGACGTGATCGGTAAAATGCCCCCCGACAGCGTGGTGATGGGCAACGTCGATCCGCTTCTGTTCCGAGGCGGCACGCCCGAAGAGATACGCGCGGCGGTTGACAGAGTCTTTGCGGATTGCCGGGAATATGATAATTTTATGATCTCCTCGGGCTGCGATATCCCCGCAGACGCGAAATGGGAGAATATAGACGCGTTTTTTGCGCGGATAGGTGAGCTTTATGTGTAAGGTGCAAATTGGTGAGCGCGTGCTTACTGCCAACAAAGGAGAGCGGCTTATCGATCTGCTTCAGCGATACGGGATCGAGTCGCCGCACCCCTGCGCGGGCAGAGGCTCTTGCGGCAAATGCAAGGCGACCGTTGACGGAGAAGAGATATTGACCTGCAAATACGTGATCGAGGGCGATATTACGGTCACACTCAGGGGTCGCTCGGGGCTTGACGTCACGGTCTTGAAGGGCTTCGAGGGAGTGATTTCAAGCGGTGCGTTTTTTGCCCTCGACATAGGCACGACCACGCTTTGTCTCTCTCTTGTGGACGGCGGCGAGGAGCTTTGCAGAGTGAATGCGCAGAATCCGCAGACCGTGTTCGGCGCGGACGTTATTACAAGGATCGAGCAGTGCGGCAAGAGCGGTGCGGAAAGCCTTCAAAAGCCGCTTGTGGAGAGAATAAACGCGATGACGGATGCCGCAAGGGCGGCGATAGGAGCGAATGATCTCGAAGTGAAAGCGATGTATGCGGCGGGAAACGCTACGATGCTGCATCTTCTGCTGGGCATCGATTGCACGGGCATCGGACAAGCGCCCTACAGAGCGGTTTTCCTTGAGAGCAAAGAGCTTTCGGCATCTGACGTGGGCATGCGCGGCATTGAAAGGCTGTTCCTTTTGCCCTCGGCACACTCATTTGTGGGCGCGGACGTTATAGCCGGACTTTCGCTGATAGACCTGCCGGAGAGCGGCAGATATTCGCTTTTCGTTGACCTCGGCACCAATGCGGAGATCGTTTTGGCATCCGAGGATCGGATCTTATGCACCGCGGCGGCGGCAGGACCCTGCTTTGAGGGCTCAAATATCGATTGCGGCATGAGCGCGCTTTCGGGAGCTATCTGCTCGGTGGATATCGACGAGAGCGGGATCAGGCTTGGAACTGTTGGCGGCGAGAAGGCGAAGGGAATATGCGCCACCGGTCTTATTGATGCGGTCTACTCGCTTTTAAAGACAGAGGCGATCGACGAGACCGGATATATGGAGGATAATTTTTATCTTGCCGACGGCGTTTATCTTTCGCCGCGTGACGTGCGTAATTTTCAGCTTGCCAAAAGCGCGGTGCACTCTGCCATCGAGGCGCTTATTTCCCGTGCAGGCGCGAGATTTGGCGATGTTGACGCGCTTTATATCTCGGGCGGCTTTGCTCAAAAGCTTTCGACCCGCCGCGCGGCGGTGGTGGGGCTTATACCGAGAGCTCTTGCGGGGAAGTGCCGCGTGATCGGGGATTCCTGCCTTATGGGCGTGATAAAATACGCGCTTGGCGACAGGCTTGCAAATACTCTCTCTGAGAGAGCCGAATATTGCGACCTCAGCGCGGACGGCATCTTTGCCGAAAAATTTATTGAAAATATGAGCTTTGAAATTTGAAAGAGAGGATCTTGTTATGCTTCAGCTTAGTAAAGAGACCGAGCTTTTGCTTGAGGATATAGAAAGGCGGATCGACCCTGAGGTTGAGGACGCGTATCAAGCCGAGTGGAGGGATTTCCTTTACGATCGGTTTAAGGGGGATATATTCAAGCCCGTGAGAGCGAAAAAGGCACCTCAGACCGTGGACGTGCCCCGTGTGAATATCAACGATGCCATCGACGATCTCGATCTTATGATCCGTCTTGAGATGCAGGCGGTGTCGGACTTGCTTACAACAGGTGAGGGACCTCTCGGCATCAGAGCAAACTACGGCACGGGCACTATGGCGTCGCTTTTCGGCGCGGAGGTCTTTATGATGCCGCGCGAGACCAACACTCTGCCCACCACCAAGCCCTTGAACGACACCGAAAAGATCCGCGCGCTTGTGGAGAAGGGAATTCCTTCGCTTGACGGAGGTCTCGGCGGCAGAATGTTCGAGTTTGGCGAGACGGTCAGGGAGCTTTTCAGAAGATACCCGAAAATTGAAAAATACGTTGACGTTTTCCATCCCGACACCCAAGGGCCTCTCGATATGTGCGAGATGATCTGGGGGTGCGAGATGTTTTACGAGCTTTACGACGAGCCCGAGCTGGTGCACGGTTTTCTCACGCTCCTGACCGACACCTTCGTGGCGGTGAGTGACAAGTGGCACGAAATATACCCGATGCACACCGATATGAGCTCTCATTGGAGAGGCTTTTATCACCGTGGCGGCATAGTGCTTCGAAGCGACAGCGCAATGAACGTGTCGCCCGATCTTTACGAGGAGTTTTCGATGCCCTATGACAAGCGTCTGCTTGAGAGATACGGCGGCGGTGTTATCCATTTCTGCGGCAGGGGAGATCATTATATCGACAAGCTCCGCGAGCTGACTATGGTTTACGGTATAAACATGTCTCAGCCTGAGTGCAACGATATGGAGAAGATATATAAGAATACCGTGGATATTGGAATGAAGATACTTTCCTTTGAGAAGGCGAGAGCCGAGGCGGATAAAGACCGCGCAGGCGGATTTAATCATTGTCTTCATGCTTGATATGGGGGGAGGCGGAGCCGAAAGGCTCCGCTTTTTTGGTAAATTGCGATTTATAAGCCTTCCCCAGCGGGGAAGGGGGACCACGAAGTGGTGGATGAGGAGATCGCCATTTAATGGATAAAATGTCTTAAAAGATTTTCACCAATAGCGCTATTCTAAAAGGGATTGTTTTGGGTGGAGTCGGTTAAAAGACATATTATGAATCTGTCAATGATCTCCTCATCCACCGCGTTGCGGTCCCCCTTCTCCGCTGGAGAAGGCTAACCGACAAATCAAAACAAAAAAATGTGAAAATTTTATATTTTCTTATTGCAAAAAGGGATTTTATTTGATATAATTGATATGTAAATACTTTTTTTACGAAAGGATAACAAAAAATGAAGAATTTTAAGACCTTTGGTGTAATGCTTGATATGTCGCGCAACGCGGTAATGACCGTTGATGCTTTGAAAAAATATATGCTGACCATCAAGAAGATGGGATACAACACCGTCCTTCTTTACTGTGAGGACACCTACGAGGTTGAGGGCGAGCCCTTTTTCGGCTACATGAGAGGCAGATATTCCGTTGCCGAGATGCAGGAGATCGACGCTTACGGAAGATCCATCAAAATGGAGGTCATTCCTTGCATCCAGACCCTTGCTCACCTTGCGACCACTATCCGCTGGGGTCAGTTCCCAACCGATAACGCGGCTACTATGATGGTAGGCGAGGAAAGATGCTACGAGCTTATCGACCGTATGTTTGCCACCCTTTCAAAGTGCTTTAGCTCCAAGAGGATCCACATCGGTATGGACGAGGCATACGGTCTCGGTCGCGGCAGATACCTTGACAAAAACGGACTTGAAAGCATCAACTCTATTATGAAAAAGCACCTTGAGAGAGTCAGCGAGCTTGCCAAGAAATACGGCTACGAGCCCCTTATGTGGTCGGATATGTTCTTTGCCGCGCTGACGGGTCACGGCTATTACCGTGAAAAGATCGATATGCCCAAGGATGCGCTTGAGGCTATACCTAAGGACGTAAAGCCTGTTTACTGGGACTATTATCACACCGAAGAGAAGAACTACGACGATATGATGTACAATCATAAGCAGTTCACCAAGGACTTCTGGTTTGCGGGCGGCGCATGGACCTGGTCGGGCTTCGCTCCCAATAACTATTATTCGCTCCGCACTATGCTCCCCGCACTTGATGCCTGCAGAAAGAACCGCACCAAGAACGTCTTCTTCACTATGTGGGGCGACAACGGCGGCGAGTGCTCCAGATACGCGAACCTTCCCGTGCTCTTCTATCTTGCCGAGTATGCCAAGGGCAACACCGACGAGGCGAAGATAAAAGAGAAGTTTGAGAAGAAATTCGGTCTCACCTTCGACGAATTTATGCTTCTTGATATGGTCAACTACGTTGCCGACGAGGAAAAAATTGAAAAATGCCTGCCTCACAACCCCTCGAAGTATTGCTTCTATGCCGACACCTTCAACGGCTTTACCGATTACACTGTTGCCGAGGGAGGAAACGCGCGCTATGCCGCTCTTGCCGAAAAGCTTCACGCTGTTGCCAAGAAGAACCGCAAATTCGGTTACATCTTCGAGAACGAGGCTCGCCTTTGCGACGTGCTTGCCGTAAAGTATGAAATGGGCGTGCTTGTCAGAAAGGCATATCAGTCGGGCAAGAGATGGGATCTTGAGCTCTATGCGAAGAGAGATTATCCCGAGATCATCCGCGCCGTGGAGGGCTTTGCAAAGTCGTTTGAAAAGCAGTGGTTCACCGAGAACAAGCCTCAGGGCTTCGATTGCCACGATATCCGTCTCGGCGGTATGCTTCGCCGTCTCGAATATTGCCGCAAGACCCTTAATGCTTATCTCGACCGCAAGATCGATCGCATTCCCGAGCTCGAGGAGGAGATCCTGCCCTTCGGAAGCAAGGGAGCGAGCATAACTCATAACGACGCGCTGAACGTAATGAGTGTTTCCGCTCAGTATTGGCAGAACTGATATTTATCGATTTTCCATATAAATTTTATCGATTATTCATTGTAAAAGCCAAGGTGATTTGCTATAATTACCTTGGCTTTTGATAATATTGGACATCTTTTTGATATTTTAGGACATCAGGTTGAATTTAGTCGCAAACGGTGATATAATGTAGGCAAGCGTGGTGAAGAGTGTCTTTCCTTGAGATAAATTGCAGTTTATCGGTGAGAATAGCCTTCTCCAGCGGAGAAGGGGGACCACGCAGTGGTGGATGAGGAGATCGCCCTTTAATGGATAAAATGTCTTAAAAGATTTTCACCAATAGC
>JBGVHJ010000024.1:0-9283 GCA_045122255.1 Eubacteriales bacterium | reverse complement strand
AGCTTGTCGATCTGCTCGTCAGTAAGACCACGCACCTCGCGAAGATGTTGTCTATGCTCCTTGGTTAAGGTCAGCATTTTCAGCATCATAGAGAAGGTCTGATGAATCGTGCGAATGTCCGCCAGCGGTGACTGTACCGCGTACTCCTGCTCGGACCGAGCAGGAGCCTCGGGTTCATAGTAATGTGTGGAG
The DNA here is from genome assembly GCA_045122255.1 of Eubacteriales bacterium. Classification (GTDB taxonomy): domain Bacteria; phylum Bacillota; class Clostridia; order Oscillospirales; family CAG-272; genus SVTX01. The sequence goes on along the minus strand of JBGVHJ010000024.1, from coordinate 9,091 downwards.
AACTCACCGTTTTGCAAAGCCTCGCAGATTTCCCGATAGGCTTCGGAGTTGCTGATATGATTGATCCTTGCGTAAAGAGAAAGCATACCGCCGTGCTCACCGCAGTAATTACAGCGCCATGAATCCTTTTCCGTACTGATGCTCATTTTTCCGCGTTTATCTCCGCAAATAGGGCAGTCGTAATAGCCACCCGTTGCGTGAGGGCGTCGCATCCTCAGATGTAAAAGCTCGGCAACGTCTTGTATGCCAAACGGGAAATCGTGCGATTTATGCATAAGAATCCCTCCTTTCAAGATGGATTTTTAATGAAGTCTTTAAGCTGCTTGGGACTGTGTGAGTCTGAGCATGATCGTTGCTGCAGCGCGGAGAATGTTATCATCGCCCGTGTAAGCAGGGGAGAGATAATATTTCAGCGAAACAGGACGTCTGCTTGCAACCTGATCCATTGTCCAGTTTTTGCACGTTCCAACGGGAACGACATAGTTTCTTGCTTCTTCCTCGGTCATAAGCGCGCAGATCTCTTCCACCGACATGCCCTTGTTGTAGGAAAGATTGTTTTCGTCCTCCTGGATCTCGGTTACCTCGTTTACGGGGGCAACGACCGCAGGCTCGGGCTGTGCAACTACGGGAGTAGGCTCTGCCACTATGGGAGTAGCTTCTACCGTCGCATCAATCGGAGATTCCTCAACGGGTGCTTCTGCAACTGCTTCGGCGATAGGTGCCTCCTCAATCTTTTCTTCTACGATAGGTGTAACGACCTGCTCGACAATCTCTGGAACGGGTGCAACCACCTCTTCAATCGGCTCTTCAATCTTTACTGTAGGTTCCTCGACGATCGGCTTTGCCTCAACCTTGGGGATCTCGCTTTCCGATATGAGCGGTCTGCGCGACTCATTGGCAGGGACAAACTGAATGCCAAAGCCCGCCGAGGAAAGTGCTTCGTCGATGGCATTGTGTTGCGCCATCTCGATATAAAGTCCTCCGGGGGTGGTCTGGTTGTTCGTCTGTGCGGTAAAGGACGATACCGGCTGAGTGTCATTCTTGTCGAAGAACACCCTTGCCTCGATGATTGCAAGCTGATCGGTGATTTTGAGGGCAGAGAGTTTAATTCTGCCGTTGGGATACTTGAGTCTGAACCAAAGCTTTTTTACGTTCAGGTCAAGCTTGGGACCGTCCTTGGTCTTGCGAAGGAATCTTGTGGGATCAAAGCCCTTTACGCGATTGAGCTCGGATACAACGGGAACTGCGTGATACATTGTTTTGGTTTCATTCATTTTCTAAATCTCCTCTCATAAATAAAATAAAAGCTATTTTCGCTTTTTCTGCAAAAATAACTCATTTAACTAACTTTTTTTAGTTTATCGCGCTCGGTATCATAAGCGGTCATATACTTATTGATACGCTCACCGAGCAGGGTGTTACGAACACCCGTGTCATTCTTGTGTATCGCCATAAACAGCATACCTTTTTCTCCCACAAGGATCACGCGGCGCTTGGCACGTGTAATCGCTGTATAGATGAGATTGCGCTTTAGCATTATGGCGTGACTTCTGAGAACGGGAATGATAACAACATCGTATTCCGATCCCTGCGATTTATGGATAGTGGTGGCGTAGGCAATTTCAACGTTGCCCATATCCTCCATACCGTATTCCACAATGCGGTCGGTACCGAAATCGATCGTTACCTTCATTTCATTCTTGTCGTCAACTGCAATCTTACGAATAAATCCGATATCACCGTTAGACGCTTTGGCGTTGTTCTTGTTTTGCATTACCTTATCACCGACACGGAAATAGCGACTGCCGATCTTGAGGTCTGGAATGTCCTCGTCCTCGGGTGGATTGACAAGCTCACGAATCGTTCTGTTAAGCTGTTCCACTGCAGCCAATCCCTCAGCCCTGAAGGGAGAGAGTATCTGTACCTTTTCGATTCCGAACTTCTTTACAAGGTCGCAGAATTGGTTGCAGATAATATCAGCCGCCTCTTCCTGCGTCTTGCATTTCAAAAATAGGAAGTCGTCACCGTAGTAAAGATTAGTGCTGTCCTCGTTGATGGCTTTCGCATTGTGTGCGATAAGGCTGTCTTGCTTTTGACGGACGATCTCGTTGAGAACGGTAACGGGAATTCTGCCGCAGTTAATAAGCTCACGGAATACGTCTCCTGCGCCTACGCTCTGAAGCTGATCAACGTCACCTACCAAGATAACCTTTGCCCCAGGTCTTATACGGGAGAAAAAGTGATTGGCAAGCCACATATCGATCATAGAACTCTCGTCCACGATTATGAGATCCGCATCAAGCGGTTCTTTCTTTTTGTCCTTTACGTAGCCGCTGTCTCCGAGAAGTCCCAAGACACTGTGAAGCGTTTTTGCATCGTTTCGTCCCGTACTCTCAGCCATACGTCTGCTCGCTCGTCCGGTCGGTGCCGCAAGCATGATCTTCTTTGACGGATAAAGTCTGCCGAATACCTCGATAATTGCTCGAAGAACGGTCGTTTTACCCGTACCGGGAGAACCCGTGATAATCGAAAGATTGCTTCGAAACGCCATATATACTGCCTCGCTCTGACGTTGGAATAGTGCCATTCCGAGATTTTGCCGTATGCTTTCAAGAATAGAAGTGATATCTACCGCATCGGGAGGCGCCGCAAGCATCTTTGAGATGTTAACAGCTGTTTCATCCTCTTGAACGAATGCGGTCGTTTGGTACACTCGGTTCTTGTTGCTTACAACCTCACCCTTGAGTACCATATCCTCAAGCACTGCGACAATCTCTTCGTTTGTCACTCGGACCTGATCGTTTGCAAGTCTGTCATTGAGCAATCGGGAGCTTTCCTTGATCAAAGTCTCAAGCTCCAAATAAAGGTGTCCGTTCTCATTGCGACCGGTATCGAGGGCGGCGTATATTGCGCCGTGAATTCGCATCGGATCATTGAGCTTGCAATTACCTTTGCGGACGATTGCATCCACTCGCTTAAATCCGAAGCCCGATATCTGACAAAGCTCGAAGGGATTCTTTTGGAGAATATCGACGCTCTTTGCACCGAAATGCTCGTAGATTTTCGTAGCCGTTGCAGGCGTTACGTTAAAAGGGGAGAGTAGGATCATAAGACCTCTGAGGCATCGGCTCTCGTCAAAGGAAGCCTTGATTTCTTCAAGCTTTGCAGGCGTAATACCTCGTATCTCCAGTAAGCGTTCAGGCTCTTTTTCCAAGATCCTGAGTGCATCCGCACCGAATCGCTCGACGATAAGATCTGCGGTCTTTTCTCCAACACCTTTGATAAGTCTTGAAGAAAGATATCCTCGAACACCGTCTCTTGTCTGCGGTACGATCTCCTCAAAGGATTCGACCTGTAGCTGCTGTCCGTATTTGCCGTCCTGCCACTCACCGTCAAGGATCATACTGACTCTATCGGTTTGAGGCAGCTCGTAGCCAACTGCGGTAAAGCGTATCAAACGGTCGCGGTGTTGAAATGCGCTCCGTGCCTTTTGAGGAACGGTCTGGTCATTGGTTTTTACACTGATCACGCAGTATTTGCTCACGGGATTATAATAGATCGTTTTGTCATACACCCCGGTGTAACTCATCGTCCTCACCTCCTGATGTTTTGGTTTCTTTCATAATGGTTTCCTTTCTGTTTCATTTGGTCTGCTCATTGTGGGAGATAGTTGTAGATGTACTGATAATCGTCTACCGATATATCTAATACACACTGCACCCACCAATCGCAGTGACCTTCATCATCGGTCATTTGTCTGACTGCGAGACAGAGCATTTCCGCAAGCTTCTTAGGCTCTATCGGAATTGGCTCCGTAGGCTCCTCAAAGACAACATCCTTGAATTTCGGGTCATCAAGTCGCCACGTATCATCGCTGATCTTCACGTATCCCTTTTCCTCCCAAAGCTGAACACACTCCTCGTGCGTTGCCTTGGGCTTGGTATAGCGGATATTCTTGAGTTCTTCAAGAGTGGTGCAGATCATCTTGCCGATCACGTGATAAACGTCCTCGGTATCTACGACGGTTACGTAGGGAATGTAGTCCCTTGCAAGAATGTTGAATCTGTGGTAGTAGATGTTGTATCTTGCCATACCTTCTCCTTTCAGGCAGCCTTCGCCGCCGATTTTTTGACGAAGAATCTTCTTGATTCCGATACGGTTACGAATTGCTCGTAGATGTCGGGATGCTGCATCTGTAATCGGAACAAGTCCTCTTTGCTGATGCCCGACTTTTTTGATGGATTGTAGGTGATGGTATAATCGGTTCCGTCACGACTGTAAGTAGCTGTACAGCACCGTCCCATCTCATCCACGATCCGTCCTTGCAATCGTTTCATTTCATTGTCGATGCGAGTGATCTCGGCATTGAGAGCAGATTTTTGCTCCTTCAATTCAAGATACCTCATAGCGCCGTTCACGTTTGCGAAGCTAAGCTCAATAGCAACTGCATTCGGATCGGCATCTCCGAAATGATTCTTGACACTCTCGATAATCAAGTCGCCGTCCTCAACATATGGAGGAGGGACTCGTGCGAGAATGTGGTTGTGCCAGAAATCGTATTCAAGAGAGATCAATTCTTCTTCGTAATCTCTGTCGCGCGTGATATGACGGATGATCGTTTCGTTTTCACTGTTGCCGTAAAGACAGCAGAAGAATACGTGATCAACGTTGATGACCGCCATATAATGTCTTCCTTGGATCTCGTAGTTGACGGGAACGGCTTCTACACCGTCACGCCACCAATGGTCTGTCGCATTGTAGTTTGTGGTCTTGATCTCAAGAATTGCCGTTTCACCGTTTGGCAGGGTAATGAAGTAATCGACGTCCGCCAGCATAAACGGATACAGCGGATGATAGAACATCTTTTTGACCTGATAGATGTGATAGCCCGTCCTCACGTGGAAGATCTCGGCGACCAAGTCCTCAAGCAAATGTCCCATCTTCTTTTGTACCCAGTTGTCCTCGGGATCCTCGTAGGTTACGATCTTGAGTTTATCGTAATAGAGGTCCCGCGCTGTTCTGAATGGCGATACACCGAGAATAGATGCGGCATCACTGCCGCCGATTCCTCGTCTTCGGTATTCCAACCAATCGCTCTCTGGCAAGTCCTTTGTGTCTACAAGCACGTGAGGCTTGTAGCTTTGTGTTGCAGAGTCGGGCACTTTAAGCACCTCGCCTTCTGCATTGCTTCAAGAACACCGCCTGACGGTATTCCGTTCGCAAGGGATACTTAGTTTCTTTCTTCTGCTCCTTTCTTAGAATTTGCTGCTTGATCCTGGCGTTACTCTTTCCGTGAGGACGCCTTCTTGGTTTGTTGTTCATTCTTGTCTGAACCACCTTTCATTATTTATTTCCATTGCCGTGTGGCTTTTGGACAAATAAAAAAAGCGAGAATGAACCTCCAAGCCATAGATCGGCAGTGGCGTTTACGGTGACCGTAAACCAAATTCATTCTCGCATTGTGGGCAAATAGCCCTATAAAAAATAAAAATAGCCAGTATTAGCCCATAGCAAAAAGACATAGGGCGAGCATACTGACCGCGTACAAAAATAACAACGTGTGCATTGTGAGAAAACTCACGGTGTCCCGAAGGACGCGCACAAAAATCAATTACATATACATTATAACACAAGATATGGTGTTTGTCAAGATGCAACATCAACATCTTGTGTTTTTTGCTTTTTGAAAAATTATTTTTATTTTTTTGCAGAAAACAGACATCCTCCTTTGTCTTTATGGGTACACAGGAAAAAACTGTGATAAATTCAAGGAGGAACAACTATGAAAAAAGAAAAAGACATCATCAGAGAAGATGGGAACTTCGATCCCTACGAGGAGATTGCGAATGCAATAGTCCTGCAAGCGTGCCACGATTACCAAAACGCCTACCGACGCCACCTGCGCAGAAGCGGAATTGTTGATAAGCCGGACTATGAGCTTGTCGCTCTCGAAAACTTCTTTCGCTCGGATTGGTATAAGATACTTACCTCCGTTGACGGTGAATATCTGATGGAAAGATTGAGAAAGGAGGTTCTGTCGAAAAAAGAAGAAAACTAAATGTCCATTATTCAGTATTAAAGAATAATATTTATTTCATCTATCCGCATATAGTTGAATGTATTTTATGGAAGGGGTGATCAGCTTAAAGATAATAGTACATTATCCGGAGACACCGGAAAAGCAAGCAGAGTTTGATGCTCGTGTGGCAAAATTTCACGCTGAATATGTTGTGCAATACATTGAAAAGTTGAATTGCCCCACGGATCAAAAACTGAAACTTTTGGATGCGGTAGCAAAAACAATTTTGGAGGGTGCAGAAGAAAAAGGAAAAAATAACATATAATGTAAAAAAAGCGAGGCGTTGAATTTAAACGCCCCGTTTTTTGTCATTGTACTGTAATATTTTGATATAATTGAAAATAAATGTTGTGCAAACTCCTAACACATGATATAATAAATTAAATGAAGATTTTTTTAGGCAGAATGTATGCTATCCTTAAAATAACGTTCCCACGTGCTTTTGAAAATTCTTACGGTATTGAGCTCCCATTTCTTTAATGATCCAGGGTGGACACCGATAATTTTAGCATATTCTTTCCTAGATAAACCAAGCCGATTTCGTATTTCTCGAATCTGCTTTCCTTGATCATTGTATAAAAATAGGTTAAAATCGTCCAGCAACTCGGTTACGGGAACGCCGTATAATTGAGCTAATTTTTCCATGTGCTCGAGGGGATAATAATCGTGACCGTATTCTTCATATCTGATATATGTTCCACGATCTATTCCAATCAGCTCTGCAATCTCTCTTTGTAAGAGTGCTTTTCGGTATCTATACCATCTGAGCTTGTCCGCAGTTTCGGTGATTGTTGAGGGGTCGGGGAACCTTATATTGAACTTTTCGGACTCTAATAAATGGTGTGGAGCAAGCAATGGGAAAGTGTGGATAAACAGAGGGGAGAACTTTATGTCACCTGATATGTTTTGTATCATTAAGTACGTTTGTCTACCTAAGCGTTGAAATACGTGCCACTTTTCGTCGAATGGAACTTCTTTTGCATCGTATGCTCCAAAAAAGTCCGTTATGATAGGATAGCATTTTGAATGCATTTTGTCGCGTATGTGGCAAATCTTGCCCCGTTTTCAACATTGAAGGTGTCAACCGCCTTGCAGAGACCTATCGTGCCGATGGAAATGAGATCGTCCTGGTTTTTAGATTGAGAATAGTATTTTCGCACAATGTGAGCAACGAGACGGAGGTTGTGAAGAATAAGCGTCTGCCTTGCATCGTCACCCGATTTTCCGCCTTCGCGCATAATAAGAAAATTCTTTTTTTCTTCCTCGTGGCTGAGCGCCGGCGGAAAATTCTGTTGAGTGCCGAGCCCCAAAACCGGGCTTAAAAATTTTGCGATCGCCGCTAAAATTATTGAGAAGATTATCATTGGAAGCTACCTCTTTTTTTGTCGTTGCTACGATTATATGTTGCGGCAGCATGTACTTATTTCGAAGGACAAATTCAATTTCAAATTTTGATTTGTAGGGGCGCGGGGGAGGCGCGTGTTACTTTTCTTGAAATGAAAACTGCAAACTCGCAAGCGAGATTTGCGCGAGCTTGCAAGCAAGCTCTGTAACCAAAAGAACTTCCCCTGAAATTATTTGGTGATGTAGCCATATTGTCATTTTATACCGTGAGGATTTTAATCTGAGCCTCACTGCTATCGTGTTGCAAGTATATATTAAATCCTTTATAATAAAGAGTTTGCAATACACTCGAAACACGGTAGAAGATATATTTTGATTAAAATCTCCACGGTTTTATTTGACAATGCGGCTACCTTATCTATTAATTTTTGGTAAGCTTTTTGGCTCCACCTTTTTCTCGAAAAAGGTGGAAACCGCATCCCCGCATCCCCGCATCCCCGCATCCCACGCGTCCCACGCGTCCCCGATAAACCCCAATTTATTTAATTTCAAAAAAATCTTGACAACGCCCGAAAACTGTGCTATAATCATCGTGTTGGTGAAAACCGACAGACAACCGCATAAAAAATCAGGGGTGCCGAAATCCTTTGTCTGCGCAGACAGAGCGAAAATAGGCTGAGACGGAAGACCGAACCCTTGCACCTGATACGGATAATACCGGCGTAGGAAGATTTTGATTGAATAGATTTTGAAAGAGGAAATTGACGTCACCCTCCTTTCATAAGAAATTCATCCGACCGTGATTTTTCGTGCGGATGAATTTTTTTATTTTCTGAAAGGAGATCTTATGAATCAACAAAACGTCAAAAGACTTACAGTCTCTGCCATGATGCTGGCACTTGCAACGGTGCTTGCCGTCGTCTGCGCTTACATCCCATTTTTAAATCTGCCCTTTGGCGGCGGATTTACGGTGGCAAGTATGCTTCCCATCGTTATCGTTGCCTATATGTACGGCACCCCTTGGGGCATTTTTACCGCCTTTTGCTACTCGGCGATACAGATAATTCTGTCGCTGACCCAAGGTGCAAGCGGCACCGTTATGGCACTCTTTATGCCGAACTCCGATGATTTTATGGGATATGGCGCGGCAGTTGCCATAATAATTATCGATTATCTTTTAGCCTACACCGTGCTGGGACTTGGCGGTATATTCCGCAATAAGATAAAAAATAAGACCGTCGCGCTGACGGTTGGAGTAGTTTTCGCTATCTCTCTGCGCTATATTGCGCACATTGTGTCGGGATATATCTTCTACGGCGCGTGGGCGGAATGGTTCTTCACTCAGGAGGGCTTCTATTCCATAGGCGGATTTATCGTCGATCATTTCAGCGGTGCCGCGTTGTCGGTAATATATTCGATATTCTATAACGGTCTTTATATGGTGCCCGAAATAATTATCACGGCTATCGCCGCAGCGGCAGTGTCACCCATACCGCTTATCAAGAAGGAAAAGATTTGATAAATTGCGATTTATCGGTGAGACGATTGCTAACGAAAGCCTCCCTTGTGTAAAGGGAGGTGGATCGCGTAGCGAGACGGAGGGATTGTAAAAGTAACATTTCACAGCAAAACAATCCCTCAGTCAGCTTCGCTGACAGCTCCCTTTAC
>JBGVHJ010000023.1:0-2763 GCA_045122255.1 Eubacteriales bacterium | reverse complement strand
CTCCCTTGTGTAAAGGGAGGTGGATCGCGTAGCGAGACGGAGGGATTGTAAAAGTAACATTTCACAGCAAAACAATCCCTCAGTCAGCTTCGCTGACAGCTCCCTTTACACAAGGGAGCCTATCGCGCAAATCTGCCTCGCCCAACTAACCGACAAATCAAAATTTGAATTATTCGATCAATATTTTTTTGAACTCCTCAAAAGCATTACAGTTAGCCGTAACCACGTGCTGGCGATATTTAAAGATGTCAAGCTCGTCCGAGAGTCCTTCGACTCTGCCTCCTGCCTCGGTAACGAGAAGCATTCCCGCCGCAATATCCCAAGGCTTCAAATATCTGCCGAGATAGACGTCGGCTCTGCCGCAGGCAACGTAGGCAAATTCCAGCGCCGCCGAGCCGAGGGTGCGTATATCCTGGCAGGCAAGATATATTCGTCTCGCGTGAGAAAGCGCCTGATCGGCTTCATTTTTATAATAAGCGTTATATTCAAAAAGTCCTACACAGTCTGATAGCGACGCGTGATCGGTAACACTGATGCGATCACCGTTAAGATACGCTCCCTTTCCCTTCTTGGCGCAGAACATTTCGCCGGAATAAGGGGCATATATTGCTCCGTGTGTGATCTCGCCGTCATCGCAAAGCGCGAGCGATATGCAACAGAATGGCAAGCGATGCATAAAGTTAGTTGTGCCGTCGATGGGATCAAGTATCCAATATCTGCCCTTTCGCTTACCGTCTTGCCACTCGTCCTCCTCCGAGATAAAGCCTATCTCGGGATAGCACTCGGCAAGTCTTTTTCTCAGATATTCCGACACCTCAAGATCGGCGCGCGTGACAAAATCGCTGTCTCCCTTTTGCTTTACGTCAAGGCGAAAGCTGTCGTTAAAAAATATCGAATCGGTCTCCTTCAGGATGCCGACTATATCTAAAACGTCCATATAATTGCCCCCTCACTTATCTTTCGATTAAAAGTATAGCACAAAGGCAAAAATATGTCAATAATACTTATCAAAAAACTTGTTTTCCTTGCTTGATAAAGCAAATAGGTAATTTATCCTTGACAATTAGCCTCAAATGTGATAGAATTAAAAAAAAGGCCGTCAAAGCCTTGGAACGGAGCAAGCAATGCCAACTATCAATTCAACCAAGATCAGAACCAAGCAAAAGAACCTTTACCTTCGTGTTTCTAAGGGTCATTTCGCAACCAGCCACAGCCATATCAATTACTATATCGACGTTACGACTCAGAAGACCCGTTTTTCAGAGGCGCAGGCGGTTGCCAAGGAGCTTGTTTCTTATTACGGTAGCAATACTGTCGTTGATACCATCCTCTGCCTTGACGGAACTCAGGTAATAGGCACCTGCCTCGCCGAGGAGCTGACCAACGGCAATTATATGAATCTGAACGCTCACCAGACGATCTATATCGTCACCCCCGAGCACACCTCGGGAAGCCAGCTCTTCTTCCGCGACAACATCATTCCCATGATCACCGGAAAGAACGTGCTTATTCTCGCCGCATCGGTCACCACAGGCTATACCGCTCAGGCGGCTATCGAGGCGATCAAGTATTATAACGGCGCAGTTTCGGGCGTTTGCGCAATTTTCGCAACTCTTGATGAGTGCGCAGGTCACGAGGTCCATTCGATATTCGACCCCAACGACCTTGGCGACTATATCTCAACTCCCTCCCACGAGTGTCCCCTCTGCAAGCAGGGTAAGAAGATCGACGCGCTGGTCAACAGCTTTGGATTCTCCAAGATTTGATAAATCAAAGTAAGGTTAGGTGAAATTATGTCTGAACAGATCAAGGTAAGATTTGCCACCTATAACGTTGGTGACTATTCCGGCGACGGAGTAAAGGGTGGAGGCGAAGAGAGCCGCAAGGCGTTTACCGAGCTTTTTCAAAAAGTCGGTGCTGATCTTTGGGCGCTTCAGGAGGACGTGAAATTCTTCAATCCCGAGACCGAGGAATCAGCATTCGATGCGATCTATTCTTCGGTTCACAATAATTATGAAAGAAATTATACAGGAAACTACAACGGCAAGGCGTTTCTTTCCCGATTTGAATTGAAGGACGTGCGCCCCATCAAATACACGGGAGAAATGAAATACCGCCACCCCTGGTATCTCACCGGCAAGGTTGAGATAGAGGGACGCGAGATAACCCTCATCTGCCTCCATTTCGACTGGTCCGATCAGGTTGTAAGAGCTGAGGAGATACGCCAGATGCTCGAATTTGCCAAGGAGCAGAAATATTGCATAATTATGGGTGATTTCAATCCCGAGGATTACGTAGACGACGGTAAAAAGGTAAGCACGCGTCTCTTTTACAAGGAGGAGCTTGCGCGCTTTGAAGAGATCGGATTTGAATGCGCAAACGCGGGCAGATTCGGTATATTCGACACCATCGTTCACCCCGGCAGCGTTATTTCCCCCTGCCCATTTGATAACATTCTCGTAACTCCTAACATCCACATCGTAGCGGCCGACAGAGCCTATGAGCCTTGGATGAACGATCACGCCCCCGTTTGGGCCGATCTTGTTATAGATTAATAAACAAAAAAGATCTTCCAAAAATCAGGAAGATCTTTTTTCTTCAAATTTTGATTTATCGGTGGGTTGGGCGAGGCAGATTTACGCGATAGGCTCCCTTGTGTAAAGGGAGCTGTCAGCGAAGCTGACTGAGGGATTGTTTTGCTGTGAAATGTTACTTTTACAATCCCTCCGTCTCGCTACGCGATCCACCTCCCTTTACACAAGG
>JBGVHJ010000022.1:0-4025 GCA_045122255.1 Eubacteriales bacterium | reverse complement strand
TCAAATCGTTCATTCACGGGACGTCGAGGGCGCCGTCCCCTACGACCACGAAATCGTTCAAAATCCTTCTACGGCAACGGATTTGCAAGCGTTCAAAACCGTAGGGGACGGCGCCCTCGACGTCCCGTAACGACAAATCTAAAATGTTCGTTACGGCGGCACCAAGGCACCGCCCTACGACACGATCACACCGCTAAACTGCAATTTATCTTATTCCTTGATCCATCCCTTAACCTTGAGCAGTTCGATCTTTTCCTTGATAAGCTTACCAAGAACACCTTCGGGATCAAGCTTGCAAACGTCGCGGATAACTGCGTCAACCCCCTGATTTTCGCGGATATCCTTAAGCTTGATCGCAAACTCGTCGCTTTCATTATAGTAGTAGATCGCCGCGGCGATAGCGGTGCAGAGATTTTCGGGAATTATGCCGTATTCAAGCACCAGACGTGCCGAGCCGACGAGACGGTCGTCGGGACCCAGCTTTCTGATGGGATCGCGAGCGTTTCGCTCGATAAAGTCAACTATTGTGTAGTCCTGAAGCTTAGCCTTGGAGGTTCTTGTGAATGCCATCTGCTCGTCGAAGGGGAAGTTGTGCTTCTTGGAAAGGGCGGTTGCCGTTTCGACGTATACACCCTCGAGAATTTCAAGAATTCTTTCATCGTGTGCCGCATCGGCAATCTTTTCGTGACCGAGAAGCGCGCCGAGAAAGCTGACCGAGCCGTTTGCGGCGTTGTAGGTATAGAATTTTCTTTCAAGGAAGCCTGTGAATTCGTGAATAAGCTTCAGCCCCTTGATGGGGGGAAGCTCACCCTTGAGACGCGAGGCATCCACGGGCAATTCCCAGAAATTCTGCACGTTGACCACAAGGGGGTCTTTCGCCAGCATCTCCTTGTCGGATTCGATTGCCGAGCGCATAATGACCGCCTCGGTAATGCCCACGTTTTCGTCGAAATATGCCTTTTCGCTTTCGTTGAGTGCAGGCACGATAAGCTCACGAAGGATGTTCGCGGGCAGCTTCCAGTTTTCGCAGGTTACTACGTTCAATTTGCCTCCGGATTTTGCTTTTTCCTTGATTCCGAGGGCAATGAGCGGAGCGATATCGCCGAGATTCTTGCCGCCGACTGCCGTGAAAACGGCATCGGACGCCGCTATCTGCGCGGCAATAGCTGCCTCGTCGGTAAAGCGCAGAGCCTTAGCACCCGTTACGGTACAGCTTTCCTCAGCGTTTCCCAAAATATTGACAAAATACTTTCCTCTTTCGTTTATGAGATTGACTAAGCCGTCGAATTTTTCAACGAATGTGAACTCGATACCGCTGAGATAGAGCAGGTGACCGATAAATCCGCGAGCGATCTTGCCCGCGCCGAATATGGTGCATTTCATATATTTGCTTCCTTTCAATAATGCGAGAAAATTTTTGAATGTGATCTGTTTATAATTTTGAAAATTGCTCCTTCAGAGCAGGATACAGGCTTTTATATATCTCAAATCGATCACGAAGCCTTTCGCCAAGGGCTTCGTCGGGCAGAGCGGAGAGCCGCTTTTTGCAAAGCTTATTTACAGTATCGCAAAGCTCTTCGTTGAAGTCCCGAGCGCCGACAGATGCCAATATCATCGCGCCGTAAGCCGAGGAATCGGTCTCCTCGGGTACGTAGACGGGGCAATTAAAGAGCGAAGCCTTCATTTTGTTCATAAGGGTATTCTTTGCCGCACCGCCCGAAACGGTAAGCGAGCCTACGGGAGGCTTTCCCATCGTCTCATAGATGTGGTATATGCTGAAGCATACGCCTTCCATTACCGAATATGCCAAGGTCTCCTTGTCACAGCCGTCGCCGATGCCGAAGAAGACACCGCGCGCGTCCTTATCCCAGATCGGCGCCCTCTCACCGCAAAGGTACGGGAGAAAGACGGGTGGGGAATTGCGCAGGCATTTTTCTGCGTCGATAGAATCAAGATCATAAAGATTCATAGCGAAATCAAGGCTCTTTCCGCTTGATTGGGTCACACCGTAGTGAGCATTGTGACGGAAATATGGACCGCAAACAAGCTTATCGTCTCTATCGGGTATATTTGCGGAAATAACTCCGAGATGCTCGCTGGTTCCGGTTATATCGAAGGCGTCGCCCTCGTTTATAACTCCCATACCCAAGAGCCCTGCGAAAAAGTCGTTGCAGCCGACGAAGCAGCTCGCGCCCTCGGGCAATCCGCTTTTCTCACTGCCCTCGCGCGATATCTCCAAGCGGGTATCAAAGCTATTGCAAAGATTTGGGATATTAAATTCTTCAAGACCGAATTTCTTTAACAGCTTGTCGCTGTAGCCCTTGCCGCCGAGATTGGCAAGTCCGCGCCAGGAGAATTTGTCGGTGAGATACCTGCCGCCAAGGGCATAGCAGAGCCAATCCTTAGGCTGGCAGACATATTTCGCACCCTCGAAATGCCTTTTGATATAAAGCAAACGGGGGAGAGGATAGCTGATGATGCAGGGGTGAGGCATGCCTGTCTCGCTGATAAATTCCTCGCGGGAGACCGAGGCAAGTATCTCGTCAAGCTCATCCTTGCCAATTGGATCGTTCCAGGAGATGACCTCTTTAAAATCAACGAGATAGGTGCCCACCTGAGACGTAAGCCCGACCGCACAAAGACGGGTCAAGTCGAGTTGAGCGGTGCATTTTTTAATCGCATCCATCCATCCGTCGGGGGATATTTCTGCGTATTTTTCCTTGACCTTGTATGTTTTATCGCCGTCGCGGTAGATCATCTTCACCGACGAGGTGCCAAGGTCGATGCCGAGTATGTTTTTCATAATCAAAATTTAAAAATCGCTTTGACGAAGCCGACGGGACGGTGCCTTGCCATGTCAATGGCTTTTGCATAGTCCTCAAGGGGCATTACCGCGCTGACCATGGGTGAAAGATCAACAGTGCCGTCTGCCATGTATGTAATGGCTTTTTTGTGCTGATTCCAGTTGTTGCCCGCTCCAACGACCTGAAGGTTGTTGATGTGAATGTCGTCGATGCGAATGCTCATTATTTTACCGCGACCGTAGCCTGCAAGTGCCACAACACCGCCCTTTTTACAGAGCTTCAGCGAATTCTGAATGCACTCCTCGATGCCGGTGCAATCGATTATAACGTCGGTGCCCTCGGGGTGAAGACGCTTCATTTCAGCAAAAAGATCCTGCTCGGCTGTGGCAACGGTGGCATACGCGCCCATTTTTTTTGCGATCTCAAGTCGGCGGGAGGAGGATGCCACAACTACGATCTTGCGCATTCCCATAGCCCTTGCCGCCGCAAGCATACAAAGACCGATAGATCCCGCGCCGTATATCATAAGCGTCTGACCGAATTTTGCGTGCGCCTTTTCAAGCGTGCCGAGAGCAACGCCGAGGGGCTCGCAAAGAGCGGCGACCTCAAAGGGTACGTTTTCAGGCTTTTCGCAAAGACCGTATGCAGGAACGATAACGTATTCAGCGTATGCGCCGTTTCTGCGAAAGCCGATCTCCTCGAAATCCTTGCAGTAACGCCAGTTGCCGCTTCGGCAAGCCTCGCAATGGAGGCAGACTACGTCGTTAGAGCCGATGACCGCCTTGCCGATCCACGCCTCGTCCTCGGGAGAGCCGACAGCGTCAACGATGCCGCTCCATTCGTGACCGGGGATCAATGGATAGTTTGCGGGAATGTTGCCGTCGATGACCTCAAGGTCGGTGGCGCAGACCGCCGCGGCAACCACCTTCACACGGGCAAAGCCTGCGGGAGGGGTGGGAATTGGAGCGTCAATAAGGGCGACCTCGCCCGGATTTTTTATCTGTACTGCTTTCATTTTTTTGTCCTTTCAGAATGATCGTTTTGTGTTTTAGTGTTTCAAATTTTGATTTGTCGGTGGGTTTAGCGAGGCAGATTTACGCGATAGGCTCCCTTGTGTAAAGGGAGCTGTCAGCGAAGCTGACTGAGGGATTGTTTTGCTGTGAAATGTTACTTTTACAATCCCTCCGTCTCGCTACGCGATCCACCTCCCTTTACACAAGG
>JBGVHJ010000021.1:0-7741 GCA_045122255.1 Eubacteriales bacterium | reverse complement strand
AAAAAATTACACCAAAAGCGTTATTCTAAAAGGGATTGCTATGGGTGGCGTAGGTTGAGGAACCATATTGCAAAACTGTCAATGATCTCCTCATCCACCGCGTTGCGGTCCCCCTTCTCCGCTGGAGAAGGCTCATAAACAGCAATTTACCAATAAAGCTTCCACTCGGGGTCAAGCATTCTATGGAGTGCCTCCATATAGAAATAGCAGCCCCAGATGTTCATTTCGTCGACACCCAGATTGATGGGCTTGGAGTAGGTCGCGTGGAAGAGAAGTCCGTTAGCCTTGGGATCGTCCTTGGTAAGATAGCCGTCGATAAGCGAGTTCATCATACGGTTGCAGGCATTTACATATACTTCACGGAGGGGATCGCTCTCGTCCATGTGCTTGATTCCCTCAAGGATGCCACAGAGGGCGATCGCCGCCGCGCTGGAGTCCTTGGGCTCACCGTCGCCGTCGGTAAATTGAAGATCCCAGTAGGGAATATAGTCCTCGGGAAGGTGATTGAGGAAATAGTTGCTTGTTGCCTTGAAGGTCTGGAGCGCCTTTTCGTCCTTCTTATAAATATAGGTCAGCATAGGACCGTAGATGCCCCAGGTCTGTCCTCTTGCCCACGCAGAGTCGTCACTTGCGCCCTGAGCGGTTACGCCCTTCTTGGGAAGACCGGTCTCAACGTCGAAATAGTAGGTGTGATAGGTGCTTGCGTCATCACGGCAGCAAACCTCGATAGTGGTCTTGAAGTGCTGGAAGGCTATATCCTCAAAGCGTTTGTCACCGGTTACCTCGGTTGCCCAGTAGAGAAGCGGAATGTTTAAGAGACAGTCTACTATAAGACGGTATGCCGCAGGGTCGTCGACTCTGCCCCAAGCCTGAATGAACTTGCCCTTATCGTGATAGCGAGTGCAAAGGTGCTCCGCCGCCTTGATAGCCGCCTCCTTGCCCATCTCGTTGCCCTCAAGCTTATACGCCGCCACGCAGGAGGGGATGAAAACAAAGCCCATGTCGTGGTGGTTTACACCGATCTTTTCGTCAATTCTCTTATAATAAGTGGGGATCTGCGCCAAAGCGCGCTCCTTGTATTTTTCGTCACCGGTCAACTCGTACGCGTGCCAAAGAATGCCCGAATAAAATCCGGTGCCCCAGCCGCCGACGTTTTTAACGGTACCGTATCTCTGACCGATGCTGTTTTCGGCAGGGAAGGATTCGGGGCCGAAGAATTGCATCATATAATCGACCTTTTTGAGGGTTTCAGTCAGCGCATATTCAAGCTTCTCTCGGGAAAGCTCGAAGCTCTCAAATCTTTCGGGATGTTCAATTTTTGGAATATTAGGAATCATAGTAAGGCCTCCTTAATTATTGAGATATTCCTTATGGTAATTATAACACTGTTCTTGAAGCAAAACAAGGCATATTTCACAAACAAATTGCCGAAATGATGCAAATCTCACCATTTTTCGCGAAATGATAAGACCTTGTAGTTATTTATGCGAAACAACTTGACAAAGCCGCAAAAAGGTGATAAAATACATAGGTATGTGAATTTTGAAAGGATAGAAAAATGGATCCTCAGATTGTTTTATTGGCGTTGGGTCTCGGCTTTGGCCTTGCCATGGACGCCTTTTCGGTGTCACTTGCAAACGGACTTCACGAGCCCCGTATGAAGCTTCCGCGAGTTTCGCTTATCGCGGGAACCTTTGCCGTTTTTCAGGCGCTGATGCCCCTTATCGGTTGGATTCTCGTTACCACCGTGGCGCACTTTTTCGGTGCTGTTGAGGTGGTGATACCCTGGATCGCCTTCGGTCTGCTTGGCTTTATCGGCGGAAAGATGATAATAGACGGAATAAAATGCAACAACGGTGACGAGTGCAAATGCGGAAGGCTGACCTTCGGTATGCTTTTGGTGCAGGGAATCGCTACGTCTATCGACGCGATGTCGGGCGGAGTTACTATGGTGACCGACAGCTACACCCTTACCGAGGTGCTTGTCAGCATTGCGATCATCGGCGTTATGACCTTCGCGATTTGTGTTGCCGGCATATATATCGGAAAGGTATTCGGTACAAAGCTTGCCAATAAAGCGTCGATCTTTGGCGGAGCAATATTGGTGATTATCGGAATAATCATTCTTGTAAAATCGTTTTTTGCATAAATATGAGCAGAATTGTCGCGTTTTTTTGTAAAAATGCAGACAATTCTGCTCCTTTTTTGTTGCAATTTTATAAAAAGTGTGTTATAATCGTATTGTAAATAAAATATTTTCAATAGGAGAATAATTATGGATACTAACGAAAAGCTTCAAAAAATACTTTCATCCTGCGACCACACCCTTCTTTCTCAGGGTGCGACCTGGAACGATATCAGAGAGATCTGCAACGACGGAATTAAATACGGCACCGCTTCGGTCTGCATTCCTCCGTCCTACGTTGCGAGAGCCAAGGATTACGTTGGCTCAAGACTTAAGATCTGCACCGTTATCGGCTTCCCCAACGGCTACCAGACCACCGCGGTAAAGGTCTTTGAGACAAAGGACGCTATTGCCAACGGAGCTGACGAGATCGATATGGTCATCAACATCGGTGAGCTGAAGGCGAGAAATTTCGGCTACCTTATGGACGAGATCTCCCAGATCAAGGCGGCTTGCGGCGATAAGATACTCAAGGTCATCATCGAGACCTGCTTGCTTTCCGACAGCGAGAAGAGAGAGATGTGCCGCGTGGTAAGCCTCGCAGGCGCGGATTTCATCAAGACCAGCACGGGATTTTCCACCGGCGGAGCTACTATCGACGACGTTCGTCTTATGCGTGACGCTTCCGACGAGAAGGTAAAGGTCAAGGCGGCAGGCGGTATCTCCAGCCTTCAGGACGCTTGGGATATGCTTGAGGCAGGTGCGGACAGACTCGGCACCAGCAGAGTTGTCAAGATCGTCAAGGGCGAGCAGGGCAAGGGATATTAATATTGCGGCGAAGCCGCAAATGATGTGCGCAGGGCGCAATGATGTGGAGCGAAGCTCCAATGATGTTGCGGCAGAGCCGCAAACGAAAGGATAAATTATGTACAACAAACTTCAGAAAGCAATTAAAAGTATAAGAGAAAAGACCGATTTCGTGCCCGAGATAGCTATTATTCTCGGCTCGGGACTTGGCGATTTTGCGGACAATATCGAAACCGTCGCAACCGTTCCCTATAACGAGATCGAGGGCTTCCCGATCTCTACCGTTGCGGGTCACAAGGGTCGCTTTGTATTCGGTTACCTTGGAGGCAAGGCGGTTGTAGCAATGCAGGGAAGAGTTCACTATTATGAGGGCTATCCCATCGGCGACGTTGTAATGCCTACCCGTATTATGGGTCTGCTCGGCGCAAAAAAGCTTATTCTTACCAACGCGGCGGGTGGAATCAATTACAATTACCGTCCCGGTGACTTTATGATCATCACCGACCATATCTCCAATTTTGTGCCCAGCCCTCTTATCGGCGCGAATATTGAAGAGCTTGGAGTAAGATTCCCCGATATGAGCGAGGTATACTCCAAGAGAATGAGAGGCATTATTGCAGAGGCGGCTGTGGATTGCGGCATTTCAATTAAGGAAGGCGTTTACGTTCAGCTTACAGGCCCTAACTATGAGACCCCTGCGGAGATCAGAATGTGCCGCACTCTCGGCGCAGATGCCGTCGGTATGAGCACCGCTTGCGAGGCTATGGCGGCAAGACATATGGGCATTGAGGTCTGCGGAGTTTCCTGCATCACCAATATGGCGGCAGGAATGAACCGCGAGCCCCTTTCACACAAGGAGGTCCAGGAGACCGCTGACAGAGTTGCAAAGCAGTTCTGCGCACTTATCACCGCGGTCGTGGAGAGAGTGTAATGAAGAAAAGAGTATTTTTGATCGTTCTTGACAGCTTCGGAGTCGGCGAATTACCCGATGCCGCGAATTTCGGCGACGAGGGAAGCCATACTCTGCGCAGCGTGGCAAGCCGTGAGGAATTTAACTGTCCTAATCTTGAAAAGCTTGGTCTCTTCAATATTGAGGGATGTCAGGTGGGCGGTCACAAGGCGGTCGGCGATCCCAAAGCGGCCTTCGGTCGCATGGCCGAAAAATCCTGCGGCAAGGATACCACAACGGGTCACTGGGAGATCGCGGGTCTTATTTCGACGAGAGCGATGCCCACCTATCCCGACGGATTCCCCCCCGAGGTCATTGAGGAGTTTGAAAAGAGAAGCGGTAAAAGGGTTCTCTGCAACAAGCCCTATTCGGGAACTCAGGTCATTGCCGACTATGGCGAGGAGCATCTTAGAACCGGGGATCTTATAGTATACACCTCGGGCGACTCGGTCTTCCAGATCGCCGCCCACGAGAGCATAGTATCCCTCGAGGAGCTTTATCACTACTGTCATATCGCCCGTGAGATGCTTCAGGGTGAGCACGCGGTGGGCAGAGTCATCGCCCGTCCCTTTGGCGGCGAGCATCCCTTCGTCCGTCTGCCCGGCAGACACGATTATTCTCTTGAGCCTCACGGAGACACCATGCTTGACCGCTTGAAGGCAAGAGGTGCGGACGTGATCTCGGTTGGCAAGATAAGCGATATTTTCGCAGGTCGCGGTGTTACCGAGAGCTATCCCACAAAGAGCAACAGAGAGGGAATGGAGATCGCGATCTCCTTGCAGGACAAGGATTTCGAGGGACTCTGCTTCGTAAATCTCGTTGATTTCGACTCCGCATACGGACACAGAAACGATCCTGCGGGATACGCGAGAGCTATGAGCGAATTCGACCTTCAGCTGGGTGAATTTTTGCCTAAGATGCGCGAGGACGATCTGCTTATCATCACCGCCGATCACGGTTGTGACCCCATCACCCCCTCCACCGATCACTCCCGTGAGTACGTTCCGGTTTTGATCTATGGAAACAAGGTCTCCGCAAGAGATCTTGGAACGAAGGACGGCTTCGGATTTGTAAGTGAGACCGTTGAATCGTATTTAAATAGCTGATTTGGTAAAAATCCACAAAATACAGAGCCTTAAATTGTGCACAAGGTAGAATGCGCAATTTGGGGCTCTTTTTTTGCCTTGAAAAGTATTATAATCATATCAGTTAAGAAAACTTAACTGTTGCGCACTGCATTGTGCCTTTCTTTTCGGTGCGCGCGGCAGAGCGGCGTGGGGGACGCCGTACTGTCAATAAAAAACGTAAAGGAGAAAAAATGTTAGAGATTTACAAAAAAATTACGGTCGATCTTTCAAGAAAAAGCAACGTAAGACTTATTTTTGCCAGACAAAACGACGTAGGCTCACGAAATTTGATGATCACGCTTACCGATGGGGGATCGGTATACGTGCCCGACAAGGACAGCTCTGCAACCTTGAATTTCAAGCGGAGCGACGACGTGCGCGGCGCGGTTGCGGCATCGATAATGAGAAATGGCGACGTTTTGGTTGAGGTGCCTGCTTTGGCTTTGGGAGCGGTAGGCGAGACGGTGTGCTCGGTCTCGCTTTTCGACCCTGAAAAAAACAAGCTGACAAGCTCGGATTTCATCCTTGACGTGTGTGAGGAATTTTATTCGGGCGAAGCGCTTGACGATGAGCCCGATTACACTCTTTTGCAGAGCGTATTTGCCGAAATGGCGAAATACGCAGGCGAGGAGAGCAA
Source organism: Eubacteriales bacterium (assembly GCA_045122255.1). Lineage (GTDB taxonomy): Bacteria > Bacillota > Clostridia > Oscillospirales > CAG-272 > SVTX01. Next base: position 2,096 of record JBGVHJ010000021.1, on the reverse strand, counting down.
AAGAGCAGAGGCGGAGGCCAAGCGCAAGGCTAATGAAGCCGAAAGAGACGAGGCGGAAAAGAGAAGAGAGGAAAAGCTTATAGAGAATCTTGGTGTTGGCGGTGAGGCTGTTCTCTTAAAGGATGGGTGGAATTCGGATTTCTTGCAAAGAGTAACGGTATCCGAGCTTGAGCCCTACGATCTTATCCAGTTTTATCCCGAGACCAAGCTTGATAGAGACATTATGACAAACTATAAGATTTTTGTCGATCCCAACGTTGTGGGTAACAGAGTCAGATTTTTGTCGGGAGCGACCCCGACCACGGATATAAGGCTCAAGTATTTCATTACCAAGGGAAGGGCGGTGTGACCATGGCTTACGCTTTTTTGGATCAGTATTATATTGACGGAAGTAATGCCGATCTGGCAAAGCTCATTGAAGGGACGATCACCTCATACGTTATACCCGAGGGCACGACTCGAATCAGAGGTTATGCTTTTATCTATTGCCTTTCAATGAAAAAAATAACCATACCTGAAGGTGTAGCAGTGATTAGCGGTAACGGTTTAGCCACAACAGGCTTGACCGAGTTGGATCTTCCTATGAGCTGCGAGACGTTAGACGCTTGGAGCTTATACAATAATCAATATTTAACAAGAATAAGATTGGGAAATGTAAAAAGCATAGGAGCGTCTGCTTTGAGAGGAGCCCCGGCTTGCATGGAGTATGATTTTACAAGATGCTCTACCGTTCCCACTCTTAGCAATACAGATGCTTTGGGTGATATTAATGCCAATGCCAAGATATTTGTTCCTGCCAAGCTTTATTATGATTGGATCACCGCCACGAATTGGGCGGAGTATGCGGATCATATCCTTCCCGCAGGCATAGTACCCTCGATATTGACACCCGACGGGGCGAGCGAGGGACTTCTTATTGAAAACGGGGTAGTCAATGGCAGGGGAAGCTGTACTGACAGCGTGATAGTTGTTCCCGAGGATGTGACGAGCATTGCATGGGGCTTCCTTGAAAACGATACAACTGTAGACACGCTGATACTTCCCGAAAAAGGAATTTTGATTGACGGAGGCATTGCTAACGGCTCGTCTTTGCGTGTCATAAAAAATTATTACTATATGTATTCGAGCTTCGGACTTTATGCAGCGGATAAGCTTGAGATGATATCTGTTATTGGAAGTGAACCGATCGACAACTATCAGTTTACCGGTCTGCCCGAGGGGATCAAATACGATTTTTCAAGGTGTGAGTCGGTGCCGGTTCTCGGATCTTTGGACTTTATCACCGTGGGAAAGGGCACGCTTATCTACGTTCCCCTGAAGCTTTACGACGAATGGATAGAGGCGACCAACTGGTCGGAGATAGCCGAATATATAGTGGTTGCAAGATAAGAAAGGAAAAATATATGATAATAACGAAAGAATTTGAAGTGAACGGCAGAATGCTTATAAAGCACGAAAGCGACTCGGGCAAGATGATCCGACAGGTAGAGACCGATAGAGAATATTCCTCTGCCGTTGACGTGCTTCCTTGTAAGTACACTTACGAGGAGACCGAGAAGGATATTCCCAAGGCGGAGACAGGTGGCGGCATTGAACAGTGATGAAATGATAAAAGCCATAACCGAGACCACTCAGAGAGCAAAGGTCAACAGTCACCGCATAGACGAGCTTGCAAACAGTGTTACCGCGCTGAATAAGATGGCAACGGCGCTTGAGGTGCTGGCAACCAAGCAGAATGCCATGGCTGAGACGGTGCACGCTATAAACGACAAGGTGACCGCCATTGAGACGAGACCCACAAAGCGCATAAATACTATTTTAGGGTATATTATCGCGGCTTTGGCATCTGCCGGTGCGGGCGCGTTTTTCAGTGAGTGGTTTTGAAAACAAGAATGCAAAACGGGGTGAGTTATCACCCCGTTTTGCGGTGTTTTAAATTTTGATTTGTCGGAGGGTTAGCGAGGCAGATTTACGCGATAGGCTCCCTTGTGTAAAGGGAGCTGTCAGCGAAGCTGACTGAGGGATTGTTTTGCTGTGAAATGTTACTTTTACAATCCCTCCGTCTCGCTACGCGATCCACCTCCCTTTACACAAGG
>JBGVHJ010000020.1:0-7011 GCA_045122255.1 Eubacteriales bacterium | reverse complement strand
TCGTTCATTCACGGACCGTCGAGGACGCCGGTCCCTACAAATAAATCGATTACAAATCGTTCTACTGTAAGGTAATCCACATTCAACGCATTGTAGGGACCGACGTCCTCGGCGGTCCGTATACGTTGATTTTAAACCGCTTTCGGCGGGCGACCATTGGTCGCCCCTACAATTGAGTACATCTTTAACGCACCGATAAACTGCAATTTTTATCAAAAATCTTGAACTTCCCCTCTCGCTATAATCGGTCTAATTTACCAAAACAACAAAGCACTAACACAAAAGCCCCGATGTCCGGGGCTTTTTGTTAATTCAACCGTTCAAAATCCTGTCAAGCTCAGAGCCTTCCTTGATAAAATGTATTGAGGTAGATCCCGTGGAATTATCCTTTACGTAGGTAAAAAATTCCTCAGAAAAATATATAGGCTGCTTTGAAACACCGGCATTCAATCCATCGGTGTGCTCGGGGTAATGATATTCGCCAACCTCAAAAAGGTACACAGCTCCGTCGGATGCCTCTCTCCACACAAAATCCACTCGCGCCGAAACTACGTCACCGTTGGATTTTTCAACGTGGATCTCGTATATACCGGTTTTATCGGCATTAAAAACGTAATATGAGTCGCCATTGACGTACTTTGCGCCAAAATCAATGGGGTTTACTGTTTTAGTCGCTTCCGGGGACAGAGAGTCCAAGGAGAAGCAGGAGCAAAACGTTGCCGCGATCATTAAAATAACACAAGCAAATACAATGATTTTCTTCATAATCAAATATTCCTTTCACACATTGTTTTATAATTATACAACAGATTTAAAGCAATGTCAATAAGAAAAGCGGTCATTCTGTCACATATTCATACATTTTAAAGGAATAGACCAATTTTGCCGTTTTCTTCGCCTTATTAGTCCGATAATGAACGATATAAAACTCATCCCCCATATCGGCGTGAAAATACGTGGTCTTATCAACCCTTTTTTCACGGAAATCCGGAAATTTCAGAAGCAGGATCGTCTCTCTTCGGGTCGCTCTTTCGATCTTATACGACATCTCGCGGACAACTATATCAAATTCGCCCGCCTTCAGCTTCTTCCGCTCGGATACGGTGTTGAAAATCCCCCCGGCGGTGGCTGCCACCGGAATGATAAATAATACGCCAATAAGCACGCTAACCAAGATTCTGAAAAACAGATTATACGAAACAGTTATTATCAACCCAATGAAGAAAGCGGCAAAAGGAATGCAGACAAGGAATACTATGGCAAAGATACCGATCCCCACCTTCAGATCCGCGGTATTATAGAACCAAAGCTCCTTCTCTATCCATTCGCGCGTTATGATATTTTTCGTCTGTTTTTCCATGATGGATAGCCCTCCTTAAAAATTTTATTTTGCCTCCGAGAGAAGCTTTTTCTTCTTTTTACCAACGGGCACGACCACAGCCGCCGCAACGATCGCAACAACAGAAATGAGCAACGCAATAACTACCAAAATTACCGCAACGACCGCAAAGGTGAAAAGGTTGGCATTTCTGAGAAGATCCGCAGGATTCCAGCTGGCATAGACCACCTTTCTTCCGTCAACCTCGGCATATTTTTCGTCGATCTCGCCGTCCATTCCGTAAAGATAATCGGCAATGGCATCCCACTCCTTGAGAGGATTGCCGTTTTCGTCCTTAACAACGTAGTTTACAAGATCCTCGGTGGCAATGGGATCACCGTTTTCGTCTCTGGGAGTTATGGAGATAAGACCAAAGGAGGTCTCCTCAACCGAGCCCAACATCTGACCCATATACATTCCCGCAACCACGAAATAAAGCTCGTCGTCCTCAATGGGGCTGGTGCTTCCGTCAGCGTTGCGGAATGCCGCGTAATCGACCTTATTAAATATCATTCGGTTAGTGTTGAAGGAATACTCAACACCCGACATAAAGAGCTGAGCCGAGGTCATAAGAGGCTGGATAGACGCGTCAAGCTCAATGGCATTCTTCAAATCGGTTCCGGTCAGATAAATACCGATAAGCTCGCCCTCGGTACCCACACCGAGAGATGCCGCGTTGAAAACGTCGGAAACCGTCACGTTGCCCAAAGGAAGAGTTCCGCGGATAACGCCGGTGGCGGTCACCGCCATATCCACCTTCTTGCCCGTGGCTCTCTCAACCGCCAGCTTGTAAGCATCGGAGAAAAGATTTCCAAGAGTCGACTCGTGCTGAGTCGCGTAAACCTGGTCAACGGTGTCAAAGGTGTACTTGTTATTGACAAGCACCTGATCGAAGGTGTAGCCGTATTTCGAGAGGTAATCGGCTTCAACGTCCGCCTTGTATTGCTCAACAAGAGCCGCAATCTCGGCATCGTCCTCAACGGTCTCGTCAATTTTGATAAGCTCATAGCTTACTACCGTTGCGGTGTCGCCGTTAAATTTGATCTTGAGCGCACCGAGATTCTTGCCGTACTCGTCGGCAGAAACGATAGCCGTGCCGTTCACCATAATGGGAGCAGTCAGCTTCGTGTGGGTGTGACCCGAAATGATAACGTCGATTCCGTCCACCGCCTCGGCAAGCGCATAATCCTCTCCCTCACCACCGCTGGTTCCGCTGTGAGAGAGACAGATTACCACGGGATGCGCTCCGTAGTTCTCCTCGCAATCCTTTACAGCGGCATCAACTGTAGATTGAGCAGTGGCGATAGGATCTTCATAAACCATTCCCGAATTGGGCGCGCAGGCATCGGAATCCTCGCCGAAGATACCGAAAATAGCGTAGTAAACGCCGCCGCGCTCGATGATCGTGTATTTCTTTACTCCGTAATCATTATAAGCTTGCCAAAGCTCGGCATCGTATCCCTCCTGGTCCTCAAGAGGGGGCAGATAGTTGGAGCAGACCAGCTCGGGCAGAGGGTCGCCGCTTGCAACGGCGGCGTTCAGCATTGATTTAAGACCCGATTGGAGATAATCGAATTCGTGATTTCCGAAGGTAGTAGCGTCAAAGCCCATGATGCCCATCATGCGAAGCTCGAGAGCCGACGTAGGATATGCGGTCTGGAAAAGTGAGCCCATGGAAAAGTCGCCCGCGTCAACCAAGATCGCGTCGGGATCCTTTGCCTTCTGAGCCTTGATAGCCGTCATAAGACGGGCATAGCCGCCGTATTCACCCTCTCCCGACTCGTTTGCCGAGGGAAGCAGGTGGGAATGCAGGTCATGTGTAAAAAGAATGGTTAGCTCCTCTGCCGACTCCTCTGCGGTGACGGGCAGGAGGCAGATAGCGGCAATCATCAAGAATGCCAGAACAAGTGCGGATAAACGCTTGAAGCTCATAATTTTCTTCCTTTCAATATAAAAACTACTCTCAAGTCATGATCCAGGGTCTTGGAAAAAATATTCCTTGGTTTTATTTTAACATAAAGATAGCCGGATTGTCAAGAAAAAATTCATCACAAGAAAAAACAGCCTTGCGAGACCTCTCTTGGAAGTCTCGCAAGGCTGACTTTATTTTATTTAAGAAATTACTCTTGAGTATCGATCTCAGCCTTCAGCTGTGCCTTTTTGTCAAGTAGAGACTGCTCGATAGCGGCAATGTCTTCAGCGTGCTCGCTCTCGAATTCCGCAAAGAAGCTATCCTTTGCAGCATTCAGATTTGCCTCGATCTCAACTGCCTTCTCCTGAAGCTTTGCCTCAATGTTCTCGTCAAACAAGGTGCTTTCAAGCTCGATAAGCTTTTCCTCTGCCTGTCTCAGCTTTGCGATCAACGTGTCAAAAGCGGCGTTAAGCTCTGCTCCGATCCTCTCGTATTCAGCAAGGATCCTGTTGTAATTTTCCTCGCTCATCTGAAGCGTTACGGTAGCGGAAGCGTATTCCTCGCCGTCCACCTCAAGAGATGCGGTGTAATTTTTCTGCTTCAGAAGCTCGACCTTCGCCTCACGAAGCTTGGTCAAGGACTTCTGATACTCCGAATCAGGCGAGATGAGCATTTCATAGCGGAAATTTTCGATCTCGGTGATGGTGGCACTGTAAACGTCAAGGGCTGCCTTATACGTAGTATGCGTAAGGTTGTAAATACCGCCAAGCTCCTTGATGATCGCCGCGGTCTCCTCTCTCTCGGCAAACGATATCTTGTATTCCTTTGCGGAATAGTAAGCCGTTCTCATTTCCTCGGTCAGAAGAAGGGCGGTCTCAATGCGGCTCTGCGAAAGAACGTTGTAGAGCTGCTTTTCGTCCATAGCGGCGATCTCTTCCTCGGTGTAAAGCGAGGTGGAAAGCGCCATCTGACGAAGCTCCTCAAGCTTGAGCGCCTCTGCCTTTTCTACGTTACCCTTGATATCAAGCTGCTCAAGAACTGCATCAGCCTTGTCGCTGACCTTGTTCATAAGTTGCTTTGCGTATTCACTGTCGCCCGAAACCGAGATCTTCACGGTATTTTCGGTGGCTTCTACGTTTCCGTGTACAAGATATCCCGTCTCACTTGCAAGCTTAACCATCATTTCAACAGCTTCTTCGGGAGTCTTGCCGATAAATGCCTCGCCTACGATAAGAATGCTTCCGTCATCGTTCAGCGCGGTAACCGAGATGATCTTGTTCTCATCGTCTACCATAAATTCAACGCTGGGGTTGATATCAACCGTCATTCTAGTCACGCTTCCCTCCTCGGGCATAGCCTCAGGCGTCGAGCAGGACGCAAGCATAACCGCGGATAAAAGCATAATGCATACTATAAATATGCTGATAAATCTCTTTTTCATTTTGTTTTTCCTCTCATTCATCAAATTGTCGCGGCGTTTAACGCCTGACTCAAATATAACACAAAAATACCGCCTCCGCAATAAACAAAAAAGCATCAGTGATAAAATTTTTATCATTGATGTAAATTTGATTGAATTTTTGCAATTTTTATGATATAATGATATCATACGTAAGCTGACTCAGACCTTGGAGGATAAAAAATGTCAATTTTAACAAAAAAAGCACTTTTACAAGCCTTTGGAGAGCTACTTGAAGAAAAGCCCTTCAATAAAATCACAATAACCGACATTACCGCAAAATGCGGCTTGAACCGTATGACGTTCTATTATCATTTTGATAACATATACGAATTGATGATTTGGGGACTTGAGGCGCAGATGCGTGAGGTGAGCCGGGATTTCATAAACTATGAAAGCTGGAAAACAGGATACCTTCGTATTTTTCATTTTGCGCTGGATCGAAAGGTCTACATAAAAAAGATATTTCAAACCATAGAGCAAGAACACCTCGAGCACTACTTGAACAAGATCGGCGAGCGAATGGTTCTTGCCGTTATCGACGACAAGCTGGGCGACAAGATCCTTAACGAGGACGACCGACTTTTCACCGCCCAGATCTGCTCCCACGTTTTGATAGCAACTCTGATGAGCTGGGTATCACGCGGAATGAAGGAGCAGCCGGAGGTTATGGTAAAGCGAACAGGCAGATTGCTTGACGGAATGATTGAAAAAGCTATAAACGAAAACGATTGATCAAGAAATGGAAGCATCAAAAAATGACACCTCGCGGTGTCATTTTTTAGCTTTGGCAAAAGAGCCTTAAAACTTTTCACTTCTATGTCTTTCCGAAAGGAAATGGAATTTCCCGCCGTTTTCGGGATAAAGATAATAGCTGAATGCTTCAGGTCCGATTTCCATAAGCTTATTCAAATCGTTTTTGTTCAGCAAAACCGTCTGCACGCAGATCACCGTTTTAAACATTCCCATTTTGCATCGGAGAATTCCGGTATCGGGAATAATTTGTGGCAAATCTACATAAGCAGCAATCATTTCGTCATCGGGATCGTCGTTCTTCCATTCAAAGCTGTGACCGTAAGTAATGTGCGTGTTGTAAAATTTAGCATAGGACGCAATCATAACGAGTTTGGAATGAAACCAAGCAACAATTTCCCTATCGTTAAGATCTTCGTCCTTATCAACAAACATAATATATTCGTTGAACAAGCCAAACGTGTTGGGGATCTTAGGCATCTTATAATCACTGGCTCCCATTGTTACAAGCTTCCAAAACGGATACTTTTGGGTTGGCTTATACAAAAGAACGTCAATATGATACCCATTGTCAACAATCGGGTGAAGAACCGTGCAATCTGTTTGCTCAAAATATTTATCAATATGCTTGATAAATCTATCCATTTCTCTTGCTTTCATTTTATCCACCGCCTTTCTGAGTTTAGTATAGCATAAAATGGGCGGAGTGTCAAGAAAAAATGAAATCGTGGCGTTGCCACGATGAAATCCGAGCAAGCTCGGATGAAATCTTCAGCCTACGTGAACCTCCAAAACTCGCTTTGCTCGTTTCGGGGAACCCCTACTACGGCTTCAGATGAAATTAAATCCGTCCTCCTATCCCGACGAAGTCGGATTTCATCACGAAGTGATTTCATCTCACAATAGTGAGATTTATCCCGTCCGCAAGGACGGATTTAGTTGAAAAAATAGAGCAAGTCTTTCGACTTGCTCTATTTTTTCTGGAGGTGACGGTCCGCACCAGTCGCATAGACATCTGCTCTCGCCTCGACGCTTCGCTTACACTCGGCTCGGCATATGTCTTGCTTTGTGGCGAAAAACTTCGGCGAAAACGATACTCAATCGTTTTCGTCTCGTTTTCAGATTAGAACCGACGAGCAAGCTCGACTCTTCAAGTCGCAAAGCTGTCACCTCCAACGCAAAAGGGACACCTTTCGGTGTCCCTTGCGTTGGAGGTGACGGCCGGATTTGAACCGGCGGATAACGGTGTTGCAGACCGGGGCCTTACCACTTGGCTACGTCACCATAAAATTTGGAGCGGATTACGGGGCTCGAACCCGCCACCTCGACCTTGGCAAGGTCGCGCTCTACCAAATGAGCTAAATCCGCGTATGGTTAATATTAAATTAAATGGCGACCCGAAGGGGACTCGAACCCCTGACCTCTAGCGTGACAGGCTAGCGTTCTAACCAACTGAACTACCGGGCCATATGGTGGAAACAATAGGGCTCGAACCTATGACCCTCTGCT
>JBGVHJ010000019.1:0-70705 GCA_045122255.1 Eubacteriales bacterium | reverse complement strand
CCCTACGGTATAAAAAGCTTGCCAAAACCTTAACGTAGTAGGGTTTTGAACGATTTCGTGGTCGTAGGGGACGGCGCCCTCGACGTCCCGTGAACGAACAATTTAAACCGATGAAACGGGCGACCGATGATCGCCCCTACGGTTTTAGGATATCGCTCATCTCACCGACAAATCAAAATTTGAAACAAACAATTCAAATATTACTTGCAACACGATAGCAGTGATACTTAGATTAAAATCCTCACGGTGTAAAATGACAATACGGCTACACCACCAAATAATTTCAGGTGAAGCTTTTTGCCAAGCTTTTTCTCGAAAAAGCGGAAATCGCGTCCCCCGCGTCCCCCGCGTCCCCATAAATCAAAATTTGAAAATCTTCAAACAAAAATCAGGAGCTATTACACTCCTGATTTTTTTATTTTACCATTTTATAGAAATCAAGCGAATCAAAGCTTCTGCCGAGGTGATTCAGAAGATATGCCTCTGTTGCCCTTGCGAGATCGTGGATATCCTCGCCGTCCTTCAGCTCAAAGGAAAAGAGCTTCTTTTCGGGCGCTGACACGATATATCTGAGCGCCGCCAGAGCCGAGGGCGACATTCCGCAAAGAATACTGCTTTCGGCTTCGTCCTCGAAATCCTTGGATATTCTCGGCACTCTCTGCCCTCTTTTCGCCTGACAGTCGGTACAGACCAGCTTGCCTCCCATAACGTCAAGATATATAAAATCCGCAACGCTTGCGTGGCAATACGCGCATCCGAAAAGCTCGGGAAGATAACCCGATATTGCCATAGCGCGCATCTCAAAGCCCGATTTTATGATCTCGTGGGGCTTTTCGCCCTTTCCGATCAGATAAAGCGAATTCAAAAGAAGCCGCAGAAGCTCCGAGCACTCCTCATCCTCATCGGTCAGCTCGTTTGCAACGTCGCAAAGATAGGTTGCGAGAGACACGCGGGAAATGTCATAGGAAAGAGTATAAAAGGTCTCGGATATTGAGCCGCCGCGCAGCCAATACATCGAATTTTTCTCGTATATCTCGAAATTTCCGTAGGTAAAGAGCTGGGATATCGGCGTCATCTTGCTTGACGGCGACCTGCCGCCCTTGACCATAACTCCGATGCGCCCGCGGTCGGGAGTTATTATGTTTACAAGCTTATCACTGGCACCCACGTCGTGAACGCGCGTGATAAGTCCGTCGGTTGCAAAGGTCATAATTTAGTCCTCGGTAAATCCGAAATCGGTGATGCCTCTCTGGCTGTCTCTCCAATTCTCCTTTACCTTTACCCAAAGGTTAAGATAAACCTTAGTGCCAAAGATTGCCTCAAGGTCTGCACGGGCATAAGAGCCAACGCACTTAAGCTCTTCGCCGTTCTTTCCAACGATAATTCCCTTATGCGAAGCCTTTTCGCAGAATATCTCGGCACGGATGCTGACAAGGCTTCCCTCGTCCTTGAATTCCTCGATAGCAACGGCAATTCCGTGGGGTATCTCCTTATTGAGCGTGCGGAGCAGCTTTTCTCTGATGACCTCAGCCGCAACCTGTCTTTCGCTCTGGTCTGTAACCATATCCTCGGGGAAGAAAAATTCCGATTCGCCAAGGAAGGGCTTGCACTCGTCAAGCACCTCGACAACGCCCTTGCCGTTCTTAGCGCAGATCGGAACTACGGCATTGAAATCGTGGAGCGCGGCGTAAGCGGCGATGGTCTCGGCGATCTGCTCACGGTTGTAGAGGTCGATCTTGTTAAGAACCAATACCGAGGGAACGTCGTTGTTCTTTACGTATTTTATAACGTTCTTCTCAATGTCGCTGACGGGCTTGCCCGCGTCGATAACGAGAATGACCGCGTCGGCATCCTGCATCGACGAATTTGCGGTCTTTACCATAAAGCTGCCAAGAGAATTGCGAGGCTTGAAGATACCGGGTGTGTCGAGGAAGACAAACTGATCGTCGCCCACGGTATGTATGCCAATAATTCTGTTTCTCGTGGTCTGGGGCTTGGACGAAACGATAGCCACCTTTTCACCGAGTATGCTGTTAAGAAGGGTCGATTTACCCACGTTGGGACGACCTACTATTGCTATAAATCCTGTTTTTTTCATTATTTTTTCCTTATATCGTTTATTATTTAGTCTCGTTTTCAGCCTTCGGGGTATGGTCGGCGATGAATTTTTCTATTTCAGCTTTCGCTGTACCTCTGTCAACTCTTATATACTCCTTACATTCGTTGTGAACAAGCTGAACGTTTATTTTGCTGGGTTCCTCTTTAGTTCTTAATACTTTAAGAGTAAAGTCGATCCCATCGACCTTGATCTCCATAACAGTCACTCCGCATGAAACTGTACGTTCATACTTTTCAAAGTCTCCCCAAATAATTGGATTTTCCTTTTCTGTAAGAACAAACACATCTTTTATGGTTATGAGCTTGCCTTCGAAATCTCCGTCCTCTCCGCTCAATACTCCGGAGGTGGGAGAATCGATAAAGCTCTCTATATCTTCACGCTTTACGAACCGTATGTCATCTATAAAGGTGCCATTAGCATAATGTATGAGTCTTACAAAATACGGATACACGTTGTCGGTTTCGTACCGTTCCACGGTAACGGTCAGGCCCAGCTCTTCAACGTATATTTCCATAGCCTTGCCGCCATTCGAGCTCTTATGCTCATAAGCCTCAAGGTCCTTCCAGGTAAGCTTATCGCCCTTTTCGGCAAGTGCTATAAGGTCGGCCTCGGTCATCTGAATTCCCTCGACCCGAGCGCCGTTCTCCTTGTAGTCCTTTACGTTCAGATATATATCGTATCCCAAAGGTCCGATGACGAAAAGCACCACCACGGTCGTCACTATAAAAGCGATAAGACGGACGTGATTGCTCCAGAAGCTTTCGCGGTGGTATCCGTCGCCCTTGACCTCGATCTCTCCCTCGGGGAGCTTGGTGTACTCCGCGTCGGTATTTATCCTCTCGGTATCGGTAGGCTCCGGCTTTTTGGGCTGATATTCAACTCCCGCCTTCTTCGCCGCCTTTTTAGCCTCTTTTTCAAGCTCCTTTTCGCGCCACTCGGCGGCTTGTCTGGCTCTTTTTTCGGCTTCGAGAGCTCTTCTTTCACTTGGTTTCATTAATTTTTCACCTCATTTTTAACGGGCACGTGCTCTGCCCTGCGTTTTTCGGGGTGTGATCGGTCTTATTTAACCTCAAGACCCATGATCTTCATAATTTCGCTCTGCTTTGCTCTCATTTCCTTATCCTCTTCCTCGCTTCTCTCGTGGTCGTAGCCGAGAAGGTGAAGCATAGAGTGGACGCAAAGGAAAGCGACCTCGCGGTTGAAGGAATGACCGTACTCCTCTGCCTGCTCCTTCGCCTTTTCAAGAGAAAGCACGATGTCTCCGAGATTGTGGATTATCTCGTCGATGGGCGGCTCCTCGGTCTCGCCCTCAAAGTCGAAGAGGGGGAAGGAGAGCACGTCGGTGGGCTTGTCCACCTGTCTGAACTTCTTGTTCAATTCGTGGATACCCTCGTTATCGGTAAAGGTCACCGAAACCTCGCAATGATTCTGAAAATCCTCGAAATCGAGAGTGGTCTCCACCGCCTCGCGGACGAGCATCTTCATTTTGTAGGTAACAGGAAGCTTCTCCTGCTCGTTTTCAAAGTATATTTTAAGTCCCATCTTTCTGTTCATGATCAGTTTTTCGTAGCGCGGTAGTGCTTACCGTCGCCGTCCTTTCTTTCGTTTTTATTTTGGAATTGCTTTTCGCGCTTTTCTCTGTCGTATTTTTCGTATGCGAGAATGATCTTCTGCACCAGCTTATGTCTTACAACGTCCCTTTCGGTAAAGGAGTGGATGGCGATATCCTCGATGCCGCCGAGGATCTTGACCGCCTCGGAAAGACCGCTCTTCTGCCCTGCAGGCAGGTCGGTCTGGGTCAGGTCGCCCGTTACCACCGCCTTGGAATTGAAGCCGAGACGGGTGAGGAACATCTTCATCTGCTCGGGGGTACAGTTCTGCGCCTCGTCGAGAATGATGAAGGAATCGTCGAGGGTTCGTCCTCTCATATATGCCAAGGGCGCAACCTCTATAACACCCTTTTCTACCTGCCGCTGATAATTCTCCGCGCCCATCATCTCAAAAAGCGAATCGTAGAGGGGACGGAGATAGGGATCGATCTTGCTTTGCAGGTCACCCGGCAAAAATCCAAGCTTTTCGCCTGCCTCGATTGCGGGTCGGGTGAGGATTATGCGCGACACCTGCTTATCACGCAGCGCCTTCACCGCCATAGCCACGGCAAGGAAGGTCTTTCCCGTTCCCGCAGGACCGATGCCGAGAACGATGGTATTCTTTTTGATCGCGTTGACGTACTGCTTCTGTCCCACCGTCTTCGCCTTGATGGGCTTGCCCTTCATGGTGACGCAGATCGTATCGTCGCCAAGCTCCTCAAGCTCACCCGAGTTGCCCGACGTGACCATGTCGCAGACGTATATTACGCTCTGATCGGTGATATTTTCGTTATATTTCGCCATTTTGACGAGATATGCCAATGCCTTTGCCGCAAGCGCGACGGTGTCGTCGTTATCGCCTGCCACAACTATAACGTCCTCTCCGCTGTCGGCGATGCGGTTCTTGATATAGACACCGAATTTTTTCTCGATCAGCTTTACGTTTGAATCGAAGGAACCGAAGACCGACGGGATTATGTCGGGCGATTCCACCTTGATTATCTTGTTGCTCATATCTTCCTTTCTTCGGAAACAATTCCGAAATGTATCACTCCTGCTCTCGCCGTGTCTGACCTCCGAAAATATCGGGCTCAAACTCTCTCGTTTCGGCTATATTTTCGATCAGCTCCACCGAGCAGATAAGCATAAAAGAATCCTTGCCGACGATAGGTGTCACTCTCTTGCGCGTGACCGTAGAATCCTCCGCGAGAGAAGCAAGCCTTTCAGCCAGAGCGAAATATGCAAGCTCCTCGGCTTCCTCGGGCGTTCTTGTCAGCGTCACCGTTTCATAGGCTCTGTATTTGTCGGTTCGCACACCAAACGGTGTCTCCTTTCCGTCGGGAAAGCAAAAATTCTCCACTATACTTATTTTATCATAAAATACCCCTTCATTTCCACTATTTTTTAAAATATTAATTGAAAAGTCAAAAAAATTTAAATATTTTTCATAAAATTCCTCCCCCGTATAGCTTTTAGCTTCATATTCGAAGGGGATTTCTATCACAAATTCGCTTTTCGTCCGCGCGAAGACCTCGCCTTGCGCCCTCTCGTATCTGAGTCCGTGCCTCTCACTCTCTATAATTCCGCTGACCAGCACGTCGCCCTTTTCCACGTACAGCCCGGTAGAAACCACCGCCTCGCCGCGTATGATCCTGACCTCCTCAACCGTCCCCGACTTGCTCGCCACAAGGTGCGCGGGGGAGCCGATCTCGATCTCGGAGCTTGGCGGCGCGTACTCTCTTATCTGCACCTCTGCCACCGTGCCGATGATATTTATCGACATCCATGATATGCCGTCGGTCTTCATCATGATCTTGTTTTCGATGCGGTCGGTGTTGGCAAGAGGTATGTAGCTGCCCACCTTAAAGCCCTCGTTTTTTAAAAGCTCGCGCACCTCTGCCGCGGTGATCGTCTCGTTACCCGTGACGTCGATATCCCAGACGAAAAGATGGGAAAATATGACTATAATCGCCGCCATCATAACCCCAACGGGAATGCCGAAACGAAATTTGTACCGTTCAAGCAAGGCAGGCAGACCGTGGCGCGAGCTTACGTGCAGCTCGATGCCTTCCTTCGCCGCCGCTTTTTTCAGCTTGTAGTATGCCGAATAGCGGAGCGTGATGCTGTACCCCTCGGCGGTGGAAATCAGGTCGGCATAAGGTATACCGCGGCGCAGGCAGAGATCAAGCAGAGCTGAAATTTGCTCTCCGTCAGCGCGAAGGATCACAGCGCCCATTAAAATATAGCTTGGATTCATTCTGTCTACTCCTCCTCTTTCGAAAAGTCAATAGCGTCGATCCTTCCCTCCACCGTTACCGTGCCACCGTGATAGGTAGTACATTCCAGCCGCTCTCCCCTTATATTGACGAGAAAGCCTTTTGTCGCAAGGATCATCTCGGTGGTGGAATATTTGACTATACTTCGGCAGCCCTGCATAAAAAGCAGACCCCTGCCGCGCATTTCGATGCCGAAATTGGCGGCAAAAGCATCGGACGGAAGCGATACGCTGTCGCGGAGAAAGGACCGGATCCGCCCTCTATTTTCTCTTTTTTTATTGTTTTCTTTGTTCATATTGTAACCTCGTGAGAAATATATTTTATTTGGAGTTCAAATTTTGATTTGTCGGTGTGTTAGCGAAACAGATTTACGCGGTAAGGCTCCCTTGTGTAAAGGGAGCTGTCAGCGAAGCTGACTGAGGGATTGTTTTGCTGTGAAATGTTACTTTTACAATCCCTCCGTCTCGCTACGCGATCCACCTCCCTTTACACAAGGGAGGCTTTCGTTAGCAATCGTCTCACAGATAAATCGCAATTTACCACCGTTTATTTCTTCAAAATCTCCGTGAGGGCTTCGGCAAACGCTTCGCCCGCCGCCAAAGATTCCGCCGTTCCGTTTGCCTGCGTGCCTACATCCACCTTCAGATAATAGGGCGACAGATCGGCATTATATTTACTGTCCGTCAGCACCACCGGCATGCAGAGCCTTCTGTCGCCCGAATTCAGCTCTCTGCGCAAGCAAAGCGCCAAGGCAAGGCTTTCTCCCGTCAGCACCCCTCTGCTGCTGACCGTCACCCTTATCTGCGAGCTTCCCAAAGCCGATTCGCTCCTTATTGGTATACCGTCGCCGTCGAGCTCCTCCGCTCTATGAAGATCGATAACGTATTCGATCGTCGGATAGATCTTCATCATCATTTTAATAGTGTCGGCGGCATTAAGATAGGCATCCCCTTCGCCGTCGTGAATAACGGTACAATGCACCGCCGGTACTCCCTTTTGCGAAAGCTTGTAGGCAATGCGCTCTCCCACCGTGAGAACGCTCCTGTTGAGAATATGCAAAGGATCGCTCTCGTCGGCATCAAAATATCCTTCCGAGGTATGAGTATGCAATATCAGCACCACGGGAGCTTCGCTATAAGTATACCTGCCGCCGCGAAATCCCATTTCAAGAAGCCCCTTGACGTCCGGATTCAGCCTTGTATGATTTATGATGTAAGCGTCGCCAAGCTCAGAGCAGGAAAGATCCTTCGTTACGTATTCCACGGCGGTCTCATTTTCGGGAGGCTGAGCTTCACCGCCAACAGGACTGTCACCGTCGTCCGAAGCACCGTTATCTTCACTTTCGCTTTCGGAGGCGGCGGGACTGTCATCCTTCTCCTCCGTCTCCCTGCCATCCCCCACGGCGGCACCTCCAAGGTCTCCGCCCGTTCCGCCGCTACCCAGCGCCCGAATAATATCTCCGCGCAGCACGGCAATGCCGATCACCGCGCCTACCAGCATCAAGGTAAGAGTAGTTACCGCGAGGGCAATTGCTCTTTTAAGATAATATTCCTTCGGTCGGTGCAGACTCAACGCCACACTCTTGCCGTCATAAACTATACAGTCTCTGTTCTCACAGCTATCCATTTTACATATCCCCCATAGGCTTTTGATCTACAACCATTTTATTGAGGGCGGATGCCCGTTATTACTGCCGCAAAACACTAATTTACTTAAAATTTACAAATTGGAATGAGTTTTTGATTGTTTTTTGCCTAAAAAAGTTTTATAATATATCCGTATGGCTTGAAAGCGAGATTTTGATGTAAGAAATGCACAAAATCAACCGTCTTCAACTGTGCAGAATCACGATTATTAATTATTAGTCATTTATTCTATTGATTATTTTGAAAATTTATGATATAATTACAATATTGTGAATCACCCTGATTTGTTTAAGATTTTCACACACAAGAGGAGGAACCCTATTATGAAAAAGCGCATATTCGCTTTTGCCCTTTGTCTCGCCCTTATGGTCGGTGTGCTCGCCAGCTGTGCAGGTAGCATCTCCCCCACTTCGGAATACAAAGGTCAGCAGATCACAATGTATCTTACTGAAACCGTATACGACCTCGACCCTGCCCGTGCTTACAAGAATGAGGCTACAAGAGCAGTCGTAGGTCTTCTTTTCGATACTCTTTTCGTTCTCGATAAGGACGGAAAGGTAAGCCCCTCTCTCGCCGCAAGCTATTCCATCGAGGAGAACGAGGAGGAAGGCGAATACTTCATGTACATTACCATGGCAAACACCAACTGGTCCGATAACACCCCCGTTACCGCAGACGACGTTGTATTTGCTTGGAAGAGATTGCTCAACCCCAACTATTCCTTCGAGGCTGCGGCTCTTCTCTTCGACATTATGGGCGCACGTGAGTACAATGAGAACGAAGGCTCCAAGGATGATATCAAGATCACCGCGGACAAGAAGCGTCTCACCATTCAGTTCAACGGTCCTATCGATTACGATCAGTTCGTTCTCAACCTTACAAGCCTGGCTCTCGCTCCTCTCCGTGAGGACGTTGTAGGCGGTGCGAAGAACTCCGACTGGGCAAAGAAGCCCGGTACAATGATCTGTAGCGGTCCCTTCAAGCTCGGACGTATCAGCTTCTCCCAGAACTCCAGAGTAAAGTACGACGACGTTAACTATGACGTTAAGGATGAGGACAAGGGTACCTGGGGCAAGGCTTCCGAATCCAAGACCTTCAACGAGCAGGTAGTAAACAGCTTTATCCTCGAAAGAAACTCCTACTATTACAGAGACAGCTCAAAGGATCAGAATCTTGACGTTTCGGTTACTCCCTACAGAATCATCGTTGACTGTGCAATGGACGATGAGACCCTCAAGGAAGCTTACGAAAACGGAACCGTTCTTTACATGGGTGACATTCCTATGTCCCTCAGAGAGGAATACAAGAACGAGGCTGTTGTTAAGGATTCTCTTTCCACCACTACAATCTACTTCAACCAGAACGATGAGACCAACGGTGCTCTCTACTCCAACCCCGCCGTAAGACGCGCGCTCTCCATGGTCATCGACCGTGAGGCCATTGCTGAAAAGCTGGTATTTGCAGAGGCTGCAGACGGTCTTGTTCCTACCGGAGTTTTCGAATCCAGCTCCGCAGGCAAGCTCTTCCGCGATAACGCTACCGGCAACTATCAGTACCTCACCAAGGACGAGGCTGCCGCAAAGAAGCTTCTCAAGGATGCAGGAATAAAGGCTTCCGACTACACCATCACCCTTACCTATGCGACATACGATGAGGTTCAGACCTACATCGCAAACGAGATCAAGACCGCTTGGGAAAAGCTCGGCTTCGATGTTAAGCTCGAAGCTCGCGGAACTATCGCAAACAACGACTATTACAAGCTTGTTGACGGCGTTCCCGCTGATATTTGTGACGACCTCTATTACGAAGACCTCGTAAACGGCGATTTCGAGGTTATCCTTCTTGATATGGTAGCGATCTCCGCAGATCCCTTCTCGGTTCTCGCTCCCTTCGCAAAGGCATTCTCCGGTCAGAAGATGGATATGTCCGACTCTCAGAACTACCAGATGACTCCCCACGTTACAGGATACGATTCCGAGGAATACAATGCTCTTATGGAAAAGATCTTTGCTGAAAAGAAGATCTCCAAGCGCTCCGCAGACCTCCACAAGGCTGAAGAAATTCTGATGAACGATATGCCCGTTATCCCCGTTGTATACAACAAGACCGCATATCTCGTAAATGACAAGCTCAAGCTCAACAACACCACTCTTTGGTGGGAAAATGACTCTACCTATTACGGTCAGTGCGCTCTCAGATGGTGCTCCGTATCCAACTACGATGCATACCTCAAGAATTGCTCCGACTTCCTCGAGGCTCACTTCGAAGAGTTCCAGGACAACAAGCTCTCCTACCTTGGAAGCGATGCGTTCAGAAAGCTCACTTGGGAAGAGTTCAAGGAGGAATCCTCCAACTACTCTTACCTCTGGAAGGTATACGAAAAGGAATCCAACCTTAAATAATTAAAACCAAGTTTATCAAACGAACCGTTTCAAGCGAAACGGTTCGTTTTTTATGTATCCGAAACGTTTTTCGGATTATTTTTGGCAATTATTTTTATTAATAATGTAGACAAATGCTCAAAACTGTGATATAATGTAAGTTGGAGTTTTATGTAAACTAAAATATGCAGCTCGGAGGTGACACTTTGGAAATATACACTCTTTACCCCGAGGCCTTCGGATCTAACTGTTACCTTCTTGTCTCCGGGCAGTCTGCCGCCGTTATCGACCCGAGCGTTGACGCAAGCGAGATAGCAGATCTTGCCGCTAAAAAGAACGCAGAGATAAAATATATCATTCTGACTCACGGGCATTTCGATCATATTTTCTCGCTGGACGCTCTTCGAGATATGACCGCATCTCCTGCCTATATTCACGAAGCAGACAACGAGATGCTGACCGACGGAATGAAAAACGCCCACGCGCTCTTCTTTGGGCGCGACAAGAAATGGAGACCCGCGGAAGGATTGCTCAAAGACGGCGACACCTTAAGCTTAGGCGACGAAACGCTGAAGATCATCTCAACACCCGGTCATTCCAAGGGCTCGATATGCATCCTTTGCGGAGATAAGCTGATAAGTGGTGACACGCTCTTTGCAAACGGATTTGGAAGATACGATCTCCACGGAGGCAATGCGAATGAGCTTTCCGAGTCGCTCGATTTTCTCAAGGCTCTTGATCCCGAGCTCAGGATATATCCCGGTCACGGAGATACGGCAAAATTGGGCCGGGCACTTGAAAACCTATTATATTATTGAAATTATTTGTATCAAGGAAGGACATAAAAATGGATTTTAACCGTTTAGCTGAATTACTTTTCCCCCACATCACAGATACCCCTGCCGACGTAGAGGCGAGATACCCTGCCCGTCAGCTTCCCGAGGGTGCTAAGGTAACGAGATTTGCTCCCAGCCCCACAGGCTTCGTTCACTTCGGCGGACTCTTCCCCTCCACCGTAGGCGAGAGACTTGCACACCAGTCGGGCGGTGTTTTCTATCTCAGAATTGAGGACACCGATGCCAAGCGTGAGGTCGAGGGTGCGGCTGAGGGTCTTATAAAGACACTTGCAAAATACGGCATTAATTTTGATGAGGGCGCCATCCTCGATGAAAGCGGCAAGATCGCCGACAAGGGCGCTTACGGTCCTTACAAGCAGAGCCAGAGAGGCCCTATCTACCAGACCTTTGCAAAGCAGCTTGTTCGTGAGGGCAAAGCATATCCCTGCTTCACCACCGAGGAAGAGCTTGACGAATTACAGGCTATAAATAAAAAGGAAGAAATAAAGAACACCGACTGGCAAGCTGAGGCTGAGGCTAAGAAGGCGGCTATGCTTGCAGGACGCGAGTTCACCATGGAAGAGGTCGAGGAGCATCTTGCGGCAGGTCATCCCTTCGTGCTCAGAATCCTTGCTAACGGTGATCCCGAAAAGAAAACCAAGTTCACCGACCTTGTAAAGGGCAACCTTGAAATTCCCGAGAACGACGAGGACTTCGTGCTTCTCAAGTCCGACGGAATTCCCACCTACCATTTCGCTCACGCGGTCGACGATCACCTTATGGGCACCACCCACGTAATCCGCGGCGAGGAGTGGCTTCCCAGCTTGGCAAAGCACATTCAGCTCTTCAACTGTCTCGGCTTCAAGCTTCCCAAGTATCTCCACATCGCGCAGATCATGAGACTTGACGACGAGGGCAACAAGAAGAAGCTTTCAAAGCGCGACATGGGCGCAAATATGGACGACTACACCCGTATGGGCTACTGTCCCGAGGCGGTCTGCGAGTACATTATGACTCTGCTCAACTCCAACTACGAGGAGTGGCACATGCAGAATGCCGACAAGCCCTACACCGAGTTTCCCTTCAACATCAAGAAGATGTCTACCTCGGGCTGTCTCTTCGACTTCAATAAGCTTAACGACGTTTCAAAGAACGTTATCTCCCGTATGACTCCCGAGTACGTAACCGAGAAGATCACCGAGTGGGCACTTGAATTCGACCCCGAGTTCGGCGCTTGTCTCGCTCGCGATAAGGCATTTACCGAGAAGATCTTCGCTATCGGTCGCGGCGGCAAGAAGCCCCGTAAGGACCTCGCGACATGGGCAGATGCAAAGCCCTATATGGGATTCTTCTTCGACGAGTTCTTCACTGTTGAAGATCAGTATTCTGAGAGCTTCGCTAAGGCTGACATAATTGCTACTCTTGAAAAATTCGCCGAGACCTACGATTATGCCGACGATATGAACACCTGGTTCGACAAGGTGAAGGCTATCGCGGATTCTCTCGGATTCGCATCGGATATGAAGGCATACAAGGCAGATCCCACCGCATTCAAGGGCAGCGTTGCAGATATCAGTATGTTCATCAGAGTTGCGGTGACCGGCAAGCAGAACGCTCCCGACCTTTACACCGTAATGCAGATAATCGGCAAGGAAAAGACACTTGAAAGAGTCAATAACATGATAAATTCGCTCAAATAAAAGAGGTAATATCGATGGAAAACACAAACAGTAATTTTATACATGAAATTATAGACGCAGACCTTGTGTCTAACCCCGGTCTTAAGATCCACACCCGTTTTCCTCCCGAGCCTAACGGATATCTTCATATCGGCTCGGTAAAGGCTATCTGCATCAACACCGACGTTGCAAATAAGTACAGCGGTCTCTTCAATCTCCGCTACGACGATACAAACCCCGCAAAGGAAAGCGACGAATTCGTGCGCTCCATCCGCGAGGACCTTGAGTGGCTTGGCGCTACTCCCACAGGCGGCGTCTTCTACGGCTCCGACTATTTCGGCAAGTGCTACGAGTTTGCCGTTCAGCTTATCAAGCAGGGCGACGCTTACGTTTGCGACCTTTCCAAGGACGATCTCGCTGACTACAAGGGCACCGACAGAGCCGTTGCGGGCAAGGAATCTCCCTACAGAAACCGCAGCGTTGAGGAGAACCTCGACCTCTTCGAGAGAATGAAGAACGGTGAATTTGAGGACGGAAAGCGCACTCTTCGCGCAAAGATCGATCCCACAAGCGACAATCCCTACCTCCGTGATCCCGTAATTTACAGAATCAAGCATATTCATCATCACCGTCAGGGCGACGAATGGTGCGTTTACCCCATGTACGACTTCGCGCATCCTATTCAGGACGCGCTTGAGGGCATCACCCATTCCCTCTGCTCCAGCGAGTTCAGAAACCACCGTCCCCTTTACGACTGGGTAGTTGAGAAGATCGGCTTCTCACAGAAGCCTCATCAGTGGGAATTCGGTCGAATGAACATTACCTACACCGTAATGTCCAAGCGTTACCTCCGTCAGCTCGTTGAGGAGGGTCACGTTGACGGCTGGGACGACCCCCGTCTCCCCACCCTCTGCGGTCTCCGCAGAAGAGGTTACACCCCTAAGGCTCTCTTCACCTTCGTAAGAGAAGCGGGTGTCACCAACACCGACCATACCGTTGACGTCCGTCAGCTTGAGGCTTGCGTGCGCGACGATCTTAACGAAAACGCGCTCCGCAGAGTTGCCGTTGTCAATCCCATCAAGGTAGTTATCGACAACTACCCCGAGGATAAGGAAGAGATGATCAGCCTTCCCAACCATCCTCAGAAGGAGGAGCTTGGACGTCGCGACGTGCCTATGACCCGCGAAATTTATATTGATGCAGACGATTTCGCAGAGGTTCCCCCTCCCAAGTTCTTCCGTCTCAAGCCTGAGGGAGAGGTTCGTCTTATGGGCGGCTACATCATCAAGTATGCCGGCATCGAGAAGAACGAGGATGGCAGCATCAAGTGCATTCACGCCACCGCTGACCTTGAGACCGGTAACGGCAATCCCATCGACGGCAGAAAGATCAAGGGCACCATTCACTGGCTCTCTGCTAAGTATGCAAAGCCCGTAACGGTTATGCTCTACGACCGTCTCTTCAACATTGAGAACACCGCCGAGGTTCCCGAGGGCAAGACATATCTTGATTTCCTCAATCCCGAGTCTCTTACCAAGCTTGAGTGTGCATTCGTTGAGCCCTCTCTGGCAGAGGCGAAGGCGGGAGAAAAGTTCCAGTTCGTCCGCGTAGGCTACTTCTGCAAGGACTCCAAGAATGAGAACACCTTTAACAGAGTAGTTGGACTTAAGGACAGCTTCCCTAAAAAATAAGATAATTTTAGGGGAAGAGCCTCAATAAGGGCTTCTTCCCCTATTGATTTGAGGAGAATATGGAAACAATTTATTTCAGAGATTATAGAAAAGACAGCGACGACGGCTATAATTTCCACCGTCTTTTAAACGACGTAAAGAGCAAAAAGGATATAAAGATCGTGTTCGATCGCGATGAATACCATGCTTTTCCCGATTACTGCCCCGAGCGTTGCCTGTATATATCCAATCACGGTTGGAACGGACTTAAAAGAATAGCTGTCCTGCTTGAAAACATGGAAAACGTGGAGCTTGATTTTTCGGGATCTACGCTTGTCACACATGACGTTATGACGCATTTTGCGCTTTTAAATTGCAAAAACGTCACCATCCGCAATCTTACTATCGACAATCCCTCCACCATGTTCCTTCAGGCGCGTGTAGCCGCCCACGGCGACGGATACGTAGACCTTGAAAAATCTATCGGCAAGGAAAAATTCAAGGTCAACCGACACGGCGAGCTTACCATAGACTATCTTGAAAGCACGTTTACCGTAAATACCGCCATAGAATACAGACAGGACACCGGAGAGATAGAATACGGCACCGACGACTTCCCCTTCGACGACCATTTTCCTCATCTGAGATTTGAGGAGCTTGGCAACGATATGCTGCGCGTTCACGGTGTCAAGCGTTACCCACCTATCGGCAATATAGAAATTTTTTATATCTATCCGAGACTTGGATGCGGTTTCTTTATGGAGGATTGCTCCGACGTATATCTTGAAAACGTCACGGTACACGGCTGTCTCGGCATGGGCGTTTTGGCGCAGACCTGCCACAACGTTCATCTTAATAATTTCAACACCCTGCGCCACGGCGATCGCCACTACACCGCAAACGTAGATGCCACACATTTCGTCAACTGTACCGGTCTTATCAAGGTTGAAAATTGCACCTTTGAGGGTCAGCTGGACGATGCTCTCAATATTCACGGTATGTACGCCCGTATTGAAAAGGTGTGCGGAAACGAAATCTTCGTCCGTGAGGTGCATAACCAATCAAAGGGTATCAGGATTTATCGGGACGGAGATAAAATTCAAGCGGTAAACGTAAATTCACTTATTCCTTATGCCGAAAAGACGATCAAGAAGGCAGAATATCTCAATCAGGATATGATCCGTCTTGTTCTTTGTGAGGACGCTTCCGACGTCAAGGTTGGCGACAATATTGAGAATGTATTTAGAAATGCCGACCTGATATTCAGAAACAACACGGTCAGAAACAACCGTGCTCGCGGAATGCTCATAGCCACACGCGGAAAAACTATTATTGAGGACTGTTATTTCCACACAAGCGGAAGTGCCATTCTCTTTGAATCCAACGGCTCGTATTGGTTTGAATCGGGCGGCACAAATGACGTCACCGTACAAAATAACTTCTTTGATAACTGTAAATATACCGTTTGGGGCGTGGCGGTCATAAGCTGTGTGCCGAGAGTTGCCATTGAAGACGAAAAATACTTCCACAAGAGCATTAAAATCAATAATAATAAATTCAAAACAACGTTCGATTACTTAATTCAATTTGACAATGTTGAAAGCATAAGCTTTAAGGGCAATACAGTATCTGCTACTGACGGTGTTTCGCCCAAAATCACCTTAAAGCATATAAAAGCTTCCGACGTTGACGGTGATATAATCACAGAAAGACTATAATATGCCTGAATTCATTCAAAACAATCTCTTTTTGTCGATACTTATCGCATACGTTGCGATAATCTCGCTCATTTCCATAATCGTTTGCTTTTACGATAAGAAGATCTCCAAATTGAACCGCGTAGGTCTCCGAACCCCCGAAAAGTGGCTTCTCATTCTTTCGGCACTCGGCGGCAGCGTGGCTATGTTTCTCACGATGCTTCTTATTCGTCATAAGACCAAGCACGTGAAGTTTATGCTGGGAATCCCGGTCATTATTGTGATCCAAGCGGCGGCGATTTTCGCGCTTTTCTACTTCAAAGTGTTGCAAATTGTATAAATTGCACTAAAAATATCGTTTGGTTTGATATTTTATTTTGCAAAAAGCGCTCTTGCGAAAAGTGGATATTAGTGATATAATATATAAGATGTAATAATTTAAAGGCTATGATGAAGTCAGCCCTTTTCAGGTCATATTTCAGAGAGTCCGCGGTCGGTGTGAGCGGATATATGCGAAAATGCGGCATTTCCCTTCGGAGCTTGCAGGGTCAAGGCAATTTTGCGAATAGCTCGGCACGGCAGACACCGTTACACGTCAGACAAAGTGTTGGCTTTGTATTTCAAGCCAAAATGCGGGTGGTACCGCGGAAATTTATGTTTTTCCGTCCCAATTCTCCAAAAGAGAATTGGGACTTTTTTATGTTAAAAAATTAATTCTATATATTTGAAAGGAATTTCAAAATGAAAGAAACACTTAACCGTATAAAGGAAGAGGCACTTGCAGCTATTGCCTCTCCCGAAACTGACGATGCGGCACTTGAGGCCCTTCGTATCAAGTATCTCGGTAAGAAGGGCGAGCTCACCGCGGTTCTTCGCGGAATGGGACAGCTTTCTCCCGAGGAAAGACCCATTGTAGGTCAGATCGCAAACGAGGTAAGAGCCGAGATCGAATCTGCTATTACCGAAAAGAAGACCGCACTTGCTGACGCGGCACTTGACGCGAAGCTTGCCGCCGAAAAGCTGGACGTTACCGTTCCCGGCAAGAAGGCAAAGGTCGGTCACCGTCACCCCCTCACTCTCGTTCAGAGAGACATGGAGGAGATCTTCATTGGCATGGGCTTCTCTATCGCAGAGGGTCCCGAGGTCGAGTACGACTACTACAACTTCCAGGCTCTGAACATTCCCGAGAATCACCCTGCGCGTGACACTCAGGACACCTTCTACATCACCGAAAAGATCCTTCTCCGTTCCCAGACCTCTCCCGTTCAGGCGAGAACCATGGAAACTCAGAAGCCTCCGATCCGTATCATCTCCCCCGGTCGCGTTTACAGAAGCGACGCTATGGACGCAACTCACTCTCCTCTCTTCCATCAGATGGAGGGTCTTGTAGTTGACAAGGGCATAACCATGGGCGACCTTAAGGGTATGCTTGAGACGTTTGCTAAGACCGAGTTCGGAGAGGACACCAGAATCCGTTTCCGTCCTCACCACTTCCCCTTCACCGAGCCTTCGGCTGAGGTAGACATCTCCTGCTTCATGTGTGGCGGCAAGGGTTGCCGTCTCTGCAAGGGCGAGGGCTGGATCGAGATCCTCGGCGCGGGTATGGTTCACCCCAACGTGCTCCGCAACTGTGGAATCGACCCCGAGGAATACAGCGGCTTCGCCTTCGGTATGGGTGTTGAGCGTATCGCAATGCTCAAGTATCACATCGGTGACATTCGTCATTTCTATGAGAATGACGTGCGCTTCATCGAGCAGTTTTAATGAAAGGTAGGTAGCAATAATGAATCTTTCACTTAAATGGCTTCACGATTTTACAAATACAGACGGTATCACCACCAAGGAATACTGTGACAGAATGACCGACACCGGAAGCAAGGTTGAGGGCTACGAGGTTCTCGGCGAGGACATCCAGAACGTTAAGGTCGCAAAGGTAGTTTCCATGGAGCGTCACCCCGACTCCGACCACCTCTGGATCTGCCAGGTTGATATAGGAACAGAAGTAACTCAGATCGTTACCGGTGCGCAGAACGTGCACGCAGGCGACATCGTTCCCGCGGCTATTCCCGTAGCGCATCTTCCCGGCGACGTTACTATCAAGGCAGGCAAGCTCAGAGGAGTTCCCTCCAACGGTATGCTTTGCTCTATTGCCGAGCTGAATCTTACCCTCCACGATATGCCCGACGCTTGCGAGGACGGAATCTTTATCCTTCCCGAAAGCTTCTCCGACAAGATCGGTATGGACATCAAGGAAGCTCTTATGCTTGATGACACCGTAGTCGAGTTTGAGATCACCTCCAACCGCCCCGACTGTCTCTCTGTTATCGGTCTTGCGCGTGAGACCGCTATCAGCTTCGATAAGCCCTTCTCCGTTCCCGCTCCCGTAGTGGCAGAGCTTGGCGACGGCGACAAGATCGACAATTATCTCTCTGTTAAGATCAGCGACAGCGACCTCTGCTTCCGCTATGCGGCAAAGGTTGTAAAGAACGTCAAGATCGCTCCCTCCCCCCTCTGGCTCAGAATGAGACTCCGCGCCGCAGGCGTTCGTCCCATCAACAACATCGTTGACATTACCAACTACGTAATGCTGGAGTACGGTCAGCCTATGCACGCGTTTGACTACGCTATGCTTGATGGCTCGGCTATCAACGTAAGAAGAGCAAACGACGGTGAGCTTTTCAAGTCTCTCGACGATAAGGATCACACCCTTGACAGCTCTATGCTGGTTATCGCAGACGAAAAGAAGGCTTGTGCGCTTGCAGGCGTTATGGGCGGCGCTAACAGTGAGATCAAGGATACCACCGCAACCGTTGTATTTGAGTCTGCTTGCTTCTCGGGTCCCTCTGTTCGCGTTACCGCAAAGAAGAACGGCATGAGAACCGAGTCCTCCTCTCGCTTTGAAAAGGGACTCGATCCCGAAAACTGTATGGCAGGACTTCTCCGCGCTTGCGAGCTGGTTCAGCTTCTGGGTGCCGGCGACGTGGTTGACGGCGTTATCGACGTTTATCCCACCAAGCCTGAGGCGGTTATTCTTCCCCTTGACGTTGAAAAGATAAACAAGTTCCTCGGTGTCGAGCTCGATTACGACTATATGAAGAGCGTGCTTGAGCGCCTTGAATGTCGCGTAGAGGGCAACTCCATCACCGTTCCCTCCTTCAGAAATGACCTTACCTGCATGCAGGATATCGCAGAGGAAATTATCCGTATCTACGGCTACAACAAGATCAAGTCCACCTGCATCTATGCAGAGACCACCCAGGGCGGCAGAACTCCCAAGCAGCAATTTGAGGTTGACTGTGAGCACCTGCTCTACGGTATGGGCTTTGACCAGATTCAGACATTCTCCTTCATTTCTCCCAAGTATTACGACAAGATCAGAATGCCCGAGGATTCTTCTCTCCGCAAGAGCGTAGTCATCAGCAACCCTCTCGGCGAGGATACCAGCGTAATGAGAACCACCGCACTTCCCTCTATGATGGAAGTGGTTGCGAGAAACGTTAACTTCTCCAACGAGGACGTTCGTCTCTTTGAGATGGCTACGACCTACATTCCCAATGAAGGCGACAACGTGCTTCCCAACGAGAATAAGGTGATCACCCTTGCCGCATACGGCTCTGACGAGGATTTCTATGCGCTGAAGGGCGTTATCGAAAACATTCTTGAAGCGGCAGGCATCGAGAAGGCTAAGTTTGTATCCTTCTCCGAGGACAAGGCATACCACAGCGGCAGATGCGCAAAGATACTGACCGCTGACGGCAAGGAGTTGGGTATCTTCGGTCAGATCCATCCTCTCACCGCAAAGAATTACGACGTAAACGTAGCCGTTTATGCCGCAGAGCTTTCCTTCGACGCTATATTCGACAATTCCGATATGACTATCGACTTCAAGCCTCTGCCCAAGTTCCCCGCAGTTTCCCGTGACTTCTCCTTCATCTGCGACGAGTCTCTTGAGGTCGGCGCCATTGAGGAGGTTATGGAAAAGGCTGCAGGCAAGCTTTGCGAGGACGTTAAGCTCTTCGACATCTTCCGCGGCGAAAAGATCGGCGAGGGTAAGAAGAGCGTTGCGTTCCGTGTAATTCTCCGCGCTCCCGACAGAACCCTTACCGTTGAAGAGGCAGACAAGGTCTCGAATAAGATCCTTAAGGATCTTTCCTTCAAGCTTGGTCTTAATATCAGAGGTTGATTATGGCAGAAGAAATAGTATCCGAAAGAACCCAAAAGCTCAACGAATACGCGAGACGTATCAAGGCGGGCGAGACGCTTACTCCTGAGGAGCTGGCTGACCGCGACCGTCTCCGCGCCGAGTATATAGCGGAATTCCGCAAAAATTTCCGTCAGCAGCTTGATAACACCGTTATCCAGTACCCCGACGGAAGCAAAAAGTCTTTGAAAAAGGATTAATATATAAAAAATTCCTGCCAAAAGGCAGGAATTTTTTTGTAAATGTAAATTGCAGTTTATCGGGATGTAGTCCATTGAAAAGGTGCATCCTCACCCACCGCGCGGCGGTCCCCCCTCCCCTGCCTTGGGGAGGGCTTAGTTTTAACTACGCCGCACCCTCAACTGTAGCCTCGAAACCTTTATCACGGCTACAAAATCGCTATCGGTCACGCTTTGCGTTAGCCTTCCCCAAGGCAGGGGAAGGGGGACCACGCAGTGGTGGATGAGGATGCACCATTTAGTTTTACAACAGTTCGATAAATCAAAATTTGAAACTCTAAAATCGGTTTGCAAAAAGTGTTGACAAGATAAATGTAATATGATACAATAAAATTAAGCAGTTAGCTATAAATTTAAATAAAATATTGTACGGGAGGGATCGCTATGAAAAAAATTATTTGCTTATCCTTAGTTATGCTATCACTGATCGGCTGCTTTACCGCATGCGCATTTAAAAGTTCCGGAATCGATAATTATTTAAATAACCCCAATCACTCTCAAGTTGAGCTGACTAATTTCTTTTTGTATTCTTCAAATTTTGTCAAAAAATATAATTATTTGGACGCAGACTATCAATATTACGACACAGGAATATTTGGCGGAGATTATTACGAGGTAGCAATTCTCTATTTAACATATTCTCCTGATATTTATGCGCAGGCAAAAAAAGATATAATTGATAATACTGATTTTGTGTCCGATGCTCCGGAATACTCTTATAATGGTTATGAGTTTTATAGAATCAACATACGGGTTGACAGCGACGATTGGAAAAACTGGTTCGTTATGAATTCGTTTAACGACGAAAAGCACACCATAATTGCAATGGGATTTAGTGGAGAACCGAGCAATAAATTTCAAGTATCACAATCCGAGTGGCCTGAGTTTTTGAAAACTTATTATGGAGATTTTTATGATTTTAGCAAGTAACTAAAAAGTTATTTTCATCTTTTCCTTAGAGTAGTGAATGAACGATTTGAACCCAATATCGCGGGAGGAGCAAGCCCCCGCCCTACGGTTTTAGGGTGTCGCTCAACTCCCCTACAAATCAAAATTTGATTTTATTCTATGCCACACAATCAAAGCCCTGCCGCGTTGGCAGGGCTTTGCTATTTAGTTATTTCAATTATCGCGCCTATACATGCTACCGTTCTTCTTAATCAACGTCGTGATATTCTGCGATAACGGTGCCGTCGAAGGTCATAAACACACGGCAATCGCAGGGGGCGGTGCAGCTCACGCAGAGGACACTTTCGGAGGCTTCGAGCATACAGTAAGAATCGTGATAATTCAGATCAAAGACCCGCTTACCCTTTCCCGTCTTGTAGGAATAGGAAAAGATCTTTCCGTTTTTCGCCACCAGAACGCGTTCGCTATCGAAGACAAGGATATCCTCTCTGCTATCAAACTCGATCAGTCTTTCAAATTGATCGGTCAGGGGATTATAACAGACCACCATGCTGCTGTAAATACCGTCGGTAACCATGGATTGACCTGCCCAGTCCTTTTTATTACATCTTGTAACCGAGAAATAAAGGCGACCCTCAATCATTCTGCCAAATCCCGTGGTTACATGGTAATCCATCAAGAGCTCTTTTTCAAGTGAGAAGGCATAATCTACCGCCTTTTGCTGAATATCGGTATACGTAGGCGGCTCTTCTTCGGGATCATCGTAACGAGGTCTGCCGCTTCCCTGCTCCTGACAGAAGGAAAACCACTCAGACTGAGGCTTCACGTGCGGCTGAATAGCCCAATCAAATAGCATTTCTTCCTCGGAAAGCGCTTCGGTGGACACCCATCTTACTACCTCACAGCCGTAAAAATCGAAGGTTATCTTCGCTTTATAGTATAGATAATAGGCGACGGCTCCCGTGTCCTGATCGTACTTTGGCACAGCGCGGTATGTGTAGCGGACAATACTGTTGTCGGTAATCTCAAAGCGCGTAGGGCAATCGTATCCTCTGTGATAGTTATCGAATTGATTATCCTTATATTGCAAAGGATATATGAGCTTCTCCTGCCTATCCACCAAAAGGTCGCCCCAGATCATATACCGCTCGTTTTCCGCTTCTGCCTCCATAAATAAGACGTACTCAGGAGAGCTACCGAAAATCAGGGTATCGCAGGACGAAAACAGGATAGGACAGATCAGCAAAATTGCCGCCAATAGAAGTGTTATTCGTTTTTTCATAGTATTCCCTCCTTTTTCTTTATTTTAGCACAAAAGCAACGCGTTGTCAATTACAATTTGCGCTCTTCATATCAACGAATGCACAGATCTGATAAATTAGTGAAAATTCCGTGAAAAAGCGTCGATTTTATTGACAAATCACTATTTTTATTGTATTATATAATTGGAGTTATGTGTTCCGTACAATTATTTTTTCGGGAGGACCTATTCATGAGCTTCAGCTTTGCAAATATTGGATTTGAGATCGGTAACGGCAAGATTTTTATTACACAGGTCGGCAATTTAGCCAAGGGCATTGCTCGTCCCTTTGCCGAGGTGCAAATCGCGGGTGAAAATAAAATAACCCACATGGGAGTGAAAATGATAAATTCATCCGAGGGTGAGAAGCTGAAGTATGTTTCTCATGAGGAAAAGGACGGTATATTGACCGTGGTTCAGGAAAGCGAGTTTGTGCGCGTGACCACCTTCTTTACAAATTTCGGAGACTGTAACGCTGTAAGAATTAAGACGGCGGTTGAAAATATTTCAAGTAATCCCTTGGTGCTTGAGGAGGTATCTTCCTTTGTACTTCACGGAATCGGAAGCTATATGACCACCGACAAAATGGATTTTATCCGTTTTACCCAAAGCCATCACGCAGAATGTCAGCCTATCAAGCAATCCTTTGCCGATCTCGGCTTCTTCCTTGATTCCCCGCAGAATCAGAAGAAGATAAGCTTCTGCAACGTTGGTAGCTGGTCTACCAAGGAGGCTCTGCCCCAAGGCATCATTCACGATAAGCATAACGGTGAAATGATGATGTTCCAGATCGAGAGCAATAATTCGTGGTACTACGAAATAGGCGCAGTTCCCGGTTGTTACTATCTTTATATGGGCGGTGCGAACTCTACCAACGGCTCTTGGAGCAAGGAGCTTATCCCCGGCGAGGTGTACGAAACAGTAAGTGTTTCTCTCGCATTTGGCAAGACCTTAAACGGTCTTCTCGGTGAGATGACCAAGCATCGCCGCCATTTTGCGGGCAGATGTGTTGCCGACGAAAGCCTTCCCTCAATATTCAACGAATATATGCACCTCTCCTGGGACGGTCCCAGCGAGAAAAACGTAAAAAAATACGCGCCCGTGGTTGCAAAGACGGGTGTGGAATACTACGTTATAGACTGTGGTTGGCACGATGAGTGCGAGCCTAACGTCATATACCACTACGTTGGAAAATGGCGCGAGAGCCATGCGAGATTCCCTGACGGTGTAAAGGCAACTCTCGACTTTATCAAGTCGCTGGGCATGAAGCCCGGCCTTTGGATAGAGCCCGAG
Source organism: Eubacteriales bacterium (assembly GCA_045122255.1). Taxonomy (GTDB): domain Bacteria; phylum Bacillota; class Clostridia; order Oscillospirales; family CAG-272; genus SVTX01. The sequence continues at coordinate 46,870 of JBGVHJ010000019.1, read as the reverse complement.
AGCGTGGGCTGGAAGTCCGAAATCATCGACTTCTACGGCGACGATACCTGCTTCCTCTGCCGTCACGGAAAGCCCATTGTGATACATAACCGCCGCTTCGTGGACTTCCGTCATCCCAAGGTGGTGGAATATCTTACCGAGTCTATCCGCTACATGGTGGAAGACCTTGGCGCGGAATACATAAAGCTTGACTACAATCAGGATTGCGCTATCGGAACCGACGTAGATGCGCTCACCCCCGGTGAGGGACTTGAAAGCGCGGCGCGCGCTTATCTTGAGTGGATCGACAGCCTCCGTGAGAGATTCCCGAGCGTTCTCTTTGAGACCTGCTCATCGGGAGGCATGAGAATGGACTACGAGACACTCTCTCATTTCTCTATCGTCTCCACCTCCGATCAGGTAAGATACAGAAAATACCCTTATATTGCAGGTAACATAGCCTCCGCGGTTCTTCCCGAGCAGGCGGCGGTATGGAGCTATCCCATCGACTCTTGGATCGACGGCTTTGCGGCTACCGAGGAATGGGTAAATACCAACGTATCCGATGAACAAGTCATTATGAATATGATAAACAGCTTCCTCGGCAGAATGCATCTTGCAAGCCATCTTGAGCTTTTGAGCGAAGAAAAATTTGCTCTTGTCAAAGAGGGTGTTGACTATTATAACAGCATTCGAGAGGCTAAAAAGACTGCTCTCCCCTATATGCCCATAGGCTTTACCAATTTCGGTAAGACTCTTGTGGCATCGGGACTTCTGACCGACGAAAAGCTCTATCTTGCAGTATGGAATCTTGGCGGTGAGAAAAAGGTCAGCATTCCCCTTGAGGGCATCGCTCCTAAGTCTGCAAGGATTGCTTACCCTGCTTGCAGCACTCTTGAATGCAGACTTAACGGCAATAATATTGAAATAGAATTTACCGAAGACTATCAAGCAAGAATGTTTGAAATAGAAATTTGAAAGGAACAAAGATTATGACTAACTTTATGCTTTTCCCCGAAGGAAAAAACAAGGCTCTCACCCTCAGCTACGATGACGGTGTTCAGCAGGATATAAGATTTATAGAAATACTTGATAAATACGGCATCAAATGTACTTTTAATATAAACGGCTACTCCTTCGAGGATGAGGAAAGAAGCTACCCGGAGGGTCAGATTCACCGTAGAATGGCTCGTCGCGAGGCAACCGAGGTCTATTCAAGGGCGATAGAAAACGGTCACGAGGTGGCGACCCACGGCTACAGCCATCCCTTTCTTGATAAAACTCCTGCGGAAATGGTGGCTTATGAAATCGTTGAGGACAGACGAGTGCTTGAAGAGATGCTTGGAGTTATCGTTAAGGGTCACGCTTATCCTTTCGGTACTACAAGCAACGAGGTCATTGAAGTTCTTCGCAAATGCGGTATTCTTTACGCAAGAACTACATTTTCAACCAAAAGCTTCGATATTCCTACAAACTGGTTCCATATGCCCGCAACCTGCCATCACAATAATCCCGAGCTTATGCAATTGGTAGATAAATTTTTAAACGAAGCTCCGAGATACCCCAATCCCAAGCTTTTCTACCTTTGGGGACACACCTACGAATTTGATACCAACAACAACTGGGAGGTCATCGAGAAATTTGCCGAGGCAGTCGGCAATCGCGACGACGTATGGTATGCCAACAATATGCAGGTGTACGAATACACCCAGGCTTATCGCGCTCTTGAATTTTCCGCAAACGGCAAAATGGTATATAACCCCTCCGCTCTCACGGTTTGGTTCATCTCAGGCGATAAAACCGTAAAGGTAGAGCCCGGCGAGACGGTAAAAATAAGATAATAGATAATAGATAACAGATGGAACAGAAAAGATTTACAAAGAATGATAACGGATTTATCTGTGCTCATTGTGGTAAAGAGGTAGAGCCACTTGGCTACACCTCCCGCAATCACTGCCCCTTCTGCCTCTGGTCGCTTCACGTCGATATAAATCCCGGAGACAGAGCCTGCGAGTGTCGCGCACCTATGGAGCCCGTCAAGGTAATTACCGACCCCAAAAAGGGATATATCATCATTCACAAATGCACAAAGTGCGGCGAGCTTCACAGAAACAAGGCGGCGCACGAGGCAAAGGTACAGCCCGACAGCATGAAGCTGCTTATAAAGCTTACAAGTGTAGATTTTAAATTTTAATTGAGGAAAAAATGCAAAGATTATTGAACACGCAAGGCAGACTTATCGGCATTGATTTCGGTGACAAAAGAACCGGTCTTGCCACCTGCGACAAAAACCGAATAGTCGCCTCCGGACTTTATCAGATAAGCGTTGGCGGAATGCAAAGAACCGCTGCCAAGATCGCCGAGATAATCAAGGAGGAGAATATCACTGGCGGAGTGGTTGTGGGTCTTCCCATAAACATGGATGGCAGCCACGGTCCGAGAGCCGAGCACGCGGAAAAATTCGCGCGCATTCTCGGCGAGATATTGGCAGAGGATGAGGCTACCGCTTCTCTTCCCATCGTTATGATGGACGAGAGAATGACCACTATGGCGGCTTCCCGTTATCTCAATGAGACCGACACGAGAGGACAAAAAAGAAAGCAGGTCATCGACACTCTCTCGGCACAGATAATCCTGCAAAACGCCCTTGACAGGCTGAAAAATATGGCTTGAGGGGCATCTGAAAGGAAAAAGAATGGCACACAAAAAGTATAAAATGCGAGTGGCAGGCTTGATCTTAAAGGGCTTGGGACTTCTGCTCTCCCTTTCTATCGTCGGCTTCTTCGTATGGAGAACCGTTGACAGAAACACAGTGCCCGGAGCAGTCAAGACTATAACTCCCAACGAAAAGCTCTGCGAGGCATACGAAGAAAATAACGGCAAGCTTACGCTCTTCTATCAGGATCAGACCGATTACACCCGAGAAGAAAAGAACTACGGATATTTTGCCAATTCGGGCACGGTATTTATCGACGAGGCGGAGCAGCTTCAGTTCATTCTACGCTACAATAACAGCACTCTGAAATACACCGCTGAGGACTACTCCTACTACACTGTAACCGATTCCGACGGCAATGCCGAGACCTTCAAGAAAAAGGCAGATGCCCTCAATGCGGCAAAGAAGATCTGTCCCGACGATCCCGAAAAGTGCATAAAATACTTCAAGCCCACGCTTGAGCGCGACGACAACGTTTACGACGTGACCGTCACCATAATGTACGACCTTACTCCCGAAGTCGACACCGACAACGACGGCAAAAATAAGGATGCTGTTAAATACGTTCGCTTCCAACCTACGGGGGAGGCTATAACTCACCAAAAGACTCTATATAACTACAGAAAATTCATTTTCGACGGCATCAAGATCGATGAAACCGTACTTGCGGTAATGATCGACGTTTATTACGTTGACGATATAGATTACGAAAAGGATCCGTACGCTACCCTGCTTCTGTATTTTTATGAGAACAAAAATATCGAATACGACCTTTCAAGAGCAGATAAAAATGCTATCGAGGGATTTGGAAAATAAGCCTTTGGAGGTAAATTATGGAAACACGTTGGATATATAAGACCGCGCACAATTTCGCCGAACTTCGCGAGGAGTCAAAAAACGTCTGCGTCATTCCTATGGGATGCGTTGAGAAGCACGGACTTCACTTAGCACTCGGATGTGACATACTTATGGCAAGCCATATCGCTTATGAGGCATCGCAAAAGGAGACCTTCTGCGTTTTCCCCGATTTTACCTTTGGAGACCTGCCAAACGGCGCACCCATCGAAGCCAAGGGCGGCAAGATGAGCGAGGGCAATATAACGATTCCCGTACAGATGCAGATGGATCTTCTCGAGACTCTCTGTGAGCAGATCAGCCGCAACGGATATAACAAAATTCTCATTTACAACTGTCACGGCGGTAACAATTCCTGGCTCAACACCTTCCAGAGAATGCTCACTAACAAAAAGAGAGATTTTGTGGTTGGAGTAGTTCAGATCGATCTCCCTGCTCCCCACGGTCTTGCCAAATATCTTGAAGCCAACGGAAGCGGCTCTATCCCCGAATTAACGAAAGAGGACGAGGAGCTCCTTTTGAAGTATCATAGGGAAAATATGATAATAGGCCACGCCTGCTTCGGTGAAACGGCATTCATTATGGATATAGCACCCGAAAGCATTGAGTGGGATCAGCTTGGCAAGGAAAGCGGCATGCCCACGGGAAAGGGCTCGTTATACCGCAAGGCAGGGATCAAGCTTGCCGACGGCGGCTGGGATCTTGACTTCCCCAACGCTTATTGCGGTCACGATCCGCTGGGCTGCAACGAGCGAATCGGTAAAGCCTCGGTTCGATTTGAAACCGAAAGACTTGCCCATGCCGCAAAGGTCATGAAGGAGGACACCTACCTTCTCGAAAGGCTTGCGGAACAGCAAGAGGGTTGGAATTAATAATTTGTAACACAGAAACCGCAGTTTTTGGCTGCGGTTTCTTTTATTCTGTCATTTTTCTCTCTAAAAAGCACTTTTGCAAAATTTTACGAAATATATTTACAAAATGCAAAAATTGTGCTATAATAGTTATGCCAAACGAACATAATATCGCGCCATTAGGTATTTTTTTCTTTGTGGGATAATTATACCCTTTTTTGTCATATCATTAAACGTAGCCATTTGGTAAAAATGCAACTCCCGTTTGATGATATGAAAATATCTATCTGCGCATAAGTTCGTTTGGCGACAACTTGGAGTTTGCGTTTTTCGGTGCGCTGACTTCGGTTGGCGCACTTTTTGTTTTTTATAGGGGGATATATGAATCAAAGTATTCAAAAAAAGATAATAGATATTACCGGCATAGAGCTTACACCCGGGGAGCCTACCGTCTGTCTCGGCAACGGAGAGAGAGGCTTTGAATGTTGCTGCGACGAATGTGACTATTACTTGCTTTGCTTTCCCGAATCTTTAGAAAAAATATGAAATTAAATGGGGAGAGGAAAACCTTTCAAAGGTTTTCCTCTCCCCATAAAGTTTATCATAATATCATTCAAAATCAGTATAAAGCTTATCGAGATTGTAGAATTCTCTTGCTTCTCTGTCGAAGACGTGAACGAGAACGCTGGCGTAGTCAAGAACTCTCCAGTTGTTGCCGTCTCTGCCCTCTTCTCTTATAGGATTGACTCCCGCAAGGCCAAGCTTGTACTCAACCTCGTCGGCAAGAGCGCGTACGTGGGTGTTGGTATTACCGTTTGCAAGCACGAAATAGTCTGCGATAATGGTCTTGTCACCAACCTCGATGACCTTTACGTCTTTTCCCTTTTTATTGTCAAGAATCTCTGCGATGGCATCAGCAAGCTCACGGGGAGTTGCGCCTACAAGAGACTTGATCTCTTCATTTTTGATCTCTTCCATTTTTATTTCCATCCTTTTTCAATTTCATTAATAAGGCTTTCCTTTGCCTTAAGAGTACGGCTTTCCACTGTTTTACCGTTTTTTTCAAGCTCTCGGAGCGTATTTTCTATTCCGTGAAGCAGAACTCGGTTGAGATGCATCATTCTGTCGCCCATATTCATATTTTCGGGCTCTGCTGAAAAGAATTCCTCACGAAGCGCGATACAATCCTCAAATCTGCGAGTCTCCTCGATATAATCGGCAAGAAAGATTATCTTTTCCGAAAGCGTCATGCCCTCTCTTCCCGTTGAGTGGTATCTGATCGCATCCAGCAGCTCTTCAAGCGCAAATTCGGGATACTCGTCGGGAATGATAAGCGGTGCGGTAAGCGCGTGGATAGTGGGCGGCACCGACAGCTGCTCGTCGGTGGGCTTTTCTCCGTATTTATCGAATATTTCAAGCTGAGCGCCGAAGCTTTTTTCCTTGGTCACGTCGTGAAGCAGCGCCGCAGCACGAAGGAGCGACTCCTTCTCGGGACAATAGAGTGCCGATAGTCTTGCCGCCATCTTCTCTACTCCCAGAGTGTGACCGTATCTGAAATCCGAAAGGGTAGCTTTTACCCTTTCACGCAGGTCGGATAGCTGTTTTTCGTCAAAAATCATTGCTTATACAGCCCCTTTTCCCTGATATAGTCCGCCACCGCCTCGGGCACAAGAGAGGAAAAATCCTCTCCGTCGGCGATCCTTTTTCTTATGTCGCTTGAGGATACTTCAATGGCGGGAGCCTTTATTTTTACTACGTTTTTGCCGTATTTATTACGGTATTCGGTGACCTTTTCGATAAGCCTTTCGTCAAGGCTCTCATCGCTCTCGCGCCTGATGTAGACGGGATACGCCAGTCTGAATATTTCATCGGGCTCGTGCCAGGTATCAAGCGTCAGTATCATATCGGTGCCGCAGAGCATAAAAAGTCTGCGATCGTCATCGGCAAGCTCTCTCAGGGTGTCCACCGTGTAGCTTGCTCCCTCGCGTCTTATCTCGATATCCGAGACGATAACTCCCTCGATTCCCTCGAAGGCGCGACGGCACATTTCAAGTCTGTCAGCATTGCTCGCACCTGCACTCATCTGCTTATGCGGACTTATTCCTGTTGGAATGACGAAGAGCACGTCAAGCCACATCTGCTCCATAAATGCCTTCGCCGCCGCCACGTGACCTACGTGTATCGGAGCAAACGCTCCGCCGTAAATTCCTACTCTCAGCATACCCTTATCTCGGAAGCTCTATGGTCTTTTTCTCTTTCGACTCGCGGTAAAGCACGATCTTTCTGCCAACGCAGGAAACTCCGTCTGCCTGAAGCGCCTCGCAAAGCGCGTCAAGCACCGCACGGGGCTCTTCTCCGCTGTTCTCAAGCACGTTAAGCTTTACAAGCTCGCGCGCCTCAAGAGCGTCGGAAACTGTTTTTACAAGGTTTTCGGTAATACCGCCCTTGCCTATCTGCATTATTGCGGGGCAGGACTGACCCAAGCCGCGCAAATATGCTCTTTGCTTTGATGTTATCATATTTTTCTCCAAATTATTCTTTAATTTCAAGCTCTTTCAGCTTTTCTGCAAAAGCCTTTATAGCGTTGCCTCTGTGGCTGACGCTGTTCTTTTCCTCGGGAGTGACCTCGGCAAGCGTTTTGCCGAACTGTGGGAAATAGAAGAGCGGATCGTATCCAAAGCCGCCATTTCCCTGTCTTTCGCGGAGGATCTGACCCTCGGCAAAGCCCTTTACAACAATAGGCTCAAATCCGTATTTGTCAGGGAAGACGCAGGCGATACAGCAAACGAATCTTGCGCTTCTGTCGTCCTTATCCTCAAGATTTTTAAGGAGGAGCTCGTTATTCGCCTCATCGTTGCCGTGGTCACCCGAATATCTTGCGCTGTAAACTCCCGGCGCGCCGCCGAGAGCGTCCACCATAAGTCCAGAATCGTCTCCGACACCGATGTATCCGCTCTCTGCCGCAACGCGCGCCTTGATAAGCGCATTTTCCTCAAAGGTATCGCCGTCCTCCTCGATCTCGCCAAAGATCCCTACGTCATCGAGGGAAAGTATCTCGATATTCTCGATATATTTCGAAAGCAGAGTCTGAAGCTCGGCTTTTTTCTTTTTATTTCTTGATGCTAATACTATTTTCATATTATTATTCAAACAACGCGTCAACGAACTGCTTTGCGTTGAATTCCTGCATATCGTCGATCTTTTCGCCCACACCGATAAACTTAACGGGGATGCCAAGCTCGCGCTTGATGGAGATCACGATACCGCCCTTTGCGGTGCCGTCAAGCTTATTGAGGGTGATACCCGTAATGTTAGCCGCCTTGCTGAATTCCTTTGCCTGAATAACGGCATTCTGTCCGGTAGTAGCGTCGAGAACAAGCAGGTTCTCACGGCTGGCACCGGGAAGCTCGCGGTCGATAACTCGGTTGATCTTTGCAAGCTCGTTCATAAGGTTTGCCTTGTTGTGAAGTCTGCCTGCGGTATCGATGATAAGCACGTCGGCTTCCTTCTTCTTCGCGTAATTGATAGCGTCGAATACCACAGCCGCGGGGTCACTTCCCTCACTCTGCTTAACAAGCTCGACCTTTGCTCTCTGGCACCAAACCTCAAGCTGGTCAATAGCCGCTGCTCTGAAGGTATCAGCCGCCGCAACGACGACCTTTTTACCTTGCTTGCGGAGTCTCTTTGAGATCTTACCGATGCTGGTGGTCTTACCCGCGCCGTTAACTCCGATAACGAGAATTACCGAGGGGGTAGTCTCAAGACAGAGGGGCTGATGCTCGCCGATCATATCGGAAAGTATTTCCTTGAGAGTATCAAGCACCTGATCCTTTTCCTTGAGTCTGCCGTCCTTTATTCTGTCGCGGAGCTCCTCGATAATATCCTCGGTTGCGCCGACTCCAACGTCTGCCATAATAAGCAGCTCTTCAAGCTCGTCAAGAAGATCCTCGTCTACCTTTACGAACTTTTTAAGCAGCTCGTTGACCGATCCGAAAAGCGCGTTCTTGGTCTTGGTTAGACCCATCTTGAGCTTTTCCCAGAAGCTGAGCTTTTCTTCGGGCTCCTCTTCCTCTTCTTCCTCGGTCTCGATCTCGGTCTCTTCTGCCTCCTGCTCCTGCTTGAATACGGAAAATTCGGTGAATTCGCCGTCAAGCTCCAGAGCCTCGGACTCCTCGATCTCGTCGGCGTTCTCCTCTTCGTATCTTTCCGCCGCCGCGATCTCTTCTTCGGTCAGCTCATCCTCATCGACCTCTTTTGAGGTCTCAACGGGAGCCGACTCCTTCTTTTCGTCTTTATTTTTTTTGCCAAAAAGCTTACTCAAAAATGCCATTCCATTCGCCCTCCTTCTTCTTCTCAACGTCCTTGACGTCAAGGGTAAGTATCTTGGATATGCCGTGCTCGGGCATAGTTACACCGTAAAGTCTTGTAGCCGCCGCCATAGTGCCTCGACGGTGCGTGATCATGATAAACTGAGTTCCGTCAGTGTATCTCTTAATATATTGCGCAAGTCTCTCAACGTTGACCTCGTCAAGCGCCGCCTCTATCTCGTCGAGGATACAGAAGGGCGTGGGGTTTACCTGCAAGGTCGCGAAGAAAAGCGCGACACCGATAAATGCCTGCTCACCGCCCGACAGCTGCATAAGGTTCTTGATGATCTTTCCGGGAGGTGCCGCCTTGATCTCGATTCCACTCTCGAGAACGTTCTCGGGATCGGTAAGATATATCTCGGCAGAGCCGCCGCCGAAGAGCTCGGAGAAGGTCTTTCCGAAGTTCTCGTTGATCTGGTCGAAGGCGGTAATAAACGCCGTCTTCATTTCCTTTTCAAGCTTGGTAATGATAGATATCAGCTCTTCCTTAGACTTTTCAAGGTCGCGTATCTGCTCGCTCATATAATCGTAACGAGCCTTGATCTCCTTATACTTATTGACCGCATCAAGGTCAACGTGACCGATATAGCGGAGCTTGTTCTGACACTCGATCTGCGTCTTGGCATATTCTGCCCTGTTCTCAGCGGTGACGGGAGGATAATTCAGCGCAACCGCATCGGCTCTCGTCAGCTCGTAGTCATCCCAGAGCTTGCCTGCAACCTTGTCGTACTTCTCGCGAAGTCCCTCAAGCTTTGCCTCGTTTGTGGTATGAACGCGGAATATAAGCTCCTTCTCTGCCATCTTATCGCGCATCATGGTGTTGATCTCATTGAGCTTCTTTTCAAACTCCATGTTGCCCTCTTCGATCTCGCTTCTCTTTGCATTAAGAGCATCGAGCTCGCTCTGGCATTCGGTATATCTCTTTCTGTTCTCGCTCTGCGAAACAGTCAGATTATCTATCTGCGCGCGATAGCTTTCTATTCTATCCTTTGCCGCCTTGATGTCCTCACCGCAAACGCGGATTCTTTCAGAGGACACCTCAAGCAGTGCCTTGGCGGTCTCTATATCCTTCTGGATCTCGCTGAGACGAATTACAAGCGCCGTCTTTCCGTCCTCAAGAGCCTTCAGCCTGTCCTCGGCATCCACTCTCTCGTCGTGCTTGGCAAGGCGAACCGCCGTGAATTCCTCTACTCTCTTATTCTGTGAGGCTTCCTCTTCCTTGAGCGCGGCAAGATCGTCCTCGTATCTCTCACTCATTCTGACTATCTGCTGATAATCCTCGTTAAGCTTGTCAAGGAGCGACTTGTTTGACTCGTACTGACCCGTGATCTTTTCAAGTCCCTGAAGCTCGGTGTTGCGGAGAATGCTGAGTATCTCCTTGCGGTCTGCAAGGTCGGTTCTGCGGAAGGTAACGTCCTCGATCTTCTCCTTGATCTCGGCGACCTCCTCTCCAAGTGCCTTGACCTTCGTCTCAAGCTCCTTTGCTTCACCCTCAAGTCTCTTGACCTCGTCGGTTCTCGAAAGTATACCGCCGCCCTGCTTTACCGATCCTCCGGTAAAGGAACCGCCGGCATTGATCTGCTGACCGTCAAGGGTAACTACTCTGACCTTATAATTAAGTCTCTTTGCCATCGCCGTAGCGTTGTCGATATTATCAAATACAAGAGTTCTGCCGAGAAGCGAGCTTATTACGTTGCCGAACTTCGAATCACACTGGCAAAGCTCGTCCGCTCTGCCGACGTATCCCGCAAAGCCTCTCGCATCGCGCATTTCGGGCGTTTCTGTCTGGGGTCTCATGCTTGTTATGGGGAAGAAGGTAGCTCTACCCGCCTCCGCGCGCTTCAAGGCAAACATTGCCGCCTTTGCGGTCTCCTCGTCCTCGACCACGATATTCTGAAGATTCATTCCGAGAGCCGTTTCAACCGCGGTCACGTACTTGGAATCTACACCGATGACCTTGGAAAGAGGTCCGTATATCTTGCCGCAGGGTGTACCGAAGCGGTCGGTTATCTTGCCCTGAGCATAGCTGTTCATAACGAAGCGTACGCTGTTATTATAGCCCTCAAACTGCTCTTCCATCGCCTTGATGGTCTTAATTCTCTGAAGGATCGATTCGAGACGGAGCTTTTTATTGTTCAGCTCCTCGTATTTTTCACCGAGATCCGAATTAAGCTCGGTCAGCTCGCCGTCTATTTCAGCGGTCTCCCTGTCGATCTCGGCGATAGAATCGCCGTATTCGTCAACGGTCTTCTGCTTTGCGTCGCGCGCCTTTTCAAGCCTTGCAGCCTCCTCGCCGTATCTCTCGATATCGGAAAGGATGTCGGCATTTCGGTCGCTTCCGCTCTCTCTCGAGTTTTCAAGGACGGAAATGCGCACCTTGATATCAACGGCTGCCTCCTCTGCCTCCTTAATATCGGCAAAGGCGGTATCGATAGCCTTATTCAGTCTGTCTATATTGCACTTTTCATCAAATATAGCGTCCTCGGTCTCTTCGAGCTTATTCTGAGTCTCAGAGAGAGTACCTTCAAGAGATGCGATCTTGTCATTTTGCGCCTTTTCCTTGATATTTTCCTCGGCAAGGCTTCTTTCAGCGGAGGAAAGCACCTGCTTTGCGCTCTCTATCATCTCGTCGGTGTGACGGATGTTAGTCTCATTGACTCTGAATTCACTGTCAAGCTTGAATATCTCGCTTGTCTGCTCCTTGATAAGGTTGAGTATCTGCGACTGAGCGATCTTACCGTTCTGGCTTGCCTCGTAAAGCTTGGCGTTACGGGCGTCAAGTGACTGCATCGAGTCCTCGGCATTCTTCAAGTCGAATTCCGAGCGGCGCAATGCTTCCTCTGCCGCGGATATATCGGTTCTGTACTTTTCGGTATCGAAGAGCCAGAGGCTTACGTCGACCTTTTTCTTGACCTCCATAAGCTCGATAGCCTTCTTTGCCTTCTCGCTTTCCTTCTCAAGAGGACCTACCTGAGACGCGACCTCGGTAAATATGTCGTTTATACGAAGCATATTTTCTTCGGTCTGCTTCAGCTTTCGCTCAGCCTCGCTCTTTTTGTGTCTGAATTTTGCGATTCCCGAGGCATCCTCGAAGATGTCTCGTCTGTCCTCGCTCTTTTTGGAAACCATGTCGGCAATTCGTCCCTGACCGATTATAGAATAACCGTCACGTCCGATACCGGTATTGAGGAAAAGCTCGTAAATGTCGCGAAGTCTTACCGCGCGACGGTTTATGTAATATTCGCTCTCGCCTGCGCGGAAATAACGGCGGGTAACCGTGACCTCGTCGTAGGGGCATTCGAGATGAGAAGGACCCTGAGTGTTGTCAAAGGTGACCGAAACCTCGGCATATCCCATAGGCTTGCGGCTGTCCGCGCCTCCGAAGATGACGTCCTCCATCTTGGTGCCTCGCAGAGTTTTGGAGGATATTTCACCCAAGACCCAGCGCATAGCGTCTGCGATATTCGATTTTCCACTTCCGTTAGGGCCTACGATAACGGTAACGCCTGTTCCCGTCTCCTCACCCGAAGCATCGAAAACCAGCTTCGTTTTATCGGGGAAGGATTTAAAGCCCTGCAATTCTATTGACTTAAGATACAAAACTATACCTCCGTCTCTTTTTTATTCTTCAAAAACGGTAATTCCCACGGAATGCGCCGTTTCGCTGAATTTCAGCTCTTTTATTCCAAATTCGCGCATAATGCGCTCCTTATTTCTTTGCTTCTGCCCGATCGCGAGAGAAAGCTCGCCACGAGCCACCAAAGCCTTGAAGCTTTTACCTGCAATACTGTTGTTTTTATCCATACCTGCAAACATAGCGCGTAAAGAATCGTAATATATCTCACCGCGAACCAGCTCGCCAAGCGCGGGATGATTAGCTCCTCCCTTGACCTTTTCAAGGTCGCCGAGATTATCCGATGCGCAAAGTCCTATTCTTATGCACTCAACACCGTTGGCATTAAAGATCTTCAAGACCTCCTTGGAGCGGTATATCGCGTCCTCAAGGTCAAGCATCTTGTATTCTCCGCGCTCCGCCATATCGGCAAGCTCGGTGCCGTAAAAGGTAACAGTTGGATATATCCTTGCGCCGTCAGCCCCCATTTCGCAGATCTTTTCTGCAGTAGCTATCTCCTTTTCAAGGGTCGAGCCGGGCAGACCTATCATCATCTGCCCCACAAGCGAATAACCCGCTTTTTTTATCATTCTGCAGGCATCAGCGGCTTGCTTTGCGCTGTGCCCTCGCTTTGAAAGCTTCAAAACCTCGTCATCCATGCTCTGAAGACCCAATTCTATCGTCTTCACGGGATATTTTGACAGAATGCTCATTATCTCGTCGTTGATATAATCGGGACGGGTGGACATTCTGATGCCCGACACTCTCGCTCTGCCCTCTTTTGGATTGTCAATAAAATCCTTGGCAACGTTGAGAAGATATATCATAAGCTCTCTGTCGATTCCGGTAAAAGAGCCTCCGAAATAGGCGATCTCGACCTCCGAGTCGGGCGATATCGTCGCAAGCGCCTCCTCTATCTCGGGAATCACCTGCGATTTGCAAAAGCTCTGCTTTCCCGATATTGAGCGCTGATTGCAGAAAACACACATATTGGGACAGCCCATATGAGGGATAAATATCGGAATATTTTTATGCTTTACGCTTTTAGCATTCTGCATCTTGTTATTCCTCGCGAGGAAGCACGCTGAAGAGCTCAAGCGCCTCTCTTGCGGCATTCTGCTCCGCCTCGCGCTTGCTTCTTCCCTCTCCTCGACCGATAACGTTGGAATTAAGTCTCGCCTCGACCTTAAAGGATTTCATATGATCGGGACCGCTCTGTCCAACCACCACGTATTCAAGGAAATCGCCCTCAGCCTGCTGAACGAACTGCTGAAGCAGACTCTTGGAATCACCCGAAAAGCCCTTGCTCTTTCCTATGCTCTCGATCTCCTTGACGATAAAGGGCAGAAGAAACCCTTCAACCGTTTCAAGTCCGTTTTCACCTGCGTCAAGATATATCGCCGCAAGCAGAGCCTCGAATGCATCGGCAAGAATGCTCTTTCTTCTTCTGCCGTTGTTCTTCTCCTCGCCAACGCCCAAAAGCAGATAATCTCCAAGACGTATAGTGTCGGCATATCCCGAAAGCGCTCTTTCGCATACTACCTCGGCTCTCATCCTTGTCAGCTCGCCCTCGGGGCAATCCTCAAATTTCGAGTAGAGATATTTGCTGGTTATGATAGACAGCACGCTGTCGCCCAAAAACTCAAGCCTTTCGTTACAGTGCATATGATGATTTTTCAGTCCCGTTTCGTTGGAGTGGGACGAGTGGGTCAAGGCGCGGTTGAGCAGGCTTGCATCCTTGAAGGAATAACCTATACTCTTTTCAAGCGCGCGCGGATCCATCTGACCGTTCATCACCGTTTGTACCTCTTTCATTACTATTTTTTTCTGCTGAAGCAATTATTCAGCAGAGCTTTCCGTGGCGAGCATCTCAGCCGCCTTCTTTTCCGCCTGAAGCTTTTCTGCCTCTGCGGCTATTATATCGACAACTCCAAGCTTAACACAGTTCACAGCCTGACGGATAGAGCTTGAAAATGCCTTCGCGTCGGAGGAACCGTGAGCCTTGATTATCATCTTTTTAAGACCGAGAATGGGAGCGCCGCCGTGCTCCTTGGCGTCAAATCTCTTCTTGAATGCCTTGAGCTTGTTCTTTATCATAACGTAAGCGATGATTCCGCCAAGACCCTTGAACATACCCTTAAGCTCGCCCGAGAGAAGCTTACCCATTCCCTCGATGCACTTGAGAGATACGTTTCCGGTAAATCCGTCGGTAACGGCTACGTCACATCCGCCAAGCACCATCGAGTTGCCCTCCACGTTACCGATAAAGTTGATGAGCGAGCACTCCTTGAGCTTTGCGAAAGCCGCGTGCTGGAGCTCGGTTCCCTTGTGCTCCTCGGTACCGTTGTTAAGCAGACCTACACGGGGATTTTCAACTCCGTAAAGTGCCTTCATATAAGCCTTGCCCATAACGGCAAAGCCGACCATATAGTCCTCGTTGGGCTTTACGCTGGCACCCGAATCTATAAGCATAACGGGGTTTGCCATAGGAAGGAATGCGCCGATTCCCGCTCTCTGGATTCCGGGAACTCTCTTAACTATCAGCGAAGAGCCGCTGAAAAGCGCTCCGGTATTGCCCGCGCTGACGAGGGCATCACCCTCACCCTTCGCAAGCATCTGCAAAGAAAGTCCTATAGAAGAATTCTTCTTTTCCTTCAAAATGGACAAGGGCTCGTCTTCCATTGTAAGCACTACGTCGGTATGTACTATCTGATAGCCCGATACGTCAATGCTCTCCTCCTCGGCAACCTTCTTTATAACGGTCTCGTCGCCGACCAGAATATATTCAACTCCACCGGAGTAATCCTGCTTTGATGCAAAATCAACACCGCGAAGCATCTCAATGGGAGCCTTGTCTCCGCTCATAACGTCAATTATTATTTTCATCGTTTATTTCCTCTGAAATTCGATTCTTATAGTTTTCAGCTCCGAGTCTCTCGCCGAATTCGGGTATCAGATCGAGAGATCTCTTTGCGATCACCTCATATTTTGCGACCTTGCCGCCCTTGACTCTATAGCCGAGAGGCTCAACGATTCCGAAGTTCGCGTTCATAGGAACAAAGCTGCCGCTGACGTTGCCAAGGCTCACGTAATGAGCCATAGCGCCCAGCATCGTGGTTTTCGGGAATATTACCTTTTCCTCACCGAGAGCCGCCATAGCCGCGTTGATTCCGGCAATGAATCCCGAGCCCGTGGACTCGATATATCCCTCAACTCCCGTCATCTGACCCGCAAAGAATATATTGGGGTTATTTCTCATAGAGTAATCGGGATCAAGATATTTGGGCGAATCGATATAAGTGTTTCTGTGCATTATACCGTAGCGCAGAAATTCCGCGTTCTCAAGTCCGGGGATCATGGAGAATACTCGCTTCTGCTCGGGGAAGGTCAGGTGTGTCTGGAAGCCTACCAGATTGTACATCGTTCCCTCCGCATTCTCTTTGCGAAGCTGAACGACGGCATAAGCCTCCTCGCCGGTTCTTTTATCAACAAGTCCGACGGGCTTGAGGGGACCGTAGCAAAGGGTCTCATATCCCCTCTTCGCCATGACCTCAACGGGCATACAGCCCTCGAACACCTTAAGTTCCTTCTGCATCTCGCGGTCAAAGTCCTTAAGCTCAGCCTCCTTTGCGGTGATAAGCGCGTTATAGAAGGCATCGTACTGCTCTTTTGTCATAGGGCAGTTGAGATAGTCGGCATCTCCCTTGTCATATCTTGACGCGGCGTAGACTATATCCATATTCAATGAGCTTGCGTCAACGATGGGCGCGGCGGCATCGAAGAAGTGAAGTCCCGAAAGACCCAGCTCCTTCTCCATATACTCAGCCATAGGCTCACTTGTCAAGGGACCGGTTGCGATAACGGTTATCGTCCCCTCCTCCACCGAGGATACCTCGGCTTCGACTATTTCGATGTTGGGATGATTCTTTATCTTTTCGGTGACATAGGCCGAAAAGAGATCACGGTCAACGGCAAGTGCCGAGCCCGCAGGCACACGGGTAGCGTAAGCCGCCTCCATGATAAGCGAGTCAAGGCGGTAGAGCTCCTCTTTAAGGAGTCCTACGCCGTTGGTCACTCTGTCACTGCGAAGCGAGTTGGAGCAGACTAGCTCCGCAAAGCCCTCGCTGTGGTGCGCAGGGGTATATTTTTTAGGCTTCATCTCAAAGAGTCTGACCTTCAGTCCTCTTTTCGCTATCTGCCAAGCTGCCTCGCAGCCTGCAAGACCTGCGCCATATACGTTAATTATCTTAGTGTTTTCCATTGTCAAATATTAGTTTTCCTCGCCGTCCTCGCTCTTATCGGGAGCGGTGTAGGGCTCGGTGTATCCGCAGCTTTCGTCGTGGCAAACAAGCTGGGGCTTGCCCTTCTTGTGGAAGAGATTCTTGCCGCACTCGGGGCACTTCTTCTCCATAGGAAGATCCCAAGAGGAGAACTTGCACTCGGGATATCTCTCACAACCGTAGAAAGCCGTTCTGCTTCTGCTGTATCTTGTTACTATCTTCGCGCCGCACTCGGGGCAGGGCACGCCGATATCCTTGGTCTTCTGCTTTGTATTTCTGCAAGCGGGGTAGTTTGCGCAAGCGTAGAAGCTTCCGAATTTACCTGTGCGAAGCACCATATCCGCGCCGCACTTTTCGCACTTGAAATCAGCGATCTCAAGAGGCTTCTTTGCGTTTTCCTTCTTTTCCTCTGCAACCTCGGTTTCCTGCGCATCCGCGGGATTGGTCTCGGTCAGGGGCTTGGTGTTACGGCATCTGGGATAGTTGGGACATGCGGCAAACTTGCCGAAGCGTCCGTTCTTTACTACCATCATGCTGCCGCACTTTTCGCACTTGATGTCGGTCTCCTCAACGGGAAGCTCGATATTTGCCTCGGCAAGCTTTTCGGTAGCAACCTCAAGCTGCTTTGAGAAGTCGCCCCAGAAATCTCCGAGAACTCCCGTAAGAGACTGCTCATTCTTTTCGATAGCATCAAGCTTATTTTCCATCTCCGCGGTGAACTCGTAGTCTACGATGCTGTCAAAGTTCTCCTTCATAAGCTTGGTAGTGATCTCACCGAGAGGCGTGGGAATGAGAGTCTTGCTCTTTGCATCTCTCTTAACGTAGTTTCTTGCGGTGATCGTGGTTATAGTGGACTCGAAGGTACTGGGGCGTCCGATGCCCTTTTCCTCAAGGAACTTAACGAGCGAGCCGTCGTCAAATCTGGGGGGCGCCTTAGTGAAATGCTTAGCGGGATCGATGCTTTCGGGCTTGAAAGTCTCGCCCTCAACCATCTCGGGGATCTTGGCGTTCTTCTGCTCCTCACCCTCAGCGGCACTGTCGTCGGAGACCTCCTCATACACTGCCATATATCCGGGGAAGGTTACGGTGTATCCGCCGGTGCGGAAGAGATAACCCGAAGATTCTACCTCAACGTTGAGGGTAGCAAGCTCTGCGGATTCCATCTGGCTTGCAACGAATCTGTCCCAGATAAGCTTGTAGAGCTTGTACTGATCATTGGTAAGATAAGACTTTATCTTCTTGGGCTCAAGAGCAACGTTAGAGGGACGAATAGCCTCGTGCGCGTCCTGAATTCCCGACTTGGACTTGAAAACTCTGGGCTCTGCGGTGTTGTACTTATCACCGAACTTATCGGCAATATAAGCTCTTGCCGCGTCCTGAGCCTCTGCGGAAACACGGAGAGAGTCGGTACGCATGTAGGTGATAAGACCCTGCATTCCGCCGTTCTCGCTTCCGATATTGATACCCTCGTAAAGCTCCTGCGCGGTTCTCATAACTCTCTGAGACTGGAAGCCAAGCTTTCTGTATCCGTCCTGCTGAAGAGTGGAGGTGGTGAAGGGGGGGGCGGGGGTCTTGTGACGAACCGAACGCTTTACCGACTTTACAGAGAAGCTCTTGCCAGCTATCGCGTTAACAACCGCCATAGCGTCATTTTCGCAGCCAAGCTCTACCTTGCCGTTTTCATCTCCGAAGAACTTCAAGGTAACGCTTCTTCCATCCTCGGTAACAAGAGTGACCTCAATGGTCCAATACTCCTCGGGAATGAAGCTCTTGATCTCCTCTTCTCTTTCAACGATTATTCTCGTTGCAACAGACTGAACGCGTCCCGCGCTCAGACCGCTCTTGACGTTTTTCCAGAGCAGAGGGGAGATCTTGTAGCCTACGATTCTGTCAAGAATTCTTCTTGCCTGCTGAGCGTCTACAAGGCTCATATCGATGTTTCTGGGCTTTTTGATAGCCGCCTTTACCACATTCTTGGTGATCTCGTTGAAGGTGACTCTCTGAGTTTTTTCAAGCGGAATACCGAGAGCGGTAGCAAGATGCCAGGAAATAGCTTCGCCTTCGCGGTCAGGGTCGGTTGCGAGGAAGATCTTGTTTGCGTTCTTCGCTTCCTTCTTGATCTCCTTGATGATGTCGCCCTTGCCGCGGATGTTGATATAATGAGCCTCAAAGTTGTTCTCAATATCAACTCCCAGGGAGGACTTGGGCAGGTCGCGAACGTGTCCGACCGATGCAATTACCTTATAGTTTGAGCCGAGATAGCTCTTTACTGTGTTTGCCTTGGAGGGTGACTCCATGATTACAAGATTTGCCATTTAACGTATATATATCCTTTCAAACAATTTCTCAATTTCTTCGAAATGAATTTTTTCAAATTTTGTGATTTATAAGATTTAACCAAGAATTTTTTCCGAGAACAAGGCGTACATCAGAAAGCAAAGCGACGGCGCAGCTTTTCTGCGTCGAGCTGCTTTTGAGGAACAACGACGTTATCGGAAAAATTCGCAGCGTTAAATTACTTTCTGATGTAAAGTGCTCCGGGAAGAGAGGACACAAGTCCCTTTATTTCAAGCACCGTAAGTGCCGAAATGACCTCACCGAGAGCAAAGCCCGTCTTGGTCAGATAATCCACGGTCACCGCTCTGTCGAGGGGCATCTCGTCGAATATCCTTCTCTGCTTTTCGCTTAATTTTTCGAGTATCCTTGCCGAATCGTCTCCGCCTGCTCTTTGAGGAGTCACGGAAGGCTCTTCAACCCGCTCTGCCTTTTTCTCGGTAGGCTCGCTCTGTTTTTTAGGAGCAACCTTGGGCAGAGGCTTGAACTTAGGCATATCATTCGCCGAGCTTTCCTCTGCGGAAGTATTTCTTCTTCCCCTTTCACTTCTCGTGACCGCAGAAAGCTTATCGTCCTTCGCCTCTTCCTTGGGACGTATCTTCAGCGCGACGCCCATATTTCTTACCGCATCCGGATCGAATTCCGAATGCTTTTCGGCATTCACCATTTTCATAACGTTGAGACGGTCGCGGTAGATATACATATAATTGCGTATGATATCGTTGCCGCAAAGCACCGCCTGCGCTCCGTCACGGATGAGAGAATTTGTTCCCGAGGAGTTCTCGGAATCGATGTTGGCGGGCACAGCGTAAACGTCTCTGCCCTGCAATATTGCGTTCTTTGCGGTTATCATCGAGCCGCTGTTCTTATCGGCATCGACTACGACGGTGCCCTGACAAAGTCCACTGATTATTCTGTTTCTTATGGGGAAATTCATTCCTCTAGGCTCGGTTCCGGGTGCAAACTCGGTGATCACCGCGCCGTTTTGTCTGATTATATCACGGAGCTTCTTATGCTCCTTGGGGTATGCTATCTCAATGCCGCATCCCAGCACCGCAACCGTTTTGCCTCTTGCCGCAATTGCCGCGCAGGAGGCGATACCGTCGATGCCCAGCGCCATACCGCTGACCACCACCGCGCCCGAGGATGCAACCTCGTAAGCTATTTTATACGCCGCCTTCATTCCGTATTCACTCATGGTCCTTGTACCGACTACGGCTATACAAAGGCTCTTGTTGAAATCGGGCAGATTTCCAAGATAGTAAAGCACGGCGGGAGGATTTTTCAGTGAGCGCAGACTGACGGGATATTCGCTTGATTCGTAGGTCAGTATACCGACTCTCGCCATCTGACAGTATTTAACTATCTTTTCCGCCTTGCCCGTATCCTTGTCGCAGAGCTCCTCACAAAGTCTTTCACCAAGACCTAAGGAGGAATATCTATCGTAATCCGCGGCATAGATATCCTCTATCGAGCCGATCTTTTCAACCAGCTTAAGCACGTCGGAGCTACCCGCTCCGCACTTTTCGGCAAGCCATATCCATTTCAAAAAGCTATTCATCAGACTGCTCCTCCTTTACCGAAGAATTCCCAGACAAGCACCGCCGCCGCCGTTGCCGCGTTAAGCGACTCGACTCCGTCGGACATAGGAATAAATACCGTTCCGTCGCAAGCCGCGATCGCCTCAGCCGTAAGACCGTGCCCCTCATTGCCGATAATAACGCAGTCTCCCTGCTTTGTTTTGAGCTCTCCGAGCTTGACCGCATCACGGTCAAGAGCCGCCGCAAACACGCGCCTGCCCCCCTTACGAAGAACGGCTACGGCATCGGGTATCGAATCGACCTTGCATACCTGCAATCCGAACATAGCGCCCATAGATGCGCGCAGAGTCTTAGGATTGTAAACGTCGGCACAATCGCGGCTTACGACCAGCATATCAACTCCGAACGCCGCGGCAACGCGCAATATCGCGCCTATATTCGAGGGGTCTCTCACCGACTCCAAAAGCAGCACCTTTTCATCATTTCCGACGCCCGAAAGCTCAGCTATATCGGTGATCTCCTTAACGTTTTCGGCATATTTCGCAACGCAGATCACACCCTCGGGCGCCATCTCGTCGCTAAGCCTCTCAAAAACGCTGTCCGATACGAAAATAACATTGCAATTTATGTCTCTTTCGCTTATGGAGTAAAGCTTTTCAGCCTTTTCAAGAACCGCGCTCCACTCGCTCTCCGACGCCAGTATAAAGTCGATCGCGACACCTCTTTTTATAGCCTCACACATCAATTTTATACCGTCGAATCGGAATAATTTTTCTTTTTCTCTGTTCTTTTTGTTTGCCAGACCTCTGGCGAGGCTGACGTATTTATTCTGCGGTGACGTAATTACTTCTCTCATATATCCCACGGTTACGTCTGCCTCCTTTGTTAAAAATTCGCCCAAAATACTCCAAAAATGGGTGTTTTTGTCTGATATTCGGGCTCTTTTTTGCTCCTTTGGCAAAAATATATTTATCCCTATCTATGACAAAAACCCAGTAATATTATTACCGGGTTTTGTATTCAGTTAGATCAGAGAGCTGCCTTTGCCTGCTCTACGAGAGCTGCGAAAGCTGCCTTATCGGATACTGCAACCTCTGCAAGCATCTTTCTGTTGAGGTTGATGTTTGCCTTCTTGAGACCGTTCATAAAGGTGGAATAGTTCATTCCGCAAACCTTTGCCTGAGCGCTGATTCTGGTGATCCAGAGTCTTCTCATATCTCTCTTCTTCTGCTTACGGCCAGCGAAAGCGTAGTTTCCGCTCTTAAGTACGGCCTGCTTAGCCATCTTGAAGTGCTTGGACTTAGCGCCCCAATAGCCCTTCGCTGCCTTCAATATCTTCTTTCTTCTCTTGCGCGTCATCATAGCGCCCTTAACTCTTGCCATTTTTCACTATTTCCTTTCTCGATTACTTTGTCAAATTACTTCTGGATGAGAACTCTGATGTTAGGAGCCATAGCCTCGCTCATGATAGCACCGGAACGAAGGTGTCTCTTTCTCTTCTGAGTCTTAAGACCCAAGTTGTGGCGGTGGTGGCAGTGGTTCATTTTAACCTTGCCGGTACCGGTAACCGAAAATCTCTTGGCAGAAGCCTTATGTGTCTTGACTTTTCCCATTTTTATATTCTCCTTATACTAAAAATATTCAAAATATTATTTTGACGATTTGGTGTTTAAAGGATTGATGACCATACTCATGATACGGCCGTCAACCGCGGGCTTTTTATCTACTGTTCCTACCTCGGAGCAGATATCTGCGAACTTGTCGATGATCTCACGTCCGATAGCCATATGGCTCATCTCACGTCCGCGGAATCTCATAACCACGCGAACCTTGTTTCCGGACTCGAGGAACTTACGCGCCTGCTTAGCCTTAGTTTCAAAGTCGTGAGTGTCGATTCTGGGAGAGAGCTGGATCTCCTTGAGCTCAACTACCTGCTGCTTCTTCTTTGCTTCCTTCTCGCGCTTCTCGCGCTCAAAGCGGAACTTTCCAAAGTCCATGATCTTGCAGACGGGGGGATTTGCCTGAGCCGACATAAGGCAAAGGTCGAGACCCTTATCGTATGCCATCTTGAGCGCCTGGTCGGAGCTCATGATTCCAAGCTGTTCTCCGTCGGAGCCGATAACTCTTACCTGAGGGAAATTGATCTCTTCATTGGTGAGAGTATCCTTAGTGTTGTTTGCTGCTATGGGTAACACCTCCATTTATAAAATGTATGTTTTATAACTCTGTCGGTTTTCGGCACAAAAAAACGCCGAACGTTTCCGTTCCGCGCATAGCTACCGTATTTATACGGTTTCCCTTTACACCTAAAGGGTTTTACTATTGACCGATGCTCACCTTGCGGCACGGTGGAAGCGGAACTTCTCTTTATTTGCCTGCATATTATAGCACAACAAAACACCTTTGTCAATAGGTTTTTTGAATTTTTTTCGATTTTTTTGAAAAATTCCGCATTTTCATAAATAAAGAAAGCACAACATGTCTTTTCATTGCGGCTCGATATCATAAGATTGATATTTCGCAGAAAACACACACGTTGTGCAGGAAAATAAAGTCCCGACGCGGATCGGTTCTTTACTCGGGACTATATTATACACCTTTTGCGGCGATTTGTAAATATCCATTTTGTACGATTTTTCGGCAAAATTTTCGTCAAAAAAGATAACAGTTAGAAAATTGTCCCCGTTTGTCGTAGTCCTTTTTGTGCATTTTGGATACACGGGTATGTCGTAGTAAATATCCGCCCCGTCCGCGATCCGCCAAGCTTTTTCAAATATATAATAAAATTGTAAAAATTCTTTAAAATATATGGCTTTTTTCAAAAAAATATGGTATAATAAAAAATAACTATGTAAAATTTCTCCTTGACAGAGCTTTGCCAAGGATAAAATATAGAAATTTAATTCAAGAAAGTTTAAACGAGGTCAAAAATGTCAGAATATACAGTTAAAGCCGAAAAGCTCTCCCTCCCCGTGGTGGCGCTGAGCTCAACGGTAGCCTTCCCCGGCGAGATAATCAATCTCGAGGTTGGCGACAACGAATTCGGTTCCTGCGACGCGCTCCGCGAGGCATTCGACGGCTCTAAGTACGCGGTTGCGGTTCCTATCAGCCCCGAAGAGGGCGAGCCTAAGCTCTTCGAGGTAGGCACGGTTATCAAGATCAAGCAGCTTGTAAATGCAGGCGAGAGAACTCTGCGCTGCATCTCCGAGGGTATGTCAAGAGCTATCGTAACGTCCTACCGCAAGACCGGAAAGTACAACACCGCAGAGGTCATCTGCAAAACGGTCACTCTTCCCGACACCCATACCCTGAAGGATCAAGCGTATCTGCGCAGACTTACCGATGCGGCAACTCATATGGCAAAGCTGCTTCCTCCCCCCGCAGGCAACATTCTCCCCACCTTCAAATCCATAAAGAATCCCGCGCTTTTAGCCGACGTTATAGCCTCCAATCTTTTCGTCAAATACGAGGATAAGCTTGACGTGCTTGCGCTTTTCGATCCTTACGAAAGGATCGAGGCGGTGCTTGAGATCGCCGAGGAGGAGATCGAGATGCTCCGTATCGAGAACGATCTCCACAAAAAGACACGCGAGAGAATAAACCGCGGTCAGCGCGAATACTATCTGCGCGAGGAGATGAAGTCGATCCAGGAGGAGCTTGGCGAGGGCGGACTCTCCGACGTTGACGAATATCACGATAGAATAATGAAGGCAGGCCTTTCCGAGGAGGTAAAGAAAAAGCTCCTCAAGGAAAACGACCGCCTGGCAAGATCCCCCTTCGGAAGCGCCGAGGCAACGGTCATCTCCAACTACCTCGACGTATGTCTTGAGCTCCCTTGGAACAAGGCTACCAAGGACAGGACCGACGTAAAGGCGGCAAAGAAGATACTCGATGCCGACCACGAAGGACTCGAGGACGTTAAGGACAGACTTCTCGAATACCTTGCCGTAAAGCAGCTCAATCCCGAGCTCAAGGGGCAGATCATCTGTCTCTACGGCCCTCCCGGTGTAGGTAAGACCAGCATCGCCTCCTCTCTCGCTCGCGCTATGAAGCGAGAGTACGTCCGCGTTTCTCTTGGCGGTGTGCGTGACGAGGCAGACATCCGCGGTCACAGAAAGACCTACGTAGGTGCTATGCCCGGTCGCATTATGGCGGCTGTCACCCAGGCAAAGGTAAAAAACCCCCTGATACTTCTCGATGAGATCGACAAAATGGCTAACGACGGACGCGGCGACCCCGCAAGCGCAATGCTTGAGGTGCTCGACCCCGAGCAGAATAAATTCTTCCGCGATCACTTCGTTGAGCTTCCCTTCGATCTTTCCGATTGCATATTCATCGCAACCGCAAATACTCTTGACACGGTTCCCCGCCCCCTTATCGACCGTATGGAGATAATCGAGCTCCACACCTACACCAAGAGTCAGAAGACCGGTATTGCAAAGAATCACCTTATTCCCAAGCAGCTGAAGCGCCACGGACTCACCAAGCGCACGCTGAAAATAACCGACGCGGCGCTCTCCGACGTTATCGATTGCTATACCCGTGAATCCGGTGTCCGTAATCTTGAAAGAGAGCTTGCGGCTATCTGCCGTAAGGCGGCAAAGAAGATCATCGAGGAGGGTGTCGCAAAAGTCACCGTAACACCCGACGATCTCAAGGAATTTTTGGGTCCCAAGAAGATACTTCCCGAGCTTATCTCGCAATTTGACGAGGTTGGCGTTGTAAACGGTATGGCATACACCCAGTCGGGCGGCGATCTTCTCAAGGTCGAGTGCGCTATTATGGAGGGTACTGGCAAGCTTGAGCTTACCGGCTCTCTCGGCGACGTTATGAAGGAATCTGCTCACGCGGCTATCACCTACGCCCGTCAGGTTGCCTCCGAATACGGCATATCTCCCGATTTCTACGCTAAAAAGGATATACATATCCACTTCCCCGAGGGCGCCGTTCCCAAGGACGGTCCTTCGGCAGGTATAACCACGCTGACGGCACTGATCAGCGCCCTTTCGGGCATTCCCGTCCGTCGCGATCTTTCTATGACCGGCGAGATCACTATCCGCGGCAACGTCCTCCCCATCGGCGGACTCCGCGAAAAGACCATGGCGGCTTACAGCGCAGGCGTGCGCACCATAATCATCCCCGCCGACAACCTCAAGGATCTCCACGAGGTCGATCCCGTCGTCCGCGAAAACGTGACCTTTATTCCCTGCAGTCGCGCACACGAGGTGCTCTCAAACGCTCTTGTAAGAGAGAATGCCGCCGCAGCGAAAAAGGCTGCTCCGGCCACAGTAGAGGACGTTGTGATAACCTCCAACACCTCGAAGGCTCCCGCAGAGAGACGCGCAAAATCCGAAAAATAATACTTAACCTACCATTTGAAAGGTAAATTATGGGACTTAATACACAAAACGTAAACTTAAAGATGACCGCAGGCTTTGCCAGCCAGTTTCCCACCGACCCGATCCCTCAGGTCGCGCTTTCGGGACGCTCAAACGTCGGCAAAAGCTCGCTTATCAATACTCTTCTCGGCAGAAAGAGCCTTGCGAGAGTATCCGCAACCCCCGGTAAGACCATAACCGTCAACTTCTATGAGGTAGATAAAAAGCTCTTTCTCGTTGACCTTCCCGGCTACGGCTTCGCCGCGAGAAACCACGATAACAAGCAGCAGTGGTCAAGCCTTACCGACGGATATTTTACTCAAAACAAAAACATCGATCTCGTACGCGGCGTAGTCCAGCTCATTGACAGCCGCGCATGCATCACCAAGGACGATGCCATGATGATCGACTATATGAACAACACGAACATTCCATACATAATCGTCATCACCAAGATAGACAAGCTGAACAAGACCGACAGAGCCGCTTGCATAGAAAAGATATCCGGAGACCCCCTTATCGCAGAGGGCACTCCCATAATCCCCTTCTCCTCGCTTAAGGGAGAGGGCAAGCAGGAGCTTTGGCGCGCTATCGCAGAGTGTGCTGACATCAAGCTTTAATTCTTACGGAGGCATCCTATGCTACTTTCTATGATTTCCGAGGGCATCGCCACCGGCAACTGGCGCGAGCTGATAATCCAGATATTGCTGACCATTCCCACGGTGCTTATCGCTCTCTCAGTCCACGAGGCGGCGCACGGCTATATCGCCTGCAAAATGGGAGACCGTACCGCCTACAATCTCGGTCGAGTGACCCTCAACCCCGCAAAGCATCTCAATCCTATCGGAACTATTATGATGCTGGTTTTCGGCTTCGGTTGGGCTAATCCCGTGCCGATCCACGCACGTAACTTCAAAAATCCCAAATGGGGCATGGCGCTGACGGCTATCGCGGGTCCCGTATCCAATCTGCTTCTTGGCGGTGCGGGCGCGGTCGTTTTCTCCGTCGTATTCTTCCTTGTAAACGGCATCATCCCCGCATACGCGCCGCACGTAGCCGAGGAATATTATTTCGCGGTTACAAGCGGAATATTTACCGACTTTTTGATGTATTTCAGCCTGATAAACTTCATCTATGCCGCATTCAATCTTATTCCCCTGCCCCCCTTCGACGGCTCGCGCTTCTTCTTCACCTTCCTGCCCGAGAAGTGGTACTTCGGCATAATGAAATTCGAAAGATACATTATGGCAGGCGTATTTCTTATCCTTCTCGTCTGGTCAAGATTTTTCGATTTTCCCTCCCCCTTTGCCTGGATAGCAGAAAAGCTCTTTTTGCTGATCGCAAACGGTGGGCTTAACATTATATACCTGATATACGGCTTTATCATCAACCTTATAGCATAAAACACAGAAAGGAGGTCCTTTATGGACGCAATAAATTACCGTCTTGAGACTTTTGAGGGGCCTCTTGACCTGCTTCTCTCGCTGATACAAAAGAACAAGATGTCGATAGACGATATTCAGATCAACGTTATCTGCGAGCAGTATATGGAATACATCGAAGCTGCGCAGAGCTTGGATATGGAGCTTGCAAGCGAATTTATCGTTATGGCAAGTGAGCTTATGCTGATAAAATCAAAGCTGTTTCTTCCCAAGCCCGAGGCTGAGGAGGAAGACCCCAGAGCCGCCCTTGCCGACGCCCTGCTTAAATTCCAGCAGGCAAAGGAAGCGGCTAAGAAGATGTCGCTTCTCTATCCCGTATACAGCGGACGACTCGAAAAGGACACCGATGAAATTTCCATAGATAAAACCTTCGTCCTCGACCAAGAGGTCGAATCCCTCTGTCTGGCAGTAAGAAGGATAGTTACCTTCAACGAAAACAGACCGAAGGCAGAACGCTCGGTCTTTACCCCCATGATAAGCTCACCCATCGTTCCCGTCGAGGTCAAGATCACGGGAATACTCAACAAAATGTCGAAGAAAAAGGCGACCAGCTTAAAGGAGCTGCTTGACGAGTCGGTATCTCTGCCCGATATGATCGCCATCTTCCTCGGTGTTCTCGAGCTTATTAAAATAAGAAAGATACTGATATACGATACCGAGGGCACGCTCCTTGGCGATGACGCGAAATTCGTCATCAACGACAATCCCGACGACGTTGAAAAGGACGCAAACGGAAACGAGCTCTACTCGTCGGACTTTGACCGTGGAGCCGAACAGATAGAAATGAATTTAGATAACGAAAGCAAAGGAGACGGCGAATGAGCGAAGTAAATACCAATCAGACCGAACCTATCACTCTCGAAAAGGTGACCGCCGCTATCGAGGCAATACTTTATGCCGCAGGTCACCCCGTAGAATATTCAAAGCTCTCCGAGGTGCTGGGGCTTTCGGTAAAGGACGTTAAAAATATGGTCGAGGCTATGAGCCGCGACTATAACAGCGAAAAATCCCCCCGCGGAGTCCTGCTTCTCACCTACCCCGACACCTGTCAGTTTGCCACTAAGGAAGAGTTTCTTCCCTACATAAGAGAGGCTCTCGGCATCAAGCGCGGAGGCAACCTTTCCAATTCAACTATGGAGGCTTTAGCGGTGGTTGCTTACAATCAGCCGGTAACGAGAGCATACGTTGACGCCGTCCGCGGCGTTGACTCCTCCTACGCTATGACCTCGCTTATCGATAAGGGGCTTATCGAGTCGCTTTCCCGTCTCGACGCGCCCGGACGTCCCATGCTTTATACCACGACCGATAAATTTTTGCGCGTTTTCGGGCTTTCCTCTCTCGACGATCTGCCCGAGACCGAGCTCTCCCCCACCGCAGAAACAACTCCCGAGGCTATGGCGGTAGAGGAGGTCGGATTTACCGCCGGTATGTCGGCTATAGCCGAGGCGGTCGAAGGAAGCGCAGACGCGGAGCAATAAGCCTCCGCCCACAAAATTTGAAAGAAAGGAGTGGTATTTACGGTTCCTATATTTTCGATCATAGTCACCGTTATTGCCGTGATCTTAGTCGGGATCCCCCTGCTTGCGATCATTGCGGCGATAGGCATTATTTTGCTGGCAATACCGTTGGCAATTATTGCGCTTATCGTATTGCTTTTTGTAAGAGCCAAGGTGACAATTGAAATAAACGAGATCTTCTCTCTTTGGATCTCCTTCCTCGGAATGAAATTCAAGCTTCTGCCAAAGAAGCCGAAAAAATATAATATCCGCGACTACACTCCCAAAAAGATAGCAAAACGCGACGCGATAGCCGCGAAGAAGGCGGCTAAAAAAGCCGAGGCAGATGCCAAGAAGAAAGCCGAAAAGGCGGCAAAGAAGCGCAAGAAAAAGGCACTCAAAAACAAAATGACCGCCAAAGAAAAGCGTGAGGCTCGCGCCGAACAGCGCTCAAAGCTACCTCATGTTAGCGACATATTCGATCTTTTCCTTGAGGTCATTCAGCTTCTCACCTCAAATTTTGCGAAGAAATTCCACTTCCACGTAATAAGAATAAGAGTCAAGGTAGGCTCCGATGACGCGGCTAAGACCGCTCTTCTCACCTCGGCTATTTCAATAGCACTCGAGCCTCTTATGATATTCATCGACAGAAACTCCAATCTGCACGGGCTTAAAAATGCCGATATCGATATATCCCCCGATTATCTTTCGGAGGAGATCAGCTACGACGTAAAATTAGCCTTTTCAATGAGCCTCGGCTCGCTGATCTACGTTCTCTTAAGAGCAGGCATCCCCGGAATCGTCGGTTGGACCAAAATACAGCCCTCAAAGGAGTCCTCTCAGAGCGATGAGCTACCCGCAAGTGCGGAGCAGCCCTCCGAAGGCCAAACAAACTGATCAAGTCTCTTTTTCCGACTCTAAAGCACGGAATTGAATAAATAACAACGTATATATAGAATGAAAGGAAATTACAATTATGGCAGGCGAAAACAAGCTTCAGGAAGTGGTACAGTCCACACTTTCTCAGATCAGAAGTATGATCGATGCAGACACGGTTATGGGTACTCCCGTTGAGACCGCGTCTGGCACCACTCTCATCCCGATCTCCAAGGTTTCTATGGGATTTGCTACCGGTGGCGTTGATCTCAACGACAAGGCAGGCGGCGCGCCCGGCAAGCCTCAGAACTTCGGCGCGTGCGGCGGCTCCGGTATGTCGGTTCAGCCTATCGGTATCCTCTGCATCGCAAAGGACGGCTCGGTTGAGCTTATCAACATAGGCGTTAAGATCCCCTCCGACCCCATCGAGCAGATCTCCGATCTTATCGACCGCTCTCCCGAGATCATCGCAAGAATCAAGGCGATCTTCGCAAAGGACGACGAGGAAGAGGCATAATCTCTGTCTCTTAGCTTAAAAGTGAATAATTGCTTCTCCGGACAAATATAATGGTACAAACCTTACTTGTCCGGAGGAACAGTTATGTCATTTTTAATTTCTAAATCTGCAAAATTATCTGGAACAGTGGCATTCATTCTGATATTGTCACTGCTTTTGACGTTTTTCGTGTCTTGCGGTCACTCTGATAAGAAAAAGTCCTCGGAACACGGCGACAATACCTCGATAACGGTGTCCGACACCGTTTTTTTATCACGTGCACCCGAGCCCGGGATAAGCGCCTCCTCGGCGATCCTTATGGATGCTTCAAGCGGTGCGGTCCTCTCGTCAAAATCACCCGACAAAAGAATGCCGATGGCATCCACCACCAAGATAATGACAGCGCTTGTGGCACTTGAAAATTGCGACGTTTCAAAAACCGTCGAAATACCGCAGGGCGCGGTAGGGATCGAGGGCTCGTCGGTATATCTCTACGAAGGTGAAAAATTGACCGTAGAGGATCTTCTGTACGCGATGCTCCTCGAATCGGCAAACGATGCCGCGGCGGCTATCGCTATCGAGATAGGCGGCAGCATTGAGGGATTTGCAGATCTTATGAACCAAAAAGCCCTATCCCTCGGTCTCAAAGACACGCATTTCACAAATCCCCACGGGCTTGACGACGAAGCTCACTACACCACCGCACGGGAGCTTGCAATTATTGCGCGCGAGGCGATGAAAAACGAAAAATTTGCCGAGATAGTCTCGACCTATAAAAAAACCATTCCGTTGAACGAGACCGAAGGCGTCCGTCTGCTTATAAACCACAATAAGCTGCTCAAAAGCTACGACGGCGCTATAGGCATCAAAACCGGATATACGAAAAAGAGCGGGCGTTGCCTTGTCAGCGCGGCTGAAAGAGACGGACTTATGCTTATCTGCGTCACCCTTTCCTCCCCCGACGATTGGAACGACCACAAGGCACTTTTTGATTACGGATTTGCCAATTACGAATCGCGTGTTCTTTGTCGCAAGGGCGAATATGAAAGGCTTTTGCCGGTCATAGGCGGCGACGGAGAATACGTTGCCGTCACAAACCGTGAAGAGGTGAGGCTTACCCTTCCGAAAAGCACCGCACATATCGAATGTACGGTAGAGCTTCGGAATTTTGAATTTGCTCCGATATGCAAAGACGAAAAGCTGGGCAGACTTCTCTTCTCTGCCGACGGTATTATCTTATGTGAGGTCCCCCTTGTAGCGAAATACGGTGTCATCGAGATAAAGCCCAAGAAAAATATTTTCGAGCTGATAGCTTCGATTTTCAACTGAAATTACATAACTGAAAAGGTCAATATGGAAAAAATAAGGATTTCAAAATATTTCACCGATTGCGGCATAATGTCCCGCCGCGCGGCTGAGGAAGAAATAAAGCTGGGCAGAGTATACGTCAACGGTCGCGTTGCCGAGCTTGGCGAGAAGATCGACCCCGATACCGACGAGGTAGTCTATCGCGGCAAGGCAATAAAGCCTGCGGCAGACGACAAGATCTGCGTTATGCTCAATAAGCCTCGCGGAATCGTCTGCACCGCAAGCGACGAAAAGGGCAGGCGCAACGTCACCGACCTTTGTCGCGACGTTAAGGATAATAACGGCAAAACCGTCCGCCTCTACCCTGTCGGCAGACTTGATATGGACTCCGACGGTCTGCTCTTGCTTACCAATGACGGCGCTCTCGCTAACAAGCTGACCCATCCCCGTCATTCCATACCCAAAATATACCACGTTACTCTCAAGGGTAAATTTGAACCCGAAAGCCTCGCTACCCTCGGTGAGCCCGTGGAGCTTGACGGCAGACTTACTATGAGGGTAAAGGTTCGTCACGTCTGCGGTGACGAAAGCTCGACCGTTGCCGAGTTCGAGCTTTTCGAAGGCAGAAACCGTCAGATCAGACGTATGTGTGAGCTTCACGGTGTGCGCATCCTTCGCCTTCAAAGAGTGGCTATCGGCAAGCTGAAATTAGGTGATCTTGCCGAAGGAAAATGGAGAAGGCTCTCGCAAAGCGAGATCGAATATCTGAAAAAATGCTGACGGTGGCTGTATATGAATATAAATGAAATCAAGATCGATAAATTCACTTGCGGCGAAGTGGCTACCGAGGCGCAAACCTCTCTTGCAAAAATGCTTGAGGGCGAGAACCTCGGTGTCTCTTACGCCGATATGATGCGCTACCGCGTGGCAAACAAGGCCGCAGAAGAGTGCATCGACACCTACTACGTCGCTTATGAGGGCGGTAAAGCCTATTCAAGACTATGGAACGGCTGGGGCAGGCACGAAAACTCTATCGGAAATTTCGGCAATTTCGTCACTCTCGAAGAAATACGCGGACGTGGGCTGGGACACAGAATGCTTGAATTCTGGCACGAGGATATTTCTTCGCGCGACTCTCTTCCCCTCTGCTTTCTTTGCATGGGCGATAAAAGAGCAGCTAAGCTCTATTTTCCATACGGCTTTCAGACTATCGAAAAAGGCGCAGAATGGGGACCTCTCTTTATGCCTCTCGGCGACAGTCCTAACGATTTCAGAGAGCTTTGCGACCTCTATTATCAGCCGTCCGACGCGCTTTTCCTCCGTCCCGCCACTCTCGAATGGAGGCACGAGATCGACTGCCTCCTCAAATATTCAATGTGGAGCATGGGACTCGACTATACGGTCGACGGCAAGATTTTGGAGCAGGCTCTTCTCTACTCCCCGGGTGCTGCTGAGCTGCTCTTTACCGAGAGCGGCAGATGCGTGGGTTGGATGCTTGACGGCAAGCTGAAGCTGCATCCAAAATACGCAAATACTCCAATAATCTGATTTGAAAAAGCGGAATCCTCCGCTTTTTTATTTTTCGTCCGTTTCGACAAAATCCAACTCAATATTCTCTTAATTCGTTAAATAAGCCAATTATGTATGGAAATTTTTGGTAATTTTTACCATTGGAAATTTCTGGAAATGCTATTGCAAAATTTTCCAATTTATGGTAAAATATAACCGTAAACAATAAAATACATCTTTCAGGAGGATACAGAAAAGTGGAATACACAACAAAAATACTTATTGCCGACGAAAATTCGGCGGGACGCGCGCTTATTAAGGAATGCTTTATGCGAGTTGGATGCCGTTACATAGAGGAAGCCGTCAACGGAGAGGATGCCCTTTCCAAGATCGGCAGAATCCACCCCGACGTAGTGATAATCGATATCTGGATGTCCAAGGTGGACGGGCTCAGCGTAGTCAGAAGCGCCAAGTCGCTCTCCTACGGCAACGACAAGCCGCCCGTTATTATCATGACCTCTCCGATCTCAAATCAGAATATTTTCGTACAAGCGCTTCAGGCAGGCGCCGAGCTCTGCCTCATCAAGCCGATCAATCAGTCAAATCTCATCGAATACGTCGAAAGCATGCTCAAAAATCGCAATCAAAAGGCAGAGCTCGCCAAGGACGAGAAAAACGAGCCCCACGATAACACCCCCGACATCGAGGCGCAGGTCACGCGCATCATCCACCAGATCGGCGTGCCCGCCCACATCAAAGGCTACCAGTATCTCCGCACCGCAATTCTCCTGACAGTCAAGGATTCCGATATTATCAACAGCGTCACCAAGGTTCTCTACCCCTCCGTTGCGAAGAAATATCAAACCACAACTAGCCGCGTGGAGCGTGCCATCCGCCACGCGATCGAGGTCGCGTGGGACAGAGGCGACGTGGATACCCTCAACTCCTATTTCGGCTACACCATTCAGAATAACCGCGGAAAGCCTACGAATAGCGAGTTCATCGCAATGATTGCCGATAATCTCAGACTAAAGTATAAGCTTTACTAAAAAAGCCTCGCCCTTTGGGAGAGGTGGCGGCGTAGCCGTCGGAGAGGGCGGATTACCTCTTACCCCTCTCAGTCAGCTCCACTGACAGCTCCCCCCAGGGGGAGCCCATGCGATAAGCCCACAAATAGCGAATTTATCGCGATGATTGCGGATAATTTGAGGCTCAAGTATAAGTTGTATTGAAATCACACTAAATTCCTTACGCTACACTACTCCTACACATTTAAATTAAACACAAAAGGTTTTCAAGAAGCTTATGAATATCTATTTACCAGAGATCACAAAACATCCGCCGCACCCTACAGACAGGGTTGCGGAATACTATCATTCAAAACAAAAAACAGCTCGGTGAGCTGTTTTTTGTTTTCATATTAAAATCAACCTTCAAGCGCCTCAAACTGAGGGCAGGTGATCTCGATATTTTTCTTAACGGGGCATGCCCATCTGACAGCGTTCTGGAGGATCTTCTGAACGTTCTCGTTATGATAAGCCGTGTTTCCCTCGTGACCGGGCTGGAAATAGAATACCTTTCCGTGTCCTCTCGTCCAGGTACAGCCGCTTCTGAAGACCTCGCCGCCCTTGAACCAGCCAAGGAAGATGGTCTCTTCGGGCTCGGGAATGTCAAATCTTTCGCCGTACATTTCCTCGGGGTCGAGCACAAAGGTCTCGTCAACACCCGCCGCAATAGGATGGTTAGGCTTGATGCACCATATTCTTTCTCTCTCGCGGTCTCTCCACTTCAAGGAGCAGGTGGTACCCATAAGCTTCTTGAATATCTTGGAATAGTGTCCCGAATGGAGCACGATAATTCCCATACCCGAAAGCACGTGCTGATGAACTCGGTTTACAACCTCATCGGGCACCATGTGGTGTCTCATGTGTCCCCACCAGATAAGAACGTCGGTCTCGTCAAGCACCTCGTTGGTAAGTCCGCACTCGGGATCGTCAAGTGTTGCCGTGGTGACCTCAACGTCATCGCACTGGAGGAAGCTCTTAATATATTCGTGAATTCCTCCGGGATAGTATTCTGTTACTATGGGATGGATCTTCTCGTGATAATTTTCGTTCCAAACTACAACCTTCATTTTTTCGTTTCCTTTCATCAAAGTCTTACTTCCATGCCTGTTTCGGCAGATTTATACATCGCGGTAAGTATCTTGATCATATCAACACCCTGCTCGGGAGTGAAATCGGGCTCTGCGCCGTTCAGAAGAACGTCGGCAAAGTGACGGAGGTTTTCAGCGTGAATGGGATTACCGTCGGTTACCTTGGGATAGAGGTCAACGAGAGTGCCGTTGTCCTCGGTATAAATTCTGAGCTCCTTGTTTTTAAGCTCAGCTCCCGCCTTTTCACCGCGAAGCTCAAGAATTCCCTGCTCCTTTTCAACGTTGGATGCCCAAGAGAATTCGATCTGGAGGCAAGCACCGTTTTCAAATTTAATAAAGCCCATTGCAAGGTCCTCGACGTCAAAGGTTCCGCCCGCCTTTTTATCTCCGAAGGAGGAGTTTACAGAGTCAGAAATGTCGCTGTCCGCAAACTTTGTATAGGTGCATCCCGAAACCGCCACGGGCTTAGGATTGCCCATAAGCCAGATAGCAAGGTCGATCATGTGAACGCCAAGGTCGATGAGAGGTCCGCCGCCAGACTGCGCCTTGGTGGTAAACCAGCCGCCCTTGCCGGGGATTCCGCGACGGCGCTGCCAACCGCAACGTCCGCAATATATCTCACCCATCTTGCCTTCTTCAATGAATTTTTTGAGATAGCGCATAGTGTTGAGATAACGGTTATTTCTCATAACCATCAGCTTCTTTCCGCTCTTCTCTGCCGCTTCCTTCATTCTGAGAGCTTCCTCTACCGAAACCGCGTCGGGCTTCTCGCAGAAAACGTTGATTCCCTTATTAAGAGCATCAACGGCAATTATCGAGTGGAGATAGTTAGGGGTACAGATATCTACGTAGTCAAGACCCTCTACCTCAAGCAGCTCCTTGTAATCGGTAAACGAAGGCACCTCGCGCATACCGAAGTTGCGATGAAATGCCTCGATCTTTTCGGGAAGAATGTCGCAGATAGCCACGATCTCAACGTCATCCGCACCTCTGTATCGTGGCATATGAGCATATCCCATAATGCCGCCGAGACCTATAAGTCCAACTTTTAATTTCTTACTCATAATGGATTTTTCCTCCAAAATAAAAAAATTTTATTTTTTTTGTATTTTAAGTATAGCATATTTCTGCGATATATGATATAATGAATTAACTGAATAATATCATATTTTTACGATTGGAGATTTTTTATGTATTCATTTGCCGAAAAGCCGTTTACTATTAACGGAGTCAAAAGCTGGATACAGTGTATCGACTGCTTTGCAAACGAGTCCTCTGAGCACGATAAGGTAACGGTTGAAAGATACCATTACCACGAATATATCGAATTTCTTTACGCGCTGGATTCGGATATGAACGTGTGGATCAGCGGCAAGCCTCACCACATGGTCACGGGAGACCTGATCATAATCAACTCGGGAGAGCTGCATAATATTTCATTTAATAAAGATTCCCATTACATCTGTGTCAAATTTTCCCCCAGAATACTTTATTTTGACGATAATTCACTGTTTGAATTTAAATACGTCACTCCCTTTCTGTCGGATAAAACTCACCAGAAGCTATTTCACGGCCACGATTTCGAAAACGTAAATATACACGCACTCACTCTTGAAATTATGGACGAATGGAACGGTCGCCCACCTGCATACGAGCTTTCAATACGCGCAAATATTCTTAAAATATTCACGGGCATATTCCGCTATTGGGAGAAGCAGAGCGTATTCCACTCCGAGGCGATCATGACCGAGCCCATCAAAAACGCGCTCCTATATATATCCGAAAACTTCGACAGCGTAAACGAGCGAGATGCCGCGGCATTTTGCGGACTCAGCTACAACCATTTTTCCGCATCCTTCAAAAAAACGGTTGGGCGCAGCTTCAGTGACTACCTGACCTTGATAAGGATCAATGAAGCGGAAAAGCTGCTTTTGTCAACCGAAAAAAGCATTACAGACATCGCCCTTTCCTGCGGATTTTCTTCCACCAGCCATTTCATTTCCCGATTCAAGGAGAAAAACGGTGTGACTCCCGGTCAGCTTCGCAAAAAGACAAGATAATGCCGTTTTCAGCTTTTGCAGCGGTCGGAATTTTCCTCTTGACTTTACCGTGAAAAATATGTTATAATATATTCAGAAAAGATAAATTTTAAAATAAAGGAGAATTGATATGTCAAAGCCGACGATTGGTATTCTTTACGATTTTGATAAAACTCTCTGCACCACCGATATGCAGGAATATGCATTTATAAAAAATCTTGAAATGAACTCCGACGATTTCTGGGGCGAGGCGGCAAAGGTCACCTCAACCTACGAGGTCGAAAAGGTGCTCTCTTATATGTTCGTTATGATCAAAAAGTGCAAGGAAAAGGGCATCCCCCTCACCGCTGAATATCTTAAGCAATGCGGAGAGAACGTAGTCCTTTTCAAGGGAGTTGAAAGCTGGTTCGACAGGATCAACGCCTTCGGTGAGGCTATGGGTGTAAACATCGAGCACTATATTATATCCTCGGGAACCTACGAGATCATTCAGGGCACGCCTATCGCTAAGTATTTCAAGAGAATTTACGCCTGCCGATATATGTACGACGAGAACGGCGAGGCGCTTTGGCCCGCTCTTGCCATCAACTACACCCTTAAAACACAGTACATCTACCGTATTTCAAAGGGTATTCTCGACGTAACCGACGACTATAATCTTAACAGATTGCAGGACGAGAGCCTGCGCCGTATAGCATATAGAAATATGATCTACATCGGCGACGGAATGACCGACATCCCCTGCATGAAGATGGTCAAGGAAAAGGGCGGAAAGTCGATAGCCCTCTATCCTCGCGGCAGAAAAGAGACCGTCCGACCCTTGGTTGACGACGAGCGAATCAACTACGTCTGCGTGGCTGACTATTCCGAAAATTCCGCGCTTGAAAATATCGTTAAGCTGATGATCGAGAATATGGCTATACTTGAAAAGCTGAAAGCAAAGGAAATTTTGCAGCTCTCACAGTATAAGAAAACCGATAAGCAATAAAATTTTACCGCCGAGATTTTTGTCTCGGCGGTTTTTTATGTATTTCAAATTTTGATTTATGGGTTAGATGAGCGACACCCTAAAACCGTAGGGCGGTGCCTTGGTGCCGCCGTTTAATCTGTTTAAATCGTTCATTCACGGACCGTCGAGGACGCCGGTCCCTACAAATAAATCGATTACAAATCGTTCTACTGTAAGGTAATCCACATTCAACGCATTGTAGGGACCGACGTCCTCGGCGGTCCGCATACGTTGATTTTAAACCGCTTTCGGCGGGCGATTCGTGAATCGCCCCTACGACACGATCACACCGATAAACCGCAATTTATCACTTTCTTTACACTGAAAATTCCGTTCTTGAAATTATATGATTCTGGTAATCGACGTGGAGCTCATTGAAATATCCGCTCCATCCCCACACGCGAACTATGAGATTTTGGTGATCCTCAGGGTGCTTCTGCGCGTCGATCAGCGTTTCCCTGCTGATCGCGTTAAGCTGAAGCTGATGACCTCCAAGATCGATAAACGCCTTTACCAAAGCCGCCACCTTCTTCACCCCCTCGGGATTTCGAAAGGTATTTTCGTGTATCTCCATAGTCAAGGGGCCGCCGTTTATAACCTCGGTCATATCGTGCTTCGTGAAGGACTGTATGCAAGAAAGAGGACCTTTAAGCCTGGTAGTCACCGCAGGTGAAAAGCTTGAGGGAAAAGGCGCCTTCGCGTGCCTTCCGTCGGCGGTGGCACCCACCTGAGCCGCGCTCCAGAGATACTCCATTGCACTTCCCGTTCCGGGACGGATCCTACCGCCGAAATGATTGGTCTTTCCCTTCAGCGTTTCTGCAAAGATCTCCATCATAAGGCTTGCATATATATCAACGTAATCGTCGTTATTTCCCATTTTGGGGCAGGAAAGCAGATAATTGCGAAGCTCGCTGTAACCTTCAAAATCTGCTTTTATAGCCGTCAAAAGCTCATCCACCGTGTATTTCTTATCCTCAAATACCGCCTTCTTCACCGCCGCGATAGCGTCCGCCGCATTGGCAATTCCCACACCGTGAAGACCGAAATTGTTGTATATCGCACCACCCTCGGTCATATCCAACCCGCGATCTATACAATCGTCAATAAAAACCGAAAGATAAGGCGACGTATGCATCTTACCTCTGTAAACAAAGTCGGCAACCCTGCCACACTCCTCGGCAACACACTCCTTGACCCTCTCAAGAAATTCGTCAAAATCGACGCAATCGGCAAGATAAGTATTGACCGCCTTCTCCACCGCCTTTGGAAAGTTGACCTTTTCAATATTGGGCCAATCGCCGCCCCTGCCCTCCGTGATATACTCCCAGCAGGCGGCAACGGTGTAATTGCAAGCGTCAGCGTGCGAATATCCCAGCTTTTCAAGTCCGGGGATAACCACGTCGTCATTGCAATATTGCGGGAAGCCAAGCCCCTTTTTCGTCAGCTCGGTAGCCGATTCAAGACGGGAAAGAGGGGTATTTTTATCAACACGAAGGTTTATCTTCGGATCTATAACGCAAAGCTCCTTGGAGGCATCAAGACACATCTCCGAAAGACGGTTGAAGCGATCGTTACCGTCAGCATCTCTGCCGCCCAGCACCATGCTCTGCCCGTTATCTCCCTGCTGAACGCCTACGTAAAGGTCGGTATCAAAATTCAGCGAAATGAAAAAGTCCTCAAGGGTCTCGAAAAGCTCCCCCTCGCTTACCCCTTTTTCAAGGTCCGCTTTGAAATACGGATACATATATTTATCAAATCCGCCGAGTGTCAGATGGTTATTTCGATTGCAACGCAGAGTGAAAATGATAAATTTTATAAAAACACAAGCCTCGTAAAAGCTTGTCGCACCAAAGTGAGGAACGCGACACAGCGCATTATGCAGTCTTTCGGCTCCCTGAGCTTTGGCATACTCGCGGTATCTGTCGGAAAACGCCAGCGCACTTTCGACGCAGGAGAGCGCGCTTTTATAAAAATCGAGCTTGCTTTCATCACAATCGGTCATTTTTTCTTTAATTCTGCGGCAAATATCGTCCATTCCGTTCTCAAGAACGCGACCGTAATTGATCGTTACGTTTCCCGTGCCGCCCGAGCGCAATCTTTTGCCGTCGTATTCTGCAAAGGGAGTGCTCTTTACGGTGCGGTTAAAGCCGAAAATATCGTCTTCAATAAGATGAGGCTCTTCCCTGTCCAGCATAAATTTCAGCATGTAAGCATCGCTTTCGAGAAGGCTCATTCCGTCAACCGCATCCCCTACGTTCATATCAAGCTCGCGCCTGACTGCCCTGTATTTCTTTGATTTTAAAAGTTCATAATGCTTTTTTACTCTTTCCGTCATAAAAGTTTCTCCCGTCACATCCTAACGGCTTCGATGCCGTATTTTTCAAAAATTTCAAATCTCATCTGCGGCTCGATACCACCGTCAAAGCTCGGCATATATTCCATGCCCACAAGCGGATACTTTGCGCCCGCAAGCTTGTTGTAGGGCAAAAGCTCAACGTATTTTACACCGTTGCTTGAAAGAATGTCGCAGATTCCGCGAATATTCTCCTCGGTATCGGTGACGGTGGGGATCATAGGGATCCTCACAACAAAGCTCTTACCGCTTGAAGCAAGCGTGGCAAAATTTTTAAGTATCAATTGATTTGAAACGCCGGTATACCGCCTGTGCATATCCCCGTCGGCAAGTTTTAAGTCGAAAAGCATATAGTCACACCGATCAAGAACTCTTTCAAAGACCTCCTGAGAGGCAAACCCCGAGGTCTGCACCGCGCGGTTGACCCCGCCTTCCATAAGACCGAGGCACTCAAGCAAAAAATCTGCATTGGCAAGAGGCTCGCCACCCGAAAAGGTGATTCCGCCTCCGCTCGCATTTAATATGGCAAAATTTTTGGACAAAAGGGCTGTAAGCTCCTCCCCCGTATATTTTTTCGCCGAATATCGCAAAAGATTCTGTGGGCAGTTAGCAATGCCGTCTTCGGTAAATCTCTTTCCCCCGTCGACGCGCTCTGCCCGACGCAGACACTCTCCGCAACCGATACAACCGTTAGTTGAGCGAACTATTGCATTTTCAAAGCTCTGCCCCTCAGGATTGTGACACCACTCGCAACGCAATGGACACCCTTTGAGAAAGACCGTGGTGCGAATGCC
Source organism: Eubacteriales bacterium (assembly GCA_045122255.1). Classification (GTDB taxonomy): domain Bacteria; phylum Bacillota; class Clostridia; order Oscillospirales; family CAG-272; genus SVTX01. The sequence continues at coordinate 5,479 of JBGVHJ010000019.1, read as the reverse complement.
CGGCCCGTCGAAAACCGAAAATTCTTCTATTGAAAAAATCAGTGCTTCAGCCATTTTCCCGCTCCTTTCCGCTATTCTACTTTTATTCTATAATTATATATTGACAAATACAAGTAATATATTGTATAATTATAGCAATAAATTGTCTTTTAATCGGAGGGCTTATGAAAATTTTCCACCAGCCTCACAATTCTCAAAATAATTACAATTACAACATTTTCGTGTATGATAACGTGAACTACACCCATCATTTTCACAAAAACTACGAAATCGCCTACGTTTTAAAAGGAAAAGCCCTTTATTCGGTAAACGGGAACCTGCAAACGCTCAACGAAGGGGATTTTGCGCTCTGTCTTTCAAACGAGATACACTCGGTAAAAACTTTGGATAATTCAAGGATCTGGGTAGGCGTATTTTCCGAGGATTTCGTCCACGAGTTCAAAAAGCGGATCGAGGGCAAAACAGGTGCGGATTTCAGATTCCGTTGCAGCGACTCCGTAAATAGCTTTTTGACAGAAAATCTGATGAACGGCAAAAACGACGATATACTTCTCTTGAAATCCTGCCTTTACGCGTTGACAAGCGAATATCTCAGACAGACCGAGCTTATCCCTCGCGACAACCGCCGCGGCAATCTTATGTCAGAGATCGCCGCGTATATCGCGGAAAATTATCAAAAGAATATTTCTCTTAAATCCCTCGCCGCTCATCTCGGGTACGATTATTGCTATCTTTCAAAGACGTTCAACGATATGTTTGCAATGTCGTTTACCGATTATCTGAACACCTTCCGCATCGATCACGCGCTCTCGCTTTTGAGAGATAGTACCCTTCCCATCACCGAGATTGCCTTTGAAAGCGGATTCCAGAGCATCAGAGGCTTTAACTACGCATTCAAAAAGCAAACGGGGCTCTCACCTGCAGAGTTCAGGAAAAAGGGGATACAGAGATAAATTGCAGTTTATCGGGGACGCGGGGATGCGGTTTCCACCTTTTTCGAGAAAAAGGTGGAGCCAAAAAGCTTCCCTAAAATTAATAGATAGAGAAGCCATATTGTCAAATAAAACCGTGGAGATTTTAATCAAAATATATCTTCTACCGTGTTTCGGGTGTATTGCAAACTCTTTTAAATAAAGGATTTAAATCGTACTTGCAACACGATAGCAGTGAGGCTTTGTTTAAAATCCTCACGGTGTAAAATGACAATATGGCTACACCACCAAATAATTTCAGGGGAAGTTCTTTTGGTTACTTTTCTTTCAAGAAAAGTAACGCGCGCCTCCCCTCCGCATCCCCATAAATCAAAATTTGAAACACAAAAACGGGGAGAAAGCTCTGCGAGCTTTCTCCCCTGATTTTTTATGCAATTAAATAAGTCCCGTATTTACGAAGCTATACTTTTCAGTAAAGTAATTTGTAGCAAATCCGTTCCAGATGCAGGGCTCCTTATAGAAGGAGGAAGGACCAACGCCGAGGAGCTCGCCGCCTATGTGGTGGTGAGGACCAAGAAGGTTACGGAGGTTGTTTACGATAGTCAGCTCAACGGTGTTCTCGCCAACGGTGAGATACTCGGAGAGATCAATATCGTAGGGTGCCCACATAGCTGTGCAAACGTACTGTCCGTTAACCTTGATTCTGAGTGCATTGAAGCCGTTCTTCGCGAAGGAGAGCTTGTAATCGGTGCTATCCAAGGTGAACTTCTTGGAAACGGTAAGCTCGCCGGAGAAGAAGGTGTAGCCGTTCTGCTCAAGGTTCTTAAGCTCGATCTCAGCCTTAGGCTCTACAACGGTAAACTTGCCATCGAAGAAATATGCGTTATTGGGAATAGGCTCAAAGGTTCCCTCGGTCTTAACGGCGAAGTCGCCTACAAGGTAGATAGCCTCGATCTCCATATCATAGGTAAGCTTGTTCTTCTCAGACTCAAACTTCTTACTCTTTTCTATGTTCTCATAAACCTCTTCGGACTGAGTAATAAGAGAAATCAGCTCGATTACGTTCTCGCCTACCTTGGCATACTTCTGAATGTCGAGCATGCGGAAGGAGGAATCACGGAAGAAGCCGCAATCGGTCTTGTCGATCTCGATGCCGTTTACCTTGACGGTAAAGATCTCGGGAGTCTCAACAGCCACGAAGAGCTTGTCGGAAACGTATTCAAGATCGATCTTGAACGCGCAACGAACGTTGACGGGTCTGTGAAGCTCGGTGGTTCTGGGAACTACGTTAAGCACGTAGCCGTTCTCTTCCTGAAGCTCGCCGTCGAACCAGTAGTCGCACTTGTCAAGGGTAACAGAGTTATAAGTAGCGTTCTCAACAGTCCAGTTACCGGTAATATCAAGAGCGGTAAGGCTCTTCTCTGCCTTCTTGGCAGATGCGGGAGTGCCGTCGTCGATAACAACAAGGCTTCCGTATGCGGGGAAGGTGTATTCGCCCGAGAACTCAACCTTTTCACCGGTTGCGATGTCGATAGCGTAGCTGCCCTTTGTGATAACAGCCTTCTCGTCGCTATTGTTGGAGTTTACGAAATAGTACATCTTGAAGTCACCATAGTCACGCCATGTGAAGGTGATCTTCTCGTTGTCGATAATAGGATTAGCCTCAAGAGTAGCGATGTCGGTAACGATCTTACCGCCGTTAGCCTTGAATTCGTCAAGCAGCTTCTGAGTGTTCTCCATAAAGCAGATATACTCGGGAAGAACAACGGTGGTGTAGGTCTGCTCACCGATGATCAGCTTGTTGCCTTCAACGCGAGCATGTCTCTCCATAAGTGTCTCGTCGCCGAGATGGAAAGGAATGTGCTTAGCCTCAAGAGCGAGGGTCGCGTTGATAAGAGACTGGTTATAATACTTGATATCCTTGCCGTCGGGCAGGGTGTTATTTCCGCAGTTGAAGGTGATCCAGCCCGAGGTCTGGTTGTGCATAAGCAGGGTGTCAAACTTGATCTCACCCTCAGCGAGAAGCATACCAACGCGGCTCATTGCATCGTTGAATACCTTGTAATCTGCCCACCAAGGCTGCTGAATGTACATTGCCGGAGGATAGTCTCTCTTTCTGATACCTCTGTTGGAGTATCCCTCGAGGTGCTGGCACATGAGGTTGATACCTCTGACCATCATCCACTCGTAGTTTCTCTTGAGCTCATCGTGACCTACGTTGTGTCCGCAGAGCGCGAAGGTCTCGGAAAGCACCTGCTTTCTGCCAACCTGAGCGGCGGTGGACGCTACCTGATGGTGAGTCAGGCAGGGGTAGATATTTCTGCCCAGCCAGTCCATACCGGGAATGGTGAGGTACTCGTAGTGAGGCATGCAGGCACCGTTGGAGATAAGCTGAGCCATAAGGGTCTCCTCAAGAACAAGGTGACCTGTAAATTTAAGATCATGCTCGTTACACCAATCAAAGATCTGCTTCATAAAGTTAGCCGAGAAGAGATCGGTGATCAACTTCCAGAACTTGATTCTGACGGTCTGATAGTCGCCAACCTGAGCGATGAGGCAAGGAAGAACGGCGCAAAGATCCTCGCCGTAAGCTTCCTGATACTTGTCGATAAGAGTCAAGCTCCACGGAATACCGTTTCTGGAGATCTGAGGCTCGTCGGTGAAGAAGCCGTCGAAGGTAGAGCCGTATTTTTCATAGTAGGGCTCGTATATTTCATTGATGAAATCCTTGATAACAAAAGCGTCAAGGGTATCAACGTAGAAGGGGTTAACTTCATAGTAGAAGCAGAGGTCGCCGCTCTCGCAGATGATTCTGTGAGGCTCGATGTGGCTTCTGTCGGCATCCTTGGGGAGCGCGCGGAGATACTTCTGCCAATATCTCTCGCCCTTGCCGTTGACCTTACCGCCGCCAAAGCCGGAGGGCCAGCCGTTTTCATCGTATGCCCAAGCGTGCATACCGCGTTTGTTACATTCTTCGATACAAGCGCCTATATTCTCAAACCACTCCTCACCCATATACTCGGTCTGAAGACCGCCGCGGGCGTGCATAAAGTAGCCTCCAATTCCCACCTCGTCCATAAGTGCGGTCTGGCGGAGAGACTCGGGCACGTTCAGCTTCTCGTTCCACGACCAGAAGGGCACGGGACGGTATTTCTTGTCAATGTTCTTGAAATCCATACTTTTAAACTCCTTTTCTCGGGGTTAATTTGTCTTTTGAGGCAAAGATTTTCACAAAATTTGCCATTAAATTTATTATATAATAAAATGCGGTCTTTGTCAATGACTTTTATGCATTTTATACATAAAAATTCAAGGCAAAAACCGCATTTAATATTACTTTTTCATCGCCAATTCCACGATTTTGGAGCAAAGAGAGCCGTAGCTCATTCCCTTAGCCGCCGCCATCTGCGGAAGCAGGCTTGTGGGGGTCATTCCGGGGAGAGTGTTGGCCTCAAGGCACCAAGGATCACCGTTTGCATCGACTATGTAATCAAATCTCGAATATCCCGAAAGGCGGAGCGCCGCAAATGCGCGTCTCGTCTGCTCAGCAAGCGCAGAATTTATCTCCTCGGATATCGGCGCGGGGCAGATCTCAACCGTTTTACCCGCCTGATATTTGTTCTTGTAATCGTAAAAACCCTCGGTGGGAATGATCTCGATGGCGGGAAGCACCTCTCCGTCGAGGATTCCGACGGTCAGCTCTCTGCCCTCGATCTTTTTCTCTACCAAAATATTGTCCTCATACTTCTCTGCCTCGGCAAGAGCTGTTTCGAGCCCGTTTCTATCATCGACGATGGAAATTCCAACGCTGGAGCCGCAGGAGCAGGGCTTGACTACGCAGGGATAGCCGATCTTCTCCTCGATCTCGGCGATATTGCCGTCCTTTGCCGAAAAATAGAGCCATTCGGGCGTTCTTACACCCGCACCCGTGAACATCTTTTTGGAAATATCCTTATCCATAGCAAGCAGACTACCTACGTATCCCGATCCGGTGTATTTGATACCGTAATTGTCGAGGGTCGCCTGAAGCTGACCGTTCTCACCCATAGCTCCGTGAAGGGCAAGAAAAACCACGTCCGCCGCGCGGCAGAGCTCGATTATACCGTGACCGATAAGCGCGTTTCCGTTTCCGCTCTGCTCCTTGAGAGCCGCAAGATCGGGAACGGTGTGCTCTACCTTATACACCGTCTTCTTTTCTTTGTTGAAGGGGGTCTTTTCGTTAAGCTCCTCGTCTCTGATGCCGAGATAAACGTCGGCAAGGCACACGTTGTGTCCCTCGTCGATCAGCGCGTTGGCGATCAGCGAGCCCGAGGTAAGCGATACGTCTCTTTCGGGAGAATATCCTCCCGCTAATACTGCTATGTTCATATATGTTTCTCCAATTTGTATTATTTCAAATTTTGATCTGTCGGTGGGTTTAGCGAGGCAGATTTGCGCGATAGGCTCCCTTGTGTAAAGGGAGCTGGCAGCGAAGCTGACTGAGGGATTGTTTTGCTGTGAAATGTTACTTTTACAATCCCTCCGTCTCGCTACGCGATCCACCTCCC